>JAEXTA010000042.1 GCA_023453665.1 Bacteroidota bacterium | reverse complement strand
CATCTGTTATGGAAAGAATGGGTCTTAAAGAAGGTGAAGTAATTCAACATCCGCTTATTACAAAATCAGTAGAACGCGCACAAAAGAAAGTTGAAGAGAATAACTTTGCAATAAGAAAAAGACTTCTTGAATATGATGATACAATGAACCAGCAGAGAGAAGTTATTTATTCAAGAAGACAAAAAGCATTGCAGGGCGACAGACTTAAGAGTGAAATATTTGTACTTCTTGAAGAATACGTTACCGAACTTGTTGAAAAAAACTTTGATGATGTACTTGTTGATACTATTAAAGAAGAAGTTCTTCATAGTTTATTAATTGAAGTTGATTTGAAAGCAGAGGAATTTGAATCGCTTGGTAAAGACGGAGTAAGAGACAGAATTTTAGAATCAGCAAGAACATTCTATCAGAAAAAAGAAGAAATGCTTGGCTCGGAATTAATGGCAAGGCTCGAACGTTATGCAACGTTAAGTGTAATCGACCATAAATGGAAAGAACACCTTCGTGAAATGGATGACCTTAAAGAAGGTATTGGTTTACGCGCCTATGGTCAGAAAGATCCTTTAGTTGAATACAAAGCTGAAGCATTCAAACTTTTTGTTCAATTACTTGAACATGTTAGAAATGAAATAGTTTCTTTTACATTTAAATTCTTCCCGCAGGCGCCGGAACAAATTCAATCGAGACGCAAACCTTCATCCGGCAGAATAATGGAAAGTAAACAGAGTGCAACCAATATTGGACTTTCAACAAATCGTAGTGAAGGTAGTCCGGAAGTTGCAGGTAAAGCCCAACCAATTAAAGTTGAGGAAAAAGTAGGACGTAATGATCCGTGTCCCTGCGGTTCAGGTAAAAAATATAAAAACTGTCATGGAAAGTAAGAGGGTAAACAGATGAAAAAAATTGAAGCAATTATACGACCCTTTAAACTCGATGAAGTTAAAGAAGCACTTATTGAAGAAGGTATAAAAGGTCTTACGATTACTGAAGTACGCGGTTACGGAAGGCAAAAAGGTCACACAGAAACTTACAGGGGAAGTGAATACCGGATTGAGTTTATCCCCAAAATAAAAATTGAAGTCGTAGTCGAAGCTAACAAAGTTGAAAAAGTAGTTGATGCAATTTTGAAGACAGCGAAAACCGGTCAGGTTGGTGATGGTAAAATATTTATATCCGATATTAGTGATGTTATCCGCATACGAACCGAAGAATCAGGAAAAGCTGCTCTGTAATTTATTTTGACTTTTGCTTTCATTGACAGATTTATAGCTTTGACAATAAAAATATTAAACGGTTAAAATTGAAAAAGTATTCATTCATTCTTCTTCTATTATTCTTCAGCGGGTGCAGCCTCTGGACGAACTTTACCACATACTTTAATGTTTATTACAACACAAAAGAACTTTTTGCCGAAGCAGAAACTCTGATCAAAGAACAGAAACGTGATTTGTTTGCTACAACCGAACTTGTTATTCCAGGAGGTGCAAACACCAACCTGAATAAGGTTATTGAAAAATGTTCACGTATTCTTCAGTTCGGGTCCGAATCGGATTATGTTGATGACGCATTATTGATTATAGGCAAGAGTTTTTATTATCAGAAAAATTATCTGAAGGGAATCAGGAAATTCCAGGAACTTCTTGCTACACAGCCGGAAAGTGATCTTCTGCTTGAGACAGAACTCTGGATCGGTAAATGCCAGATGAAATTAAGAGAAGAAAATACAGGAATAAACACGCTTAAGTCAGTACGTGCAAAAGCTATTGAAGAAGACGAAAACGAGATTATTAAAGAATCTTATGTGGAAGAAATAGTTTACTACATCTCAAAGGAAAATAACCAGGCGGCATTGACATTATTGAATGAGTTCCTTGAAGTTTCTGATGATGATATCGTTAACGCTGAGATAGTTTACCAGGCAGGCAAACTATATATCATAGAGAATGAAATTGAAAATGCAATAAATTCTTTTTCAAAAGTTTTTGATTATTCACCTTCTTATGATATTGAACAGGATGCTAATATACAGCTTGCAATGGCGCTTCGTGAAGGTGGTGAAAAGGAAAAAGCCTTGGAAATCTTTGAAAGTATGAGAGATGAAGACAAATACTCGCAGGCGTTTGATATTATCGATCTTGAAACAGGAATTACACTTTACGAATTAGACAGGGTTGATGAAGCGGTTGAGAAACTTACTGTTGTTGATACTACCTACACTAACCTGACGACATCGGGTACGGCGCGATATATGATTGGCGAGATATATGAAAATCATTATAATAATTACGACAGCGCATCATCTTACTATACACGCGCCTCATCCTCGGCTATAACTGATGAGTATAAACCACTGGCATTGGATAAATCCAAACTTTTTAAAAAGTATGCTCTGTTAAGATCCTCAATCGATTCAAACGAAAAAAAATTGTTTTATCTGAATAATCCGGATGAGTTTACTAAAGATTCTTTGGCTTATGTTCAGGACTCACTTGCTTACGTAGCAGACTCACTTAAAAACGTTGATGTTTCACATCTGTTCAAACTTCCTACTGATTTTATGCCCGGTGATACGACTGCAATAGACAGTACAAAAATTGATTCGCTCAGGACGGATTCCACACTTATTAAAAACCTTGCAGTCGATTCAACTAAATTAGAACCTCCTGTTGTAAAACGGGGAGATGACAGGCGGCAGGGAGATGAAACAAAACCGACCACGGGTACAACACAGGTTTCTGACAGACCAAAATTGAACAGACCGTTAAAACCAAACATTCCCGAAGATTCGGTAAAAACGCTGATCGCCAAAGACCAGCTTGAGCTTGGTAATCTGTTTCTTACAGAGTTACACAGAAGTGATTCTGCATATATTTGTTATAACAAAATTTTGTCAGAATACCCGGGCACACAATACCAGGCAGGAACATTGTATGCACTTGGGACTTACTATCTTACCCGTGAACAGAAAAGTACCGCGGATAGTTTATTCAGCGAGATTTATGAAAATTATAAAAATGAATCTATTGTAAATGCAGCCGCAAACCAGTTGAATAAACCGTTGATCGATCTAGAATTTGATCCAGCCAAACAACTTTATGCTGATGCAGAAGCAAAATTATCTGACAGCAGTTTTACTGAATCAATCGATAAGTTTATTAATATTTATAATAACTATCCGGCTTCTACATTTGCACCAAAAGCTTTATATGCTTCCGGTTGGATTTTAGAAAATCATTTATTTAAACCCGATTCGGCTGCAGTTATTTATGATACTATACTTGTGAAGTATCCGACTTCGGTTTATGCCGGGGCAATAAAACCGAAATTAAATTTTTATAAACAGGAAAAAGAAAGAATAAAAAGAGCAATTGAAGATTCATTAAGATTAATAGAGCAGCAGATTGCAGATTCCATTAAAGCAGACTCATTAAAGATGATTACTCCTGTTCAGACTGAAGAAGCAAAACTTGATTCGTTAAATAATCTTAATCCCGATGTGATTGAAGAAAAACCTGAAGAGATATCTGATCCTGAAAAAGAAGGAAAAAAAGAGGAAGAAGGTACCGGTGATGACGGTGAAGAAAAAAGCTATTCTGCATTTTTGCTCAGGGAAGATTTTTATAATGGAAGGATTCTTTCAGACAGACTTTATATAAAAAATCTAATTATCAATCCCTCTTAACAGATACTCAAAATTATCGCTTCAAACTTAAATGTATCCTGCTGAACTTGAAATAGCTTTCTACTTCAACAGAGTATTAAATTACTTTAAAACTCACCGGATAAAATCTATTTTAGTTTATTTTGTAGTAGTTGGTTATCTAAGCATACCGTCTTTTCAGATTCCTGTTCTTGAATACAATACTTTCAGAATAACTTCACTGATGGAACAGCGAGCAATAGAGCACTATATGTTGTACTATCCGTCACAGTCCTGGGCAGGAATTGGGTCTGTAAATCCCGCAATACTCAAATCAATTATTTCAATCGAAGACGGAAAATTTTTTATTCATAAAGGAATTGACTGGAAAGAACTTAAAACAAGTCTGAAGGTGAATAAAAGAAGAGGACGGTCAGCACGAGGCGCAAGTACAATAACAATGCAGCTTGCAAAAAATTTATATCTTACAACCAACAAAAGCATACTTCGTAAGGCTAAGGAATTTTTAATCACGTTCAGAATGGAAAAAGAACTTCCCAAAAAAGCTATACTGGAAAATTATATCAACGCAGTAGAATGGGGAGATGGAATCTTTGGAATTGATAGAGCAGCATCCGAATATTTTGATAAAGACCCGGATAAACTAACTGTAAACGAATGTTCAAGACTTGCTGCAGTTATTCCAAGTCCGCTTAGACACAAACCAAACACAAACTCAGGTTATGTATTAAGACGTGCATCATTAATTCGCGGAAGAATGAATGATGTACAACTTAACTTCTGAAAAATGAAACGAAGAGATCTTCTTGATTTAATAGAAGAAGGTGAAAACCTTCAATGCGAATTTAAACGCAAATTTTCTTCGCCGGAAAAAATTGCGCGTGAGATGCTTGCATTTGCAAATACAAAAGGCGGTTACATCATCTTTGGTGTTGATGATGATAAAGAAATTGTCGGAGTAGAAAGTGAAAAGTCAGAAGCGGAGTTAGTCACACAGGCAGCGAAACAATTGTGCGAACCTCCTATCGAATATGAAATTGAGTACATTGAACTTTACGGCAAAGAATTGGTTATTGCATCCGTACCGGAATCTGATAATAAACCGCACAGACTGCAGGATTATATCGACTTCGACATCAACAATGCAATTGTCCCGATAAGGGTGAATGACAAAAGTATACAGGCGAGCAAAGAAATGATCCGTATTATGCGCGCTAATACCGGACAGATGAATCTTAAAAAATATTCTCTTGGTCAGCTTGAAAAAAGTGTGTTCGAATATCTTTCAAAGAATGAAACCATTTCAGTCAAACAATTAAGCGAGCTTGTAAACATTTCAGAGAGAAGGGCATCACGAACATTGGTAAAAATGGTCAGGGCAAATTTGCTGGCAATTCATACAAAGGATAACGGTGAAGAGTTTTTTACTGGAAGGTGACGGAGAAGTCTGCAGTTCTCAGTCTTCAGTCGGCAAATGATTTAACTAATCTTGATCATATATCTTTCTCAACTCGAACACTGCTATACCATAAGCAACTGCAACGTTTAATGATTGCTTAATTCCGTACTGAGGAATTTCGATTGAGAAATCACATAAGTCAATCAAATCCTGTGATACACCACCTATTTCATTGCCGACAATTAAACACAATGGGAAATCATTTTTTGTCACTTCGTTGTATGCGATACTTTTACTTGTCTGTTCAAGTGCACAGATTTTTATTCCTTCACCCTTTAGTTTCAGAATAACTTCCTTTGCATCTTTTACATATTTCCACATAACACTTTCAGTTGCACCAAGAGCTGTTTTTAAAACTTCTTTGTTACCAGCAGACTTTAGAGATTTCTCTGGCGATGCCATCGAAATGACAGGATTAAGATTTTCAGTTTCATCTGTCATTCCGAATCCGGCTTCAGCCGGTGAGGAATCTCTTTTACTATCAGTACTCTGTGATTTCTCTCTCTTCGCCTTCGGATCGTTCGAACTGACAATTTCTTTTATCGGCGGATGAGGAGTGTATCCGCATAAAAATAATTTTTCAATCATCACTCCGTCAGAAGTTCTGAAAATTGAACCAACATTGTATGTGCTTCTTATGCTGTTAAGAACTACATATACCGGGATTTTTTTTACTGTGTGAATTGTTTCAAGTGTGCTTCGGTTGGCGGCTATTTCGTCGTGAGTAAGTTTTTTCATTTGAACATCAATTATAATTTACAGCAAGCTGTCCGCACGCTGCTGCAATATCTTCTCCCTGTGTGTAACGGACAATCACTGTCACATCCTTTTCTCTTAAGCCTTCAACAAATTCATTAATTCGTTTGCGCGGAGTTGGTTCAAGCTCTGCGGAAAATCCGGATGGATTCATATGCTGAAGTGAATTGAAAGGAATTACATTAACCTTACTTGGAATTTCTTTACAAAGTTTTACTAGAGCGTTCAGATCTTTTTGCGTATCGTTGATATTCTTCAGCATCACGTATTCAAAGGTAACTCTTGTTCCGGTTTTCTTAACGTGATTTTTTAATGCAGCAATATTTTCCTTGAGTGAATACTTTTTATTTATCGGCATTATCTTAGTTCGCATATCTTCAAAACATGAGTGAAGAGAAAAAGCGAGTTTAACTTTTAATCCTGTTTCAGAAAGTTCATTTATCTTTGGTGCAATGCCTGCGGTTGACACAGTTATCTTCTTTATACTTATTCCGGTTGTAAGCTCTTCGGAAAAAATTTG
>JAEXTA010000213.1 GCA_023453665.1 Bacteroidota bacterium | reverse complement strand
GCTGTACCGTTTGTTACTGTTGCATAAGCATTAAGTGATGTAAGTTCTACAGTGATGTTATATCCTGTTGATAATCCTTTGTTCTTAAATGCCGGGTTCATCTGTACATTATCACCGGGGTTAAAGTACTGCTGACTGTAATTCCCGTTTATCATACTTACATATTCACCTGATACCCACGCATAGTATAAATTTGGAAGAACGTTCTCAATAGCAAGTGGAAATATCTCCGGCTGACTTGGCCAGAAGCCTGTGCTGCCTACCTCAGGTGTCATTGAAAATATTTTTCCTCCGTTAAGAACAATATCCCCATCATAGTAATAGTCATCACTGCCACCCCTGGTACTGTAATTTACAGTTTGTAAATCAGTGCCATATACATAACCATTATAGGATGTCATATCAGTGGCATATTCACGAAAGATTAATGAATCCGGTGTTTCAGTTCCTAGTGCACCGTAAGGAAAAATCAGCCAATTGCCATATGTGTGATAGTTAAGTGCATTCTTAATTTTTCTTGTACCAAGAAAGTTTTTGATGTTATTTGTTTCAGGTTCTGAAAACGGTGCTGTACCTCTGTAAGTGTCACTGCTTGGTGATGTGCTTGAGCCTCCGTTGGGAGCGTTCCAGTAAGTCATTGGTCCGTAATTTCTGTTAAGATCAACTCCGTAACTGCCGCTGTTATTGCGTCTGTTCTTACGCCACATTCCGCCGCCAGATGGATTTGTTGAACGGTTGTACTCGTATCCATCCGGATTTAATACAGGTATAAAGTATAATTCGCGGTTGTTTACGAGATATTGAACAGATGGATCGGTGTTATAATTTTCAAGAAGGTAATACATAAAATAAATCAACTGCATCATACTCTGTGGTTCTCGTGCGTGGTGGAGTGCTGTGTAGAGTATCTCAGGCTCATTTTCATCTGTATCAGGATTGTCTGATATCTTTACCATATACATCGGGCGGTTCTCTATGGTGTTGCCTATCGATACTTTGGTTGTGATAAGATTTGGATAGAGCATCTTCATACTGTCAAGTTCTGCTATTACTTCCGCAAGAGTATAAAAGCCTCCCATTGAACCGTAACCGAATCCCGTTACATTCATCTCGCGTTTGCTCTGTTCTATGAAATTATTTTTTTCTGCGTCGGTGAGTTGCGGACGATTGTTGTAGTATGCATACCAATCATCAATCACTACTTCGAAACGGAAATTTGTAGTTAGAAGTTTTGAATAATCACTATCGCTAACGAATACATCTACTGCATTGTCTTTTGTGAAGTAATGATGGTCAAACTCCATTCCTGCTTTCTGAAGTTTTTCTATATCCGAAGGATCATTGATAAATATTTTTACCTGTTTGTAGTTTTGGGAGAATGTAATCACCGCAAAAGTTGTTACAATCAGAAGTGTCAACAGTTTTTTCATGTGGTTCCCTGTTATATAAATTGTTTAGTTAAAATTACTAATAACCTGAAAAAGTTACTTCAATAAAATCATTTTTTTTGTCTGAATGAAGTTACCGGCTTCCAACCTATAAAGATAGACACCTGAAGCCAGATCACTTGCATCAAACTTAATCTCATAAGTCCATGGCGCTTTATCCTCGTTCAATACAGTTTTTACTTCCCTTCCCAGTATATCGAAGACTTTAATCTTTACATTCGATTTTTCTGTTAAAGAAAATTTTATAATTGTTCCAGTATTAAATGGGTTAGGATAATTTTGGAACAGTTTAAATGTCGTCGGTCGTTCGCTAACATTTCTTGAATAAGACAAATTATTATAAAAATTCTGAACTAACCTGGCTTTTTCTTTTAGTTTTGTTACACTATTAAGATGTGATGACCCTTGAGCAACCAAGATTGCAATTACTACTTCTTGAGTATCCGAGGGAGACATTGTAAAAGGACCAGATGTCAGCCAGTACTTCCTTTCTCCTCTATACACTCCTCCAGGCCAACCGTCCCCTTCATACCATCCTGTTCCACTTTCAGGATCACCGGAAAGAGGGAATAATGTTTTAACTCCAGTGTATGGATTTATATAATCTAAGGGTACCCTCGAATTATAGTTTAAACCTTTGTAAATATAATTATACATTCCCAGTGCATCTTCATAATTGTTATCAATTTCCATATTCCAGTCTGGTCCGAATGTGGTTAATGGTAGATTCCTGAAACCGGGTATCCATTCACCTCTGAATTTGGCTTTATCATTTTCATAGGAAGGCTCAATAGGTCCCTGTACAATCATATGACCAGCGGCCGGAGGGTTTGTACCAAAACCCCACTCATCATAATTATCACTGTTCCACATATATCCCAAATTCAATGAGCTATCACACCCTGTGTAATCGTCTGCTGCATTTCCCAGATCTGTATCTGAGAAATAACAGAAATACATATCCCTGATTTCTTTCTCACTTTTATTAATTACGACATATTTTTTAAATACAACGTCAGAAAGAAAATTTGTACTATCAAAACCATATAGTGTTGTTTGAAATTCAAGGCCTATAGGATCACAACCTGTCACAGAATTTACTCTTGAAGTATCAAGATCATTAGATACATAATAAATAACTTCATCTCCTAAAAATAAAGGTTCATCAATTCCACTTGAGAATATTTTGTCTTCATTTTTGTCTATCCAATCAGCACCTAAATTTACAGGCCAATTACTAAAGCAAAATTTATAGTTAGATTTTTCGATACCCTCCGCTAAGTTTTCCCACCCTTTCCGGATTTTGAAAGGTGAATAGTTTCTAATTGAAGGATCAGCGGGTTGTTTATTGATTATGTTTCCAGCCTTAAGTCCTGACTCGAACCATGAACCATTGACTTTGATCATTCCATCTACAATTCCACCCCACGTCAAACCATCCATAAAAATAAATCTTTTAACCGAATCATTTAAACTTTTCCAGGTTGTCATAAGCGTGTTATGTATTTGATTATAATATGGATTCCGTGATCCTGTACCATTATTTGCAACCCACATTCTGATATTATTTATTGAAAGAAAATCAAAGTGTGGATAACCAAATTCAAGTTCTGAAAACCCGTATGAAAGTACAAAGTCCGGATATTCAGAATCTTTTATAAGAATTTTTTTCAGGTTTTTAGGAATATCGCATTGGAAGGAGTTTACCCCCGATACAGTTTGATATTCTTTAGCGAAATAAAATTCATTATCGGAATAATCTAAATATGAAATATCAACTTTTACGATATTTGTCGAGAACCAACGCAAAGTAACAGAATTATTATATCCATTACTTTCAGATGTAGCGTAGTAATCGAAAAATTTATAGTAACCATTTTCTGTTGCCCTAAAATAATATGGAATCCAAGTGTCGATGCAAAAAAGTAAGGTCTTGTCTTTGAGCGAAAATGTTCTGTTTATCTTCCGGGTAGTATTATTTGGTCCATTTGTTGCCCAAACTACATTTCCATCTGGAGTATACTTTACGACCTCACTTGACACAAATGTCACAAGTAGTGAGTTATCAGAAGTTTTACTTAGGTGCTCAACTACGTTAGAAAAATTTATTGAATCGATAAAAGTACCGTTAAAATCGAATTTATAAATTACTCTTCGAAATCTCGGGCTTATGAAAACATTGTTATCGGTTACAACAAAATCCTGTATTGTGTATGGAAATTTTATTTCAAATTCTTTGTTAAAAGTGTTCGATATTTTGATAAAACTCTGATTGGCAAATCCTAAATAAAAGTCATTAATTTTGTGTATGCTTTTCACATAAGCATTTATCTGTTCTGATTGCCAGATAGGTTCTGCCTCGTTATTTAATTTTCTTATTACAGACTTGTAATCCGTATCATAAGTAACCAGGCAAATTGATCCATCAATATCTTTGTATGCAGCCGAAAGTTTCTGATTATCCGCTGGTATTACTTTCTCCCAAATTTCGTTCAGGTATTTGTCATATTTAATTGCTTTGATAATAGGAGATTCCTGTGCGCCTTCCGTCATTATCAACATTATACAATTATCATTTGTGGTCAAAAATTCGAACCCACCTTTATTGCCCGTTACAGTTAAAACGGAATTCTGTTTACCACTCTTATCAAATTTTTGAATGGAAATTTTGTCTAATTCTTCAAGAGTAGTATTGCTATATAGTTGAGTAACATAAATAAACTCATCAGTTTCCAGTACCTTGCCTGGTCTATTTGGTGCTTCCCGTTTAAGTTGAAAATACTGAGAGTGACCATATTCTGTTACAAATATGAGTAACAGCAGAATTATTTTTGTTTTCATTTTTTAACCCAGTCATTTTAGTACCACCATTTTTTTTGTTTGAATGAAGTTACCGGCTTTCATTTCATAATAATAAATCCCGCTTGTAATGTCAGTTGCATTGAACGCAACATCATAATTACCTGCTGATTTATTTTCATCAACAAGAATAGTTACTACTCTGCCAAGTATGTCATAAACCGTTAACTGTACCCGTACCTGCGAAGTATAATTTGCATCCCCAACAGTGTAACGAATTTTTGTAACCGGATTAAATGGATTCGGATAATTCTGCTCAAGTGAAAAATCTCTTAGCACATTAAAGTCTGCCTCAACCGGACCATAAACTTTATACGTTCCGTCATAATCAATTTGCTTCAACCGATATGAGTTTTTTCCAAACACAGGATTATTATCTATAAACCTATAGCTATGTAGTTCCGATGTTGTCCCGTTACCTTCAATAAAACCGATTGTCTTCCAATCCGTTTGGCCTTTCACGTTTGAAGTTTGACTTTTCTGGATTTCAAATCCCTGATTATTTTTTTCTGTTGATGTCTGCCATTGAAGTTCAATACTTTCTTTTGTTGATAATGCCGTGAAAGAACTTAATTCAACCGGAACAATCGTGTAGTAAACAATCGCAACATCATCAACATACCAGCCGTCTGCGACAGTACTTCCATCAGTACGGAGTTTAAAACGCAACTTTACCTGTTGGTTTATGTTAGATGAAAGAGATATCTCCTCTTTAACCCAGTTAGCCATTGTGCCATCATACAACGGCTGACCATTGGGTTGGAAACTTCCTGTTCCGGGATTTGTATACTGACCTTGTAATGCTGTCCAGGTCGTACCATTGTTTGTTGATATCTCAACCTGTCCGTAATCCCAGTCATTTTCAATTGCATATTTTGTCCAGAAAGTTAATCTGGGATTAGAGACTCCTGTAAGGTTAACAGTATTAGTTAAAGTCATAGTTACTGTAGCATTGTTAACATAATTGCCGGTTCTGCTGTCGGTGTAAGAGTTCGGTGAAGAATAAAATGATGATGTTGTCGCTTCCCATTTAGGAGATGATACCGGTGAACCAGCTATCGTCCACAGAGTAAGCGGATTGTTTGTGGTATCGGCAAATACAAAATTGGGTGTACCAATCATAATTGAAACTGTATCAGCAGACATTAGTACACCGCCTGTTGAAACACTAATTAATAGTTTAATATTTTCTTCAAGTCCTGCGTTACCTGATATACTAAATGAAAATGGTGAAGTTACAGAAACTGATTGTCTTGACTGAATTGAATCAAACTGTGCTGATCCATTAATAATAGTCGCGTTAACACTAAGTGAAGTCAGTTCTACAGAAATATTATTACCCGTTGCCTGTCCGCTGTTTTTAAATGAAGGAGATAGTTGAACAACATCACCGGGATTAAAATAAGGCTGTGCAAAGTTTGCGTTTTCGAGTTCAATATATTCAC
Organism: Bacteroidota bacterium; assembly: GCA_023453665.1. Taxonomy (GTDB): domain Bacteria; phylum Bacteroidota; class Ignavibacteria; order Ignavibacteriales; family Ignavibacteriaceae. The sequence goes on along the minus strand of JAEXTA010000213.1, from coordinate 27,607 downwards.
CGGCAACCCATGTGTTATATAACATCGATTTAACATTTATCTGAGCAAGCGGAAAGATCCTGCTCTGTGAAGGCCAGAATCCATCTGATGAACTTCCTATCTCGATTGTATAGCCGAATATTTTATTCTTTAACACCTGGTCACCATAGAGCCAATCTCTTGATGCACCGTTTGAATTGTATCCCAATATCTCTGAACCTGTTCCGAAAGCATAACCATTGTATGAGCAAATACTGGAAGCATAATCATAATAGATAAGTGAATCAGGAGTTTGTGCATCAATATATCCCCAGGGATAAAGCAGAGCATTCTGGTAAGTATGCATATTGAAGTATGTATAAATATTTTTTCCGACAACAAAATCACGGAGTGCCTGTACTTCAGGCTCTGAAAAAGCAGCAGAACCTCTGTAAGTTTCCGAACCCGGATCGGGACTTGAACCCGTATTATCATAACCCCAGGCAAAACCATAATTACGATTTAGGTCCACTCCGTAGTCACCACCGCCGCTGTTACGCCTGTTCTTTCTCCACATTCCGCCGCCGCCGGGATTTGTGCTTCTGTTGTATTCATATCCATCAGGATTGTACACCGGCACACAGAATATCTGACGGTTATTTACAAGATAGGTTACTTCGGGATTTGTTCCGTAGTTTTCAAGCAGGTAATACATGAAGTACATCAAAGTTGCCATTGATTGCGGCTCGCGGGCGTGAATCAATGCGTCATAACCTGCACCCGGTTCATTTTCAAATACGTTGGGGTTATCAGAAATTTTCACAGCCCAAATAGTTCTTCCTTCAATCGAAGTACCTATAGAAAATTTTTGTGTAATTATATTAGGATATAGAGCAAACATTGAATCAAGTTCATTTACAACTTCCTGGTAGGTGTAATAACCGCCCATTGAACCGAATTCAAAACCATCAATACCGAATTCACTTCTGCTTTTTTCATAGATGAAAGATTTATCAGTTTCATCTAATGCAGGCAGGGAATTATAATATTCAAACCAGTCATCAATTATAACTTCTGTAACAAAGCCGGAACGTAATACAGATTGATATTCTTCATCACTCAAAAAAAGTATGAGGTGATTATCCTTAGTTTTTTCAGAATGTTCAATATCAATCCCCTTTTGTGCAAGCGTGATTATGTCTGCATCAGAGTTAAGATGTATTTTTACCTGCTTAAAATTTTGGGCTAAACAAAAGGTTCCGAGTAATGCAAAAAACAAAAAAGTAAATAATGTCTTCATAGATTTTCCGGCTGATGGTTATTAAAGTTTCCCGATCCTGATTATTTTTATTTGAATAAATTAACTGATTCATGATTTATTCGGAATAATTATTTTTTATAATTGTTTGTACTTAACAACTAAATCCATCTAACTGATTTTGCTAACATTCAACTTTTCTCCTTCGGTTGCTGCGATTATCACTGCACCGCACGAATCACTCCAAACATTTACGGTTGTTCTGCACATGTCAAGTATCCTGTCAACCGCAAGTATCAGTCCTACACCTTCCAGTGGTAATCCGACTGAAGAAAGGACAACGGAGATCATAACAAGTCCCGCCATAGGAATTCCGGCAGCACCTATTGACGCTAGTAAAGCAGTGACAACTACAATCATTTGCTGAACAAAAGAAAGCTCTATTCCGTAAGCCTGGGCTATAAATATTGCGGCTACACACTCGTATAATGCCGTACCGTCCATATTGACTGTTGCGCCGAGCGGCAGTACAAAACTTGTAATTTTATTTGAAACTCCTGCATTTTTCTCAACAGCATTAAGTGTTAATGGTAATGTTGCAGAGGAGGATGATGTCGAAAAAGCTGTTAGTAATGGTGTACTCATCGCCTTAAAATGTTCCCAGGGATTTGATTTGCCTATTAATCTCAAAAATAACGGAAGTGTTATAAAGGCATGGATGACAAGCCCTGATAATACAGCTATCATATATAAAGCCATACCCTGAATCATTTTTATGAGTGCTTCTTTATCAGCAGCCTGTTCGGCAATTACACTGGTTACTATTCCTAATATCCCGATTGGTGCAAACTTTATGACAAGCGAAGTTATCTTCATCATCACTTCAAATGAAGAATTGAAAATATTTATCAACAAAGTTGAGGAATCTTTATTCAGTTTTGTAATATAAAACCCGGTAAGTATAGAAAAGAAAATTATTGCAAGCATATCCGCGGAAACAAGCGCTTCAAAAATATTTGTCGGTACAATTCGAAGAAGAATATTTCCAAGTCCTCCTGAGAGTGCTTCTAATTCGTTAACATTTTTTTGTAATCCAAGATCGGTACCGACACCCGGTTGAATGATGTTAACAAGGATTAGCCCGGAGATTATTGCAAAAACACTTGTAACGAGATAATATGATATCGTTTTGATACCCAGTTTGCCAAGACTTTTAGCATTACCGATATTACTAACGCCGGAAATTATTGATGTAAGTATCAAAGGAACAATTATCATTTTTAACGCTCTAAGAAAAATATCTCCAAGCCATTCAACATATCCTGATTGTTCAGGAAAAAATAATCCGTAAATAATTCCAAGCATCAACCCGATTAATATCTGCCAGTGAAGTTTAATCTTCATTTTAGTTTATCATTTTGTTAATCAAAATTTTTTATGATCTCATCACATACTGCATAACCGTATTTTGTCATCTTTATGTAATTATCATCCTCTGCTAAAAAATTATTTTGTAATAACTGGTTTAACTTTAGGCGGTTTGTTTTTAACCACTCGTCTCCAAATAAATTACTCATTTCAATTTTATCTATACCATTGCTTCTTAAAGCCAGCATTATATACTCCTCAAACTGTTGATTTGCATCCGGTTTTTCGTGACCTGAAACAGCATTTCCATTTGATTCAATTTCCGAGATATATTTTTTAAGACTTGAAAAGTTCCACCAGCGTTTTCCGTTTACGAATGAATGTGCAGATGGACCAAATGACAGATAGTCCCTGTATCTCCAGTATGCTTTATTGTGTAAACATTCAAAACCATTTCGGGCAAAGTTTGAAACTTCGTATTGATGAAAACCTTTTGATTCCATGAATTCAATTGTTGATTCATAAAGATCAGCGTCGTGATCTTCATCCTGAATTTTTACTTTACCGTCAATCACCATCTTGTTAAGAATTGTTCCTCGTTCAAGAATAAGACTATAAGCAGATATATGCGTAACAGGCAAACTAACAGCTTGCTCAAGATTATCAAGCCAATTTTGTTTCGACTGTCCGGGGAGGTTAAATATTAAATCTATATTGATATTTTGTAAACCCGCATCATAAGCTGCATTAACTGTTCTGATTGCTGTATCACGATCATGAATCCTGGTAAGAAATTTTAAATCTGATTCTTTGAACGATTGAATTCCAATACTTATTCTATTAATTCCTGCGTTATGAAAATCTTTTAGTTTTTCTTTATCAACAGTTCCAGGATTTGTCTCAAGAGTAATTTCAACATCTTTTGTGATTATATAATTTTTTGATAGTTCATTTAGAATTTCTGAAATGTACTGAGGCATCATTAAAGACGGCGTACCGCCGCCGAAAAAAATTGAAGTGAATTGTCTGTCAGATGAATATATCTCCGAATAGTATTGTATTTCCTTTTTAATTGATGAAAGAAAATTGCCGATGTTATCTGAAGTGATTATAGAATAGAAGTCACAGTAAATACATTTGTGATCACAGAATGGTATATGGATATATAAAGCTGTTTCTTTCAAATAATTTTTCCATGTATAAATAACAAATCCTTGCGGATTCATTCCGCAAGGATCAAGATACGTTAAATTAATTTTTATTTATAATTCTGTTTCTGCTTCAAGAACAAAATCAACCGCGCCTTTTATTGTGTAAGGAGGTGTACCTCCCGAAAGGTTTGATAGTGAATACGTTGCCTCAAAACACATTGAAGGCAATGATTCAAAAAGCTGCAGATAGTTTCTGATAGCGTCTATTTCTGTTTCATCTAACTGCAATACGAATGCAGAGGTAAGATAATCTGCCGGTCGAACATTAGGAATTGTATAGCTGAATAGTGTTGATCCTCCGGGAATTCTCACAGTAACAGTTATATCGCCGGTTACATTCTGATTTCCACCATTAATTGATATTGTTCTGTAAGCAGCTTCAACAAATGTTAATGACTGAATTTTATCTTTATACTCAATGTAAGTCTCAGAATTTGTATCCAGACAACCCGATCCTGTATCAGAAATATTATTACTGCTGCCGGATGCTTCAAACTCTATTGAAAACGGAATATTAATCGGGAAGCTTTCAAATGCATCGCAGCCGTTTGTAAAAGAAAAAATCAGTACAGTAGCCGCAAGAACAGCTGATCTTATATATTTTTTCATAAATATTCTCCTTCTTATAATTCAAAAGTTAAACCGCCGGAGAAGACTGTCTGCGAACTCAGACTTACATCGGCATTCAATACAATTATTGCGAGCTTTAATGAACCACCAACTGTAGCTCTGAAATTATTATCACCATCTATATCGACTGTTACAGGTTTATCAACCCGCAGATTCGGATCTCCGCTGTTAGGATCACCTTTTATTGTATACTTCAATTCAAATGCAGTTGATTCATACTGAAGTCCGACATAAGGTGTAAATACTCCAAATGTTTTACTTGCATGTGCATTGAATGCAAAATTATTTGCGTCAATAATATCTTTTAATGAAAAATTACTATACATAACCTGAACTGCAAGATCGAGCGGGAATAAAGGAATATACTGACTTATGCTGTGTTTTAAACCTGCACCGAAAAATCCAATACTTGTTTCACCAAGATCAATGCTGGGTAAATAACGAATCATTAACTCAGTCCCCATAAAACTTGCAGCAACCTGTGGATATGCCACAGGAACAGAAGATTCATTAATACCCGGAGGATAAACAATGTATCCATCGGGACCAGCATAAGCCCCGCCTTTGTTTCCATAAATAGTGGCAGTTGGTGTAGAAGCTGAATAACCATTTGGCAATGTCGGCGTAAATGTTAGTTGATCATCCGGAACCATTATATACATACCTTTAAAGCTTAAAGAAAAACCAAAAAACTTTGAAACGGATGCTGAATGATAAGATGCGGAATTAAAAGCTGTGCCTAGTGTGGTTGCAAATGGCTGTGCAAAATCAACCACATTTTGTTCTGTAAGAAAACTAAACCTATCCTCAACCTGAGAGACAAGTGGAGTTGAAAGGAAAAAAGAGATAACAATAAAAGTTAAAACTTTTTTCATAAGCTATCCTCCTTTATTCTGATTTTTAATATGGGTTATTTTATTAATTAACTCTAAGGCTGAATTTATTGATTTACAATCCAAATGCCAATGTATTTGTTGTAAATACAATATTTAAGCCATCAAATGCTGATTCAAATATAGAATGAAGTTTTGCACTGTCTCATAATAAATGCGTCAAATTTTGCATGTAAATATTTTACATTCATAAATAATTCCGCGAAGCATTTATTTTTGAATTCGTCTGATTATGAAAATTGAAAAAGTTTGGGTTAAAAGTCTGTTCGATATTTTAAAACTAGTTTATATATTTTAGCTAACCAGGGTTGAGAAAATCACCATCAATAATCAGTAATTTAACTCCATTTTTTGAAATGGATCTATGCGAACTTAGTTCATCAGAAACAATATAACTCATTCCTTTTGCCAATAAATGTTTTTCCCCATTTTCAAGCTCGCTTATAAATTCACCTTCAAGACAATGAACAAAATGACCTTTCTTACACCAGTGGTTGGCAAGATATCCGGCGGAGTATTCAACCAGTCTTATTCGTAATCCAGGAAATTGAATTGTTTGCCAATATGCGAATCCTGTAATTCCTTCGTGCCGTGTTTTGGGAACTGAATTCCAGTCGAGATTATTGTAAGGTATATTCAATATATTTTTATCCCCGAAAATTATTTAGTTAAGTCCTATTAATTCCTTCGCACTTTTTAAACTTGCATCAGTAATGTTTTCACCGCTTAATAACTTTGCTACTTCTCTTACCCGTGAATTATCATTCAATTTTGTTACATGACTTACAACACGCTCACCAACAATTTTCTTTTCAACAGAATAATGATGATCTGCAAGACCGGCAATCTGCGGCAGATGTGTTATTGAAATAATCTGATGATATGAGGCTAACGATTTCATTGTTTGCCCGACTTTCTGTGCAATCTTTCCGCTGATGCCTGTATCAATCTCGTCAAAAATCAGTAGTGGAAGTTTATCATTTTTTGCTAGTATGGTTTTCATAGCAAGCATTACTCTTGACACTTCACCGCCCGATGCAACTTTTATCAGCGGTTTCGGATCTTCGCCTGCATTTGTAGAAATGTAAAATTCAATCGAATCAATTCCGTGATTATCGTATTTATATTTTTTGTTCTTTGAAATAATATAATCTTCACCTTCCTGATCCGTAGTTTGATGTTCAATCTTTACTTTGAATATTGAATCTTTAATTCCAAGTTCTTTTAAAACTTCCTGTACTTCCTTTTCGATATCCTTGGAAATCTCTTTACGTTTTTTTGATAATTTTTCCGCTTCTGTACCGCAGGTTTCTCTGACAGCATTTATTTTATCTTCAAGCTGTTTAATTGATGCTGAATAATTTTCAGCCAGCTCAAATTCTTTCCCGATTTTATTTCTGAATTCGATCACTGCTTTTAAAGAACCGCCGTATTTTTTTCTCAGCATTGTGAGTGATGCAAGACGTTCTCTCATTCCTTCAAGTTTTTCAGGATCAAGATCAATTCGGGAATTATACTTCCTTAAAAACTCAGCTATGTCGCCAAGCAATGTTGATACTGTGTTGCTTTCATCACGTATCTCTGAAAATGATTTATCAATGTTTGCAAGTTCATCCAGCTTATTTTTAACAGAGTTAAATGAATCAAAAAGCGAGTTTTCGGTTTCATACAATTGTGAATAGACTGAAGAGGTTAGTTCGAGCAGTTTCTCTGAGTTCTCAAGTATTTTCAGATCATTGCTTATTTGTTCATCTTCATCTTCAACAGGCGAAATTGAATCAATCTCTTTTATCTGAAACGCATAAATATCTTTTTTCTCTTTGAGGGTCTGCTCTTTTTCAAGCAGTTGATTAAGATCGCTTTTCAATTTGGTTAAAGAGGAATAGAGCCAGCGATAATTCCTGAGCAATTCATGTGTATCACCAAATTCATCAACAAAATCAATGTGGGTTTCATTTCTTAACAATGATTGATGATCGTGCTGCCCATGCAGGTCAACCATAAGATTGCCTAGTTCTTTAACGATGTTCAGGTTAACAGGTGAATCATTTATAAAACACCGGTTGGAGCCTTTGAGTGAAATTTCTCTTCTCAGGATAAGTTCATTCTGAAACTCCAACTCATTCGTTTCAAAAAAACTTTTTACTTTGTTATTGGATTCAACATCAAAAATTCCTTCAACAACTGCTTTCTCTGAGCCTTTTCTTACAACATCAGTATTAGCCCTTTCACCTAACAGCAAACCCATTGCATCTATCAAAATAGATTTGCCGGCACCTGTTTCACCTGTTATAATATTCAGTCCTCCTCCGAACTCAATATTAATTTTTTCTATAAGTGCGTAATCTTTTATGAAAAGGGATTTAAGCATTAATTAAATCTTTGATGTGTTTTTGTGATGTTATTTGTTCCTGTGCTTTAAATACGATTGAGCAAGAAAAATCCCGGTGATAGATTTTGAATCATAAAGTTCACCTGTCCTTATCTTCATTTCAATTTCATCAAAAGAATATTCGAATACTTCCATTCCCGCTTCGCCTTCTTCCCTGTTATGTTCACCTGCTGTTAAATCTTCAGCAATAAATATGTGAAGAAGTTCGCTGCAAAATCCCGGTGTAGTTGCAATCACTCCAAGTTTATTAATTGATTTTGCTTTGTAGCCTGTTTCTTCTTCAAGTTCACGTATGGCGCAGTGTTCGGGGTCTTCATCTTTGTTAAGTTTGCCTGCGGGAAGTTCCATCATATACTTCTGAAAAGGATACCTGAACTGGTTTACCATTACTATTTTATTTTGAGATGTTATTGCGGCAATAACTGCACCACCATAGTGTAATGCTACTTCACGTTTTGCTATGTTACCGGAATCATATTCGATTTCATCAACCTGAACATCAAATACTTTTCCTTTAAATAATATTTCGCTCTTAAGCAGTTTATAGTTCATATTCAAAGAACAATTTTTATTCTGATTATGATCTGTAACCCGGTTCGTAATAAGGGACAAGTTCACTGCCAAGATATTTTAACAAAGCTGTGATAACACCAAGGTCATCAAGATAACCAACCAATGGAGCAATATCCGGTATTGTATCAATTGGTGAAATAAAATATATCAGTCCTGCAACAACAATCGCTTTTCTTTGCCAGGATACAAACGGATCTTTCATATAATTAAACAGTGCAAGCACATCTTTTGCAAAAGAAATTTTTCTTCCGGTCCGCTGAAGTTTTGTCCATAGATTATCTTCAACAAAAACTATTTGTTCTTCGGATGTTTCCTTCTGCCCGAAATCCAGTTCATCAAGATTTTCAAGTCCGTCGAACTTAAGATCATCTTCAATTTCTTCTTTCATTGTTTTACCCTTTAGTATGTTTTTTGAACCAATCAAAAATAGTAGTCCACCACAATTTAGCATTCTGTGGTTTTGAAACGAAATGTGTTTCATCCGGGAAGTAAAGGAATTTACTCTCTATTCCCAATCTCTGTAACGAAGTAAAAAGCTGGAAAGCTTGTTCTTCCGGAACTCTGAAATCGAAAGCCCCATGTACAACAAGCATCGGTGTTTTACAATTGTGAATAAATCTATGAGGAGAAAATTTTTCATATAAAGCCCTGTTCTCCCATGGCGTTCCGCCGTTTTCCCATTCGGGGAACCATAACTCTTCGGTAGTTCCATACATACTTTCCAGGTTAAAAACTCCTGCGTGAGAAACTAACGCATTAAATCTATCGGTATGTCCTGCAATCCAGTTAATCATATAACCGCCGTAAGATGCGCCTGTTGCAAAAGTATTTTTTGAATCGATAAAACTGAAATTCTTGATTGCATAATCATAAGCGTTCATTAAATCTTCATAAGGTTTACCGCCCCAGTCACCTGAAATTTCATCAGTAAATTTTTGTCCATAACCCGTAGAACCGCGTGGATTAGGCGCAACAACTACGTAACCCTGTGAAGCAAACAATTGAACATTCCATCTGTAGTGAAAATTATCTTCCCACGCTCCTTGCGGACCACCGTGAACTAAAAATATCATCGGGTATTTTTTTGTTTCATCGAAAAAGGGAGGCTTTACGATTATTGATTCAACTTTGTCACCATTTGCGCCGACACTCCAGAATGTTTCTACTGATTTCATTTCAAGTTGTGAAAGAAGTTCTTTGTTGATGGCTGTTAACGGTCGTAATGTATTTTTTCCATCAGTGCTCAGAGCGAAAATTTCACTCGGTAAATCAGTACGCTGTTTTAAGAAGTAAAGAGTCTTACCATCTTTTGAAAGTTGAATAGACGTATTAAAATTCTGTTCGTGGAATAATGATACTTCTTCGTTAGCAATATCAAGTTTATAAATTGAATTATATATTCGATTACCGGAAGTAAAATAAATTGTCTTTGAATCGGGAGACCATATCATTTCATCGACTGACATATCTTCATCTTCTGTAAGATTTGTCGTCTCGCCTGTTTTCCTGTTGAAGAGAATAATATCTTTTTTATCAGCTTCAAATCCAGCTCTTTTCATTGACGTCCATACAATCCACTTACCATCTGGTGAATAAACGGGCTGGCAGTCCACACCTTTACTTGTTGAAATAAGTTTTGGTGTGTTTAATGAAGTCATACTTGCGAGGAAAATTTCATTATTAGTACTTGTAGCTTTGGAAAATTCCGCGTTGTGAGTGTATGCTATTTCACTGCCATCGGGAGAAAAATTATAATCGTTTGATGAACCAAGCGCAGGAGGTGGAACATCTTCATCGCTTCCTTGATTAAGATCAGTATAGTTTCCGGTAGCAATATCAAGTAAAAATAAATGACTGCGTTTATGTCCGCGCCAGTCGTTCCAGTGCCTGTACATAAGTTCTGTGAATATCTCTGCTTTTACTTTACTTGATTCAAATGATTTATCTTTCTTCTCATTACATTCCTGGGTTGTGCATTCGGGATAGACAGAAGAAATGAAAAGCATTTTCTTGCCATCGGCTGACCATTCAAAATCAGATGCGCCTGTATAAATATTCGTTAATTGTTTTTCGTTTGAGCCGTCAAGATTGCACGACCAGATATGCCCGCCTCGCACAAAAGCAATTAATTTTTTATCGGGAGAAAATTTCGGCTCACCTTCATTCTTATCTGAATTTTTTAATGCTCTTAAATTATTTCCATCAGCATCAATCAGATAGATGTCTGTGTTTCCTTTATTCAAGTCATAATTGAAAGATGTAACAGTAAACGCAATTATTTTACCATCCGGCGAAACATCATAATTTCCAATACGTTTCATCGCCCAGAGATCATCAACTGTCATTGCTCGTTTTGTTTGGGCAAACGTCAGAATTGACGCAATGAAAACCAGTATGAAAATTTTAAATGTGTGGTTTGAATTTAGAGCTTTGATCATTTTTTTCTCCGATGTGTTCTTATTTCTTAATGAAAAATAAGTTAAGTAACAGCGAAAGGCAAAGAAGAAACAAAGAGAATTGAATGTGTTTATAAGTTTTTATGCTAATTTTACAATTGAAAGAAAAAAAAATTATGAATGATACATTTCAAATATTTTTACCCGGCGGATTCAAACAATTCCGCATACTCAAAAGCAAATACATTCTTGATGGTAAATCTGTTCTGGTAATTGGCGCAGGCAGCGAACATGTCGCGGAAAAAATTTTGGATGCCGGGGCAACTTCTGTTCAAATGATTGTTGATGATTATGATTCTTTATTAAACTCGAGACTGAATCTTAGCAAAACGAGCAAAGTTCAAATCAAAATAATGGAGTCTGAAAATACTGATTTTGGTTCCGGTGAATTTGATCTGATCTATTCGCAGGCATCAATCTCTACAATAAAAAGGAATAAAATTCTCAAAGAGATTAAACGTATCTTAAAACCTGACGGATCGTTTTGTGTAAGTGAGATAACAACCTTGCAAACAAAGTATCCGCCTTTTGTAAAAGATATTTTTGATTCATCGGGCATTATTCCCATTTTGCATAAGGAAATTGATAATTTTTATACAGAGAAGAAATTTAATATTAAATATGAAGAAGATATTTCTTCATCGTTAAGAAGTTTTTATGAAAGCACTATAGATTTATTGAAGCAGAATATCAGTTCCCTGAACGAAAACGAAAAAAGTTATTATAAAAAACTCCTGAATAAGCTAAGTCATGAATCGAATGCTTATTTAAATCTTGGTGCTGATAAATATATCGGGTTGAAATTATTAATTCTTCAAAAAAATAATTAGTTATAAATAGATACCAGCTGATTATTACTTCTGTCAGACTGAGAATGCTTGTCCATTTGGGATCGAAGTCTGACCTGAGAATAACAATTAAAATTTTGTCACGCTTCGACAGGCACTGAGTGACAATGAGCAAAGTCTGAAATGAATATTAAAAAAGGTGATGAGTTCGAATTAAACATCAGCAGTTATGCTTTTGAAGGAAGAGGAATTGCAAGGATAAAAAGCTCTTTATTTTTTCCTGATGAATTTCGTGAAGATGAAGAACCCAACTATGTGGTGTTTGTTGATGGTTCTTATCCCGGAGATACCGTAAAAGCAAAACTAACTGCTATCAAAAAAAATTATGCTGAAGCAAAAGTTGTTGAAGTGATCAATCCATCTTCTGACAGAATAAAACCTGACTGCATCTATTTTAATTACTGCGGCGGATGCAAACAGCAGGATATCAGTTATGAAGCTCAGCTTCGTTATAAGCAAATGCAGGTTAAAGAAGTTTTTCAAAAAATAGGCGGAGTTGATGATCCTGTAATCGAACCAATAAAACCCTCTGAAAATATTTTTTTCTACCGGAATAAGATGGAGTTTTCTTTCACAAAAAAGAGATGGCTTACCCCTTCTGAGATAGCAAGCAAACAAAAATACAGCGACCCTTTTGCGCTTGGTCTGCATGTACCGGGTCTATATGATAAAGTAATCAACGTAGAAAACTGTCTTCTTCAATCTGAACTGAGTAACAGAATATTAAACTTTACAAGAAAATTTTTTATTGAATCGGGAAAAGATGCGTACGATACAAAAACTCACACAGGATTTTTACGCAACCTTGTTATTAGACAATCACAGCATCTTCCGGAAGTAATGGTCAACCTTGTTACATTTTATGAAGATGATGATCTTGTCAGGGCTTACTCAAAAGAACTTGTAAGAAGATTTAAACAGGTTACAACTGTTGTGAACAATATCAATCTTAAAAAAGCTGCTGTTGCTGTTGGTGATTTTGAGAAAGTATTTATCGGTGATGGAATAATTCATGACAAAATAGGGAATTACAAATTCCGCATAAGTTCAAATTCATTTTTCCAGACGAACACAAAACAAGCTGAAGTTCTTTATCAGACTGCAGTTGACTTTGCACAATTTAACGGGAAGGAAATTGTGTATGATCTCTATTCCGGTGCAGGAACAATTTCCATTTTTATATCAAAGCTTGTAAAAGAAGTTGTTGGGTTTGAAACTGTTCGTTCCGCAGTTGAAGATGCACATCACAATCTAGAACTTAACAATGTAAATAATGTTGAATGTAAGACTGCTGATTTGAATAAATCTTTTCTAAAACTGATAAATGAATACCAGCTTAAACTGCCGGAAACGGTTATCATTGATCCGCCAAGAAGCGGGATGCACAAAACAACTATCAGTGATGTAGTTACTCTTTCGCCTTTTAAAATTGTGTACATCAGTTGTAACCCGGCAACGCAGGCAAGGGATGTAAAAGATTTTATTGCCGCAGGATATAAGTTAGTAAAGATGTGTCCTGTTGATATGTTCCCGCATACATATCACATTGAAAATGCCGCACTTCTGATTAAAGCTTGAATTACCTGGCGTACAAACCGCCGGTTTGTTCAAGCCAGTCAGCGATTTTTTCAACTGCATTTGAAATGCTGTTATCAGAAACATCTACTTCTAAAACCGGGAGAATACTTTCATCAACAAGCCGTTTCATTAATTTTTGTTCTTCTGCAAAGAAAGAAAGATTATCATATTGCTCCGGTTTACCCGATACTTTTAAACGCTCTTCTCTTGCCGATGCGAATGATTCCGGGGTTCGATTGCAGAAAACAAGATGAAAACCTAAAGCTAACAAACGTTCTTCTATCCACCTGAAGTCATATTCCTTTTTGTGATATTGAAGTTGATGTGCTTTGGTTGAAATATGAAAACGATCAACAATCCACGAATAATATTTTTGCAGTTCAAATAGACGAAGCCAGGTGTGATATGTTTCCATAGCAAGCGCTTCTTCCTGCGGATCGAAGTTAATCAAACCTCTTCCCCACGGAAAATTTGTGAATGCGCACCACTCAGCAGAAATAATTGGGGAATGATATTTATATTTTCTGGGACCAACAATCCGCGGATGTTCATTAAGTGCGAAAGCAATTTCAGTTTTAAATGTGAGGCGTGTACCTTCAAGAATAATTTTGGGACAGAGTTTTGCAGACATAATTTTCTTTCAGTCTATCTATCGTTGTAAGTCCAGCAGTAAAACAAACTCTCCTTTGAGATTTGCTTTCTCAGCAATACCCAAAATTTGTGCAGCTGTTCCGCGGTAAAATTTTTCTTTTGTCTTTGTCAGTTCATAAGCAAGTACACACCGAGTACTTGCGCCAAGTATCTTTACAATATCCGATAGAAGGGCTTTTAATCTGTATGGAGTTTCCATCAGCACAATTGTTTCATTTCTTTTTTTCAAATGAAATAACTGGTTTCTTCGTTCTTCTTTTTTTGGTGAAAGCCAGCCGTAGTAATAAAATTTTTCAAAATCTAAACCGGAAGCTGTCAGAGCTGTTAAAATTGAACTTGCGCCAGGAACCGGTATGATATCTACATTATATCCAATACATAAATCTACCAGCAAATGTCCGGGGTCTGAAAATAAAGGTGTTCCGCAATCAGAAATTAACGCGGCGAATTTTCCCTCTGATAATTTTTGAATAATCTCTTCGGTTGTTTCTTTTTCATTGTGTTCGTTAAGAGAGATTAATTCCTTCTCAATTTTGTAGTGAGAAAGAAATCTTCTCGCTTCTTTGTACTCTTCACAAATTATAAAATCGCATTCTTTAAGAACGCGAAGCGCTCGGAGAGTAATGTCCTCATAATTCCCAATCGGTGTTGATACGAGATAAAGTTTTCCATTCATAGTTCAAAAATAGTGAAATGATTTATTACTAGGATATTATTATTTATAGTATTCCTCTCATTTTCTTATTAAGTTTGAAAAGCTTTTTTAATACCGGAGTTTATGCGAAGAACAATTTTGTTTTGGATTATTGCTGTAGTTATTACTCTTGGTGGAGTATATTATCAGCGTACGACCGGTCCTACTTATCCCCTCTCAGGTAAAATCAATTTCAGTAATGAAGAAATCAATTATCGCTTTGAGCGCAGCCACAGCACTTCATCTGACTGTCCTGTTGAAATAGAAGTTAAGAATAATATGATCGGTGGTAAGTTGTTCTGGAAAAGATTTAAGACCAATGATGAGTTCGCAGTAGTTACAATGACCTACAACGATGGTAAACTTCAGTCATCACTTCCAAAACAACCATCAGCGGGAAAGTTAGAATACTTCGTTCAATTAAGTGAGGGTGAAGACGAAATTCAGATTCCAAAAGACGAACATCTAGTTATAAGATTTAAAAATGACGTTCCTATGTTCATTTTGATTCCGCACATAATCGCAATGTTCGGAACAATGTTGTTATCAACAAGAACAGGTTTGGAATTTTTTAATCCGCAACGAAAATTAAAACGACTTACATTCATCACATTATTTTTTCTAATTGTTGGCGGAATGATACTCGGACCAATAACACAATACTATGCGTTCGGAGCCTTCTGGACAGGCTTTCCGTTCGGTACTGATCTGACAGATAACAAAACCCTTATTGCCTTGATAGGATGGATCATTGCACTTGTTGCTTTGTATAAATCACAAAAACCGGAACGCTGGACTTTAGCTGCTTCAATTTTGCTGCTTGTTGTTTATCTTATTCCACACAGCATGTTCGGTTCAGAACTTGATTACAATAAACTTGACCAGGAAAAACAAGAACCTGAAAACATTAATCAACTTAACTAAAATAATTTCTGAAGGAATAAAGTATGAGTCATGACCATACCCCGAATGCAAGCTCAACAGGGCTTCCTTCCAATGCGTACACTGAGTTAAAGCCGGGAGAAGAATATCATCCGATAATGCCTGCGGCGCAAACTCCACAGGAGATAACACCTTACTCCGTTATCTTCGGTTTACTAATGGCATCATTATTTTCTGCTGCAGCAGCATATCTCGGTTTAAAAATCGGACAGGTATTTGAAGCTGCTATACCAATTGCAATAATTGCGGTTGGTGTTTCAACATTGTTAAAAATAAAAGGTTCACTTGGTCAGAATATAATTATTCAGTCGATTGGACAAAGTTCCGGTTTAATTGTAGCAGGAGCGATCTTTACAATTCCTGCTTTGTACATTCTTAATCTTAATGTCCACTTTTACCAGATATTTCTTGCATCTGCTTTTGGAGGAATACTCGGAATTTTATTTCTGATACCTTTCAGAAAATATTTTGTTTCGGAAATGCATGGAAAATTTCCATTCCCTGAAGCAACAGCTACAACCGAAATTTTAGTCGCCGGCGAAAAAGGCGGCAAGCAGGCATTAGTACTTGTTGTAAGCGGACTAATCGGCGGTGTTTATGATTTTATAATTGCAACATTTGGTTGGTGGAGTGAAACCTTTACAACACGTGTTGTTGGAGTCGGTGAAATGCTTGCCGACAAATTCAAATTAGTTTTCAGGTTGAATGTAGGCGCCGCAGTTATGGGGCTTGGTTACATAGTAGGTTTAAAATACTCTGCGATCATCGCCGCAGGTTCATTCCTATCATGGTATTTACTTGTACCTGTTGTATCATATATCGGGGCAGGTTTAACAGAACCATTCGGAACTGGTGCGACAAAAATAATCTCAGCAATGAGTGCAGAAGAAATTTTCAGGCAGTATGTTCGTCACGTTGGTATCGGCGGAATTGCTATGGCAGGAATAATCGGAATTATCCGTTCATCAAAAATTATTAAATCTGCTTTGTCATTAGGTTTCAAAGAAATTTTTGAAAAGAAAACCGGTTTGGAAGGCGGAATCCGTACGCAAAAAGATGTATCAATGAAAGTGATAATGATTGGTATCATCGTTAGCGCAATTTTATTATTTGTATTCTTCCATCTTGGTGTTGTTGATAATCTTGGCTGGGCTATTACAGGTTTGTTAATCGTACTTATCATTTCATTTTTGTTTACAACAGTTGCAGCAAACGCAATCGCAATTGTCGGTACAAACCCTGTTAGCGGGATGACGTTGATGACATTAATTTTATCTTCAATAATTCTTACTTCCGTCGGATTAAAAGGTGAACAGGGAATGATTGCCGCATTGATAATTGGCGGCGTTGTCTGCACAGCATTGTCAATGGCGGGCGGGTTTATAACTGACCTTAAAGTTGGATACTGGCTTGGTTCAACACCAAAACACCAGGAACAATGGAAATTTTTAGGTGTTTTGGTATCAGCATTAAGTGTTGGTCTGGTGATTATGATGTTAAATGATGTCTATGGCTTCAGTGGCTCAAATTCACTCGCAGCTCCTCAGGCAAACGCAATGGCAGCAGTTATACAACCTTTGATGGACCAGCAGCCAGCACCATGGACATTATATATTGTTGGTGCAATATTAGCCCTAGTTCTAACGATGATTAAGATTCCTGCTCTTGCATTTGCACTTGGAATGTATCTCCCAATGGAATTAAATACTCCTTTATTAGTTGGTGGCTTAATCGCACACTTTGTTTCTACAAGAAGTAAAGATGAAAAAGTAAATACTGCAAGGCGAGAACGTGGGACATTAATTGCCTCAGGGTTTATTGCGGGAGGCGCCTTATTGGGCGTTGCAAGTGCATTTTTAAAATTCTTCGGTCTTAACTGGGTTGACACTACATGGTTTGAATCACATTCCGCAGAATTAATCGGTTTGATTATGTTCGCTCTACTTTGTGCCTATATGATTTGGGATTCGTTGAGAGGAAAGCCGGATTCAGACTAAATTGTTTGCTGTGCTCTTTGTAGTAAACATATTTTAACTACAAAGAGCACTAAATTTTTAACCGAAAAAAATATTTTGTGGTTAAGAAACTCCCTTATGCTCAAGAGCGAATTCTCTTCCTGCCTTTAAAGCATCAAGATTCAACTGAACAACTTTCTCTCCTTTTCTTCCGAATATTTTTTTTATTCCAATTTCAAGTGATTCATAAGGAATGTCCACAAAAGGAGATGCTGCACCGAGCATTACAATGTTTGATGAGCGGGGCGACTTAACCTGCCTTGCAATTTCATCTGCATTAATTGCTATGTGATGCGGAAGTTTCTCAATCTCTGCGAGTATATCCTTCATATCAGGGTAATCAGGAACATTTATAAACGGCGTTGTATTTGTAACAAGCCATCCGTTTTCCGAAAGCCAGGGCAGGTAACGAAGTGATTCCATCGGTTCAACAGAAATTATTATGTCTGCTCTTCCTTCAGGAATTAAATCGCTCGCAATTTCTTTTTCAGAAATTCTAAGATGTGATTGAACCGCACCGCCGCGCTGACTCATACCGTGAACTTCCGCCTGTTTTAAATAAAGTTGATTTTCAAGCGCTGCCATTCCTATTGTCGCAGCTATTGAAAGTATTCCCTGTCCGCCAACCCCTGATAGTATTATGTCTGATTTCATATTGATAACCTACTGATTTTCCTTTGTCACACTGAGTTTATCGAAGTGTGACGTCAGTCTTCAACACCCGCCTGGGACGGGCAGCCTGACATAGATTATTAAATTTTTATTTGATTGTCTCTTCAACTTTTACTTTCTGTTCCTTCTTACTGCGACCAATTGTCTGAATACATTCTCGTCTTGGAATGATTACTGACACTCCCTCATAAACCATTTCTTCTCTCAGCACTTTCACCATATCATCATGATATTTTGGAAGCGGAGTAAGAACTCTAACATGTTCCGGTTTAACACCAAGACCTATACATATTTCTTCAAGTCTTCCTGTTGCGTGTGATGTTTGTCCGCCAGTCATTCCGGTTGTTGAATTATCTGAGATGATAACTGTCATCGGAGTGTTTTCAACAACAGCATCAAGCAAAGCCGTCATTCCGCTGTGTGTAAAAGTTGAATCGCCAATTACAGCTATTGCAGGACGAACACCGGCATCAGAAGCACCTTTAGCCATTGTGATTGACGCACCCATGTCAACACAAGAGTTAATTGAATTCCAGGGCGGAAGCGCTCCAAGTGTGTAACATCCTATATCGGAAAAAACTTTTTGACTGCCGAATTCTTTCATTGTTTCATTTAATGCTGAATAGACATCGCGATGACTGCATCCGGCACAAAGTTCCGGCGGTCTGTTCGCTATAATTGATGGAACTTTCAATCCTGATTTGACAGGCAACCCTATAGCCTTTGCTACTATGTCAGGATTTAATTCACCGTCTCGTGGAATTGTTCCATCTAACCGTCCGATGATTTTACCTGTCTTGTCAAGATATCCTTTTAACATTTCTTCAACTAACGGATAACCATCTTCAAGGACTAAAACTTTTTCACATTCATTTACTATACGCTCTACCTTTGAATAAGGTAACGGATATTGATTAATCTGAAGTACCGGGTTACGTGATTTTCTATCGGGATAATTTTCTTTGAGATAATTGTAAGCAATTCCACACGCAATGATACCCAGCGATTTATCTCTCCCTGGAAAATATGTGTTATAAACAGACCTTTCAGATGCCTGCTCGAGCAGTGATTGAACCGATAATAATCCTTTATACCTTTTTCGTGCATTTGAAGGAAGAAGTACAAACTGAATCGGGTCAGATGGATAAGAAAGCTTATTTTGTTCTTTGACCGGTCTTGTTTCAACACCAGAACGAGAGTGTGAAAGACGGGTTGTCAGTCTTATCATGACAGGAATTTTATATTTTTCAGAAAGTTCAAACCCTTCGTAAGCCATATCATAACATTCCTGTTGATTGGATGGCTCAAGTATCGGAATCATAGCAAACTTACCGAAGAACCGTGAGTCTTGTTCATTCTGTGATGAATGCATAGAAGGGTCATCGGCAACTGCAACGATGAGTCCCCCATTCACGCCTGTTATTGCTGAGTTGATGAAAGCATCGGCTGCAACATTTAATCCTACGTGTTTCATACAGACCATGGTACGTTTGCCGGCATAACTCATCCCTAGTGCTGCTTCCATTGCAGTTTTTTCATTTGCTGACCACTGACTGTGAATTTTTCTTTCATCAGCAAATCTGCTGTGTTGTACATATTCCGTGATTTCTGTTGAAGGTGTTCCGGGGTATGCATAGATCCCTGACATTCCCCCGTCAATTGCCCCCTGTGCTATGGCTTCAGCGCCGAGCAATAAAAGTTTATCCATTATATTCTCTCCTCTTTTTACGCTGAGAAATTTTTAATTCTCTTGTTCAAAAATAACTAATACGGGTTTGAGATAGAAGTTAAATCATCAATTGTGTATAAACCTTTTATCGGTAAAATAATTTATTTCATCTTGTCTTGTTCATTTCTAAAGTTTTACATTTTCTTAACGCTAAATTTCTTTTTACTGTCCCAGCAGAAAATATTCTTAATAATGACCTATCAATCTTAGCATTACTGATAATTTTAAGAAATTTCCTGCTATAACAAGAAATTTCTTGACAATTGCAGGATATGAACATAAATTAAGCACAAAATAAAAATAATTACCGTTATAGCAGGAAATATGACACCGGAAGAGATTGGAAAAGTAATACTATTTCACAGAAAGAAAAGCAGACTTACCCAGAAACAACTTGCAGAACTTGCGGGAGTTGGCAAATCTGTAATCTTTGATATCGAAAAAGGAAAGGAATCAGTTCAGTTAAATTCCCTTCTGAAAATATTTTCAGTATTAAACATTAATCTGGAATTAAAGAGTCCTTTGATACATTTAATGGAGAGGAATGATGAGGAAAGCGAGAGTATATAATTTTGGAATTTTTGCCGGAAAATTACTTGAAGTTGAAAAAGGAAAAAAGTATGAGTTCAGATATGCTGATGAATATAACGGACCATCTGTATCTTTAACCCTTCCGACTAAACAACGCGAATATTTTTTTAATCAGATGCCGCCTTTCTTTGAGGGATTACTACCTGAAGGAATTCAACTTGATGCGCTTCTGCGTCAGACAAAAATTGACCGGAATGATTTATTCTCAATCCTACTTACCACAGGAAAAGACCTTGTTGGTTCAGTTACAGTGGAGGAAGCAGAATGAATATTTGTCCAATTACATATCAACCATGCGGTGATGAAAAATATTCTGCAAAGGGTCTGAATCTTCTTTCAAGAAATTTAAAGTTCCTAAAAAATTTTCCGCTAACGCAGGAAGAACAATTACGTGAGGCTGCTATAAGAGCAGTTAAAATGTCCATACAGGGAGTCCAGCCTAAATTAAGTGTAAAACTGAATGTTAAGAATGAGTCCTTTGAAGTTGTAAACCAGGGCGGTGAATTCATTCTTAAACCTCAAAATAATTTTTATGAAGAGCTTCCGGAAAATGAATCTTTAACCATGAAACTTGCGGAAGCAGTTGGGATTGAAGTACCACTGAACGGAATGGTTTATTCGGCAGATGAGAGACTTACTTACTTCATTAAAAGATTCGATAGATATGGAAAAAATTTGAAACTATCGGTTGAGGACTTCGCTCAACTTTCCGGGATGAGCAGAGAAACGAAATATGATTATAGTATGGAAAAGATTGTCACCTTAATAGAAACATTCTGCACATTCCCTGCAATAGAAAAAGTAAAACTATTCAGACTAACCATTTTTAATTTCCTTGTAGGAAATGAAGATATGCATTTGAAAAATTATTCTCTTATCACCAGAGATAATAAAGTTGAATTATCACCTGCTTATGATTTGGTTAACACAACAATAGCACTGACCAACGCCCGTGAAGAAATTGCTTTACCACTTGCAGGAAAGAAGAGTAACTTAATTTCAAAAATTCTTATTGACTACTTTGGAAAAGAGAGATTAAAATTGAATGAAACTACTATAAACAATGTTCTTAATCGATTTAAAACTGAGTTAAATAAATTTGATAAAATTATTTTGATAAGTTTTCTTTCCCCTGCAATGAAAGAAAAATATTTACAGCTTCTCAAATCACGTCGGGATAGAATAGGATTGTAATTACTTCTGAACCAAAATTGATTGGACATTCTCTTTCAAATCATCACCATCCTTGAATTGCACGACAGTTATCCCAACCCGTTTTGCTGTTTCAACATTTTTAAGATTATCATCAATGAACAAACATTCTCTTGCTTTTAGTTTAGTGGAACTTAAAAAGTGTTGAAAAGTTTTTTCTTCTTTTTTGGTTGAAGCAAATTCGTAAGAAAAAAATTGTTTATAAAAAACTGAAAAGAAGTTATGGTGCGAATGAATATACTCAATCCATTCAATGCCGTGGTCAGATAAAAGGTAAACCGGATATTTAGTGCTTAGCTCTTTAAGGAGAAAAATATTTTCATCGTAAGTAAAATGAAAATTATTTCTTATGATCTCTTTGATAATTGGTTTTGAAACGTCCCATTTATTCAGATTGATAATATTGTCAAGGTATTCATCTTCAGAAATATTTTTAATAAAAAGCTCTCTAAGATTCGGTCCCCAGAATGCTTTATCAATTACATCTGCAGGTTGTTCGATATAAGGAGTTAGTTTTTCCCCAATACCAATAATGCCTTTTATAAGAACTTCTGATAAATCGAAAATAATAGTCTTAATCAAACTTCTATCAACAAGTCGGTTATCTTCTGTGTAAGTTCATCAAGATTAACATCAAATCGTTCACCAGATTTTCTCACTTTCACTTCAACTTTATTTTCTTTGAGTTTCTTTTCTCCCACTATTACCTGTATAGGCAGACCAAGAAGATCAGCATCATTAAACTTTACACCAGCCTGTGCGTCATTCCTGTCATCAAAAAGAACTTCAACACTGTTTAGTTCAAGATTCTTATAAATCTTTTCACAGGTTTTTATAATTTCATCTTTTTTCATGTTTAGTCCTAAAAGATGAACGTGGAACGGCGCAAGAGTTTTATCCCAGATAATTCCTTTTTCATCATTGTGCTGTTCAATGTAACAAGCCATAACTCGTTCAGCGCCGATGCCATAGCTTCCCATAATGATCGGATGTTCTTCTCCTTTTTCATCAAGAAATTTTGCACCCATAGCATCTGAATATTTTGTGCCAAGTTTGAAAATGTGTCCAAGTTCAATTGCGGGAAAAACATCAAGCTTGCTGTCACATCTTGTACATCCTTCACCAGCTTTTATAATTCTCAGATCAGCATACTCAATTGTTTTTACATCTCGTACTAAATCTATTCCGCCGATATGAAAATCATTTTTATTTGCGCCGCTGAAGAGATTGTTTGCATCTTTTAATCTAAGGTCGGCAATTATTTTACCTTTGAAACCAATTGGCCCAATTGAACCTGCATCAGCTCCGGTAATTTCTTTTAACTCTTCGGGATGTCCGGGTCTTGCTTCACCACCAAGAATTTTATTGAGTTTTGTTTCATTCACTTCATCATTACCAAGCATTAAAATTAAAACCGGTTTGTTATCGAAAATATATACACGTGATTTTGCACATTGTGTTTCGTCGATCTTCAGAAACTCACAAAGCTCATCAATACTTTTGACCTCCGGGGTATGTATTTCATATACTTCTTTTTCTTCTCCTGATCTTTCTCTTATTCTTACTCTCGAGGTTGCAACTTCAACATTCGCAGCATAACCACATGCTTCACAATAGGCTACTGTATCTTCACCGGCTTGTGACTTTACCATAAATTCTTCTGAGCCAGTACCACCCATTGCACCGCTTGATGCCCCAACAACAAAATATTTTAATCCGCACCTGTCAAATATTTTTCTGTATGCCTGGTCGTGGAGATTATATGATCTATCAAGACCTTCCCACGATGTATCAAGAGAATAAGCATCCTTCATTAAAAATTGACGTCCGCGAATTACGCCGCTTCTTGGTCTTGGTTCATTCCTGAACTTTGTTTGTATCTGATACCATATCTGCGGCATATCTTTATAAGACTTTACCACATTTCTTGCATGATATGTTACTATCTCTTCGTGTGTTGGTGCAAGAATGTATTCCCTGTTTTTTACATGAAACATTGTATCACCGAAAGCAGCCACTCGATTAGTCTCTTCCCATATCTCAGTCGGGTTTAATGCGGGAAAGTGAAATTCCTGTCCGCCGATGTTATCCATTTCCTGGCGGATTATTTCCGTAATTTTTTTTATGACTTTATATCCAAGGGGAAGAAATGAATAAATACCAGCTGCCAGCATTCTTACCATACCCGATCTTAACATAAGAATGTGACTTTTTACAACCGCATCGTTTGGAACTTCTTTTAAAGTTGGAATGAACGTTTTACTGAATCTCATATTATTTGTTGAATGATTAAGTGAATATTATGTTGAAAAATGTGGCTAAAAATACATATTTGAAGAGGTTATTCAAAGTTAAGACAAGCTTATAATCGCAAAGAATTAATAATAATTTTTTATACTCATGAGTTTTTTGAATTCTTTTTTCAATAAGTTTGTTAAGCAAAAATTTTGTCACTTAACTATTCAGACTGTTAGTCTTCATTAGCACTAAGGGGATAAGCAGTGCGAATAAAACCTAAACTATTACTTTAAATATTCGGACCATATATGGAAACAACAACTCACGAGGTACATCTTCTCAGTCTCTTACCATTTGTTCTTATGCTTGGATCGATTGCAGCTTTACCACTATTTATGAATCACTTCTGGGAAAAAAATAAAAACAAACTCATCATCGCTATAGCACTCAGCATTCCTGTTATTATTTACCTTCTTGCAAACGGATTAACTGAGCGGTTAATTGAAACAATTGTGTTCGACTATGTACCATTTCTCATTTTGCTTGGCGCTCTATTTACAATTACCGGAGGCATTTATCTTACCGGTGATATTGAAGCAAAGCCAACGATAAATACATTGTTCCTTGGTATTGGTGCAGTACTTGCATCAATAATGGGAACAACCGGCGCGGCAATGCTCTTGATAAGACCCGTTATTCAAACCAACAGGCAGCGTACATTTAAAGTCCATACAATTTTATTTTTCATAGGAATAGTTGCAAACTGCGGCGGACTTTTAACACCACTCGGCGATCCGCCTTTGTTTATGATGTACTTACGCGGTGCGGATTTTACATGGTTCTTAAAACTATTTCCTGAATGGTTGATTACGAATTTAATTTTGTTGATCGTCTATTTTATAGTTGATAGTTTCTATTATAAAAAAGAACCCGCCTCAGCAATACAGCGTGATATAAAAAACGTAAGACCGATTAAGATAGAAGGTAAATTAAATTTTATATGGCTTATAGGTGTCGTACTTGCAGTTGCTTTCTTAAATGAACAATACATTGGTTTGATTCACGAAAGCCACTATTACAAATTCATCAGGGAAATTGCAATTGTATTTATGGCTGTTTGTTCTTTGCAGTTCACGACAAAACTAGTGCGCACTTCGAATAATTTTACATGGGGACCAATTGAAGAAGTCGCATATCTCTTCCTTGGTATATTTATAACAATGGTTCCGTGCCTGCTTTATCTCGAAGCTAACGCAAAAACACTCGGAGTAACTTCACCACAGCAATTTTATTATTACACCGGATTGTTGAGCAGCTTCCTTGATAATACTCCGACAGCAGTAACCTTCCATTCACTTGCTATGGGATTAGGAAGTACATCGCCTGTAATGATTGCCGGTATTCCTGAAATCCTGCTCAAAGCAATCTGTACGGCGGCAGTATTTTTCGGAAGTATGACTTACATCGGCAACGGGCCTAACTTTATGGTTAAAGCAGTTGCAGAAGAAAATAATATTAAGATGCCTGACTTCTTCAGCTATATGTTTAAATTTTCTTTGATAATACTACTGCCCATATTTATAATCATTCAATTCATATTTATTTAAGAGAAGATGTTGACAAACTTTAATCCATGGCACAGTGTAAGTCCCGGGAAAAATATTCCTGAAGTAGTTAATTCAATAATAGAAATACCAAAAGGTTCAAAAGGAAAATATGAACTTGATAAGGAAAGCGGTCTTTTAAAATTGGACCGCGTTCTTTATTCATCGGTTCATTATCCGGCTAACTATGGATTCATTCCGCAGACCTATTGCGACGATAAAGATCCGCTTGATATACTTGTGATCTGTTCAATTGATGTTGATCCTCTATGCCTCATTGAGTCCAAAGTCATCGGCGTTATGAGAATGGTTGATGATGATGAAGAGGATGATAAGATAATCGCAGTTGCCAAAAACGATATGGCAGTCAATTACATAAATGATATATCAGAACTTCCGCCGCATACTATAGTTGAACTGAGAAGATTTTTTGAAGACTACAAGAAACTTGAACATAAACACGTAATCGTCGAACAGTTTTTGGGGAAAGATGATGCATACCGGATAATCAACGATTCAATCAAACTATATCTGAAACACAAGGATCAATTAATTATTTAAAATAATTACAGTCAGGCTTGAAAATCCGCAACAACTAAAATTATTTTTTTTACTATGGAAGCAGGTAATATATATAAACCATATAACCCGTTAACAAAAAACCACCTTCAAGACGAGTGATTGAAAATCCGCTTTTACTTAACGGTAGTAAAAGAATTGCAGTAAATAACATAACCCCTAAATCGAGATAACTAATTCCTATTGAACTTATTGGTACTATCAGTGCAGTGATACCCAGTATTCCAAAAATATTAAAAACATTAGAGCCAACAACATTACCAATTGCAATGTCCGCTTCTTTTTTATACGATGCTACAATCGAAGTAATTAATTCAGGAAGGCTTGTGCCGATTGCCACGATTGTTAATCCTATTACAGCATCACTTACATCAAATTTCTTTGCAATAGCAACCGCACTCTGAACGAATAAATCAGCACCAATTATTAATAAACCTAATCCGCCTATCATAAAAACTATCGAAAGAGGTATTCCGAGTTTACTTTTTAATCCTTCCTTGAATTCAGAATTCACTTCCGGATTTTTTTCTTTGAGAGCCATTATCACATTAATAAAAATATAAATGAATAATCCGGCTACAAAAATTAACCCGTCTGTAAATCCCAATTCACCATCGAGTAAAAGAAGTACGAGCAATAAACTTATTCCAATCATGATTGGAATTTCTCTCATAATTACATTTGTATGAACATCAAGTGGTTTGATGATTGCAGCAAGCCCAAGTATTAATGCAATATTCGCGATGTTTGAACCAACCACATTACCCAGCGAAATTGATCCGTTACCAATCAAAGCGGCTTTTAAACTCACTACTAATTCGGGAGTACTTGTTCCGAAAGCAACGACAGTTAAGCCAACAACCAATGGTTTGATTCCGATTTTAATTGCAAGATTTGAGCTGCCGCGGATCAATCCTTCAGCACCAACAAATAGCAGCACCACACCAACTATAAAAAAAAGTATGATCTCACTTAATGGCATAGTTAAAAATCAAATATATCATCGAAAAATGATCTGCGTTTATTTTTTTTATAATATTGATCGTTTTCGTATTTCTGTTTTTTGTAGTAGTCATCGTGTTTCTCATTACTGAAACTTTGCTGTTTGTTCAAGTCTTCATCATAAGAGACAGACCTCTCAATTATTTTATCAAGTTCACCCCTGTCCAGCCAGATACCTCTGCACTTCGGGCAATAGTCGATTTCAATTCCCTGTCTTTCTGACATAGTAAGTTCAACTTCACATACCGGACATTTCATTATTTAACCTCCTGATTTTTTGTATAAAACATTTTTATGTTTAAAAAGTTCCCCGAAACACATTTGGATTTTATGATGTATGTTTAATCTTCGTCAGTTACCTGACGAACAACATAAACATTATCGTGCGGAC
Organism: Bacteroidota bacterium; assembly: GCA_023453665.1. GTDB lineage: Bacteria > Bacteroidota > Ignavibacteria > Ignavibacteriales > Ignavibacteriaceae. The sequence goes on along the minus strand of JAEXTA010000213.1, from coordinate 122 downwards.
GAACTAACACGGGACAAGGAAAAGTTACTCTTTCACCCTTGGATGCAGATGAGACATTTGTTTCTTCATTCAAAATTATATCCGGTATTACTTCTACAACTCCGGAGGTTGGACCAATAATC
>JAEXTA010000037.1 GCA_023453665.1 Bacteroidota bacterium | reverse complement strand
CCATTATCCTTTATTACTTTATCAAGTCCTGATTTTAGGTTTGAAATCGGTGATACATCAATAACGTTCTGGTTTTGAGTAAGACCAATTATTTTTCCGTCATTGCCAAAAAAGTTTCCCATTGCTGAAATCATTTTGCTGAACTTTTGAACATCAACATTAGAGATCGAGTATAAAATAATAAAAAGTCCTAACAACAATGTGATCAGATCGGCATAAGTTATAAGGTACCGGTCTTTTTCAGCATCTTCAGTAAAAGGAGTATCTTCAAGTTCAAGCAGCCTTACATGCTTAGTTGATCTTTTTGGGGCAGCAGGCTTACCATTCTTGCCTTCAGTATTGAAGGGATCTCGCCATTCTGTAATGCTAGTGCCCCTTCCAAAGATATCTCCATCATATGTTTTTCTTCTAAGTGACATTTCTTTAATCTATCTCCAATCGGGAGCCATATAATATTTGCGCTAAGTACACCCCAGAGTGTAGCTATAAATGCAGACGCAATGTTTTGAATAAGTACAGTCGGTTCACTTCCGGCATTTGCCAGTGTCATTATCAACGCCATCACAGTTCCAAGTATTCCCATCGTTGGTGCATATCCGCCCATTTTTGTAAAAATAAAAATGTTTGAATAATGTCTCTCCTGTGTTGCTTTCATTTCAAGCAAAGCCAGGTTTTGTAATGATTCAGGGTCAGTTCCGTCTACGGCATATTTTAAAAGTTTTTTGGGAAATTCATATTCAAGTGTTTCTATATCTCTCTCAATTGAAAGCAAACCTTCTCTTCGGCTTTTAACAGAAAAATCAACAAAACTATAAATCATTTCCCGAAGATTATACTCATTAGGGAAGTATGCTTTCTTTATAAGATGAAAAAGATTTTTAAAACGGTCCATCCCAAAGCCGATAATTGTTGCAGAAAAAGTTCCGCCAAATACAACAAGTAAAGGAGCGAAAAGAAAAAGAGCCGATAAGGAACCTCCTTCTATGAGAAATGCACCGAATATCGATGCAATCCCCAAAAATAAACCGTTTAGTGTACCGAATTTATTGATCATAAGTAATCAAGCAGCGACTTAGGAAGAACAGTTGCAGAGAGTTTATACGCTACTTGTAAAAGGTAATCCTGAGTTTGGATATCCATTACCGCCTTTGCAACATCCACATCCTGTTCTTTAGACATTAATCCGTCAAGCAGAAGTTTTTGGTTGGCAATTAATTCTTCAGAAGCATAAAGCTGGTTGGTTACATTTCCAAGTTCAGACATTTTATTCAGCAGATGAGTATTAAATGCTTTTACACGGTTTTCTTCTGTTGCAGTCGGAATAATTCCGTTACGTAAGTTGTCGCGGATGTTCATCAATGTATTAAAAATATCTACATCCTGGTTGGCACTCATACTTATAGATGAAGCAGCGTTGGTTTCTTTCAATGATAACGGATCAAAATTAAAATTTATATTTTGGCCCGGCACAGATATATTAAATGCCGCAGCCGAACCGCCGTCAATACTTTCTATTCTTCCGGTTGTTGAATTAAAAACAATTTGTTTTGGCGCAGGTGCTGTTGTGTATACTGATGATCCTCCGCTGTCAGTAATATCATAAGATAAATTGTAAGTGTTAGCGGCAGTTTTTGTATAGTTAAGTGTTAAAGTATATTGTTCACCATCAGCATCATAAATTGAAACCTGGTTTGTTGCAACGCTTCCAACGGCAGCATTAACATCAAGATTACCTGATTGTGTAATAATTGTTCCAAACAGCTCCGTTCCCGTAATATTAATTTTTTGAAAAATATTTTGTCCGACTTTTACATTATGTTTACCTGAAATATCGCCCGGCTTTACTTCAATAGCAGAACCATCGGCTGTAAAGCCAAAAGGTGAGGTTGAAAAATCCGTACCGCCAAAAACATATTTACCATCGTATTTTGAATTTGCAAAATCAAGAATAGATTTTAATGCAAGGTCTATCTGATCAGCAAACAAGTCAAGATTTTCCTGGTTGGTAACGTTGCCTAATTCAGTAAGTGTAGACATGATTTCTGTTATCTTATCCTGGATATTCTGCATATTGAAAGTGGTTTCCTGAATGAACGCAAGGCTGTTTGTGATATTGCGTGCATACAGATCCGACTGTCCTATCTGAGTATTCAGCCTTAAAATTTTTGTTGCACCTGCAGGAGAATCTGAAGGGCGATTAATTTTTTTCATGGTTGACAACTGAGACTGTAATTCCTCAAGCCTTGACTTATTACGGTTCAGGTTCCTGAGGAAATTATTTGACATCATTAAATCTGATACTCTCATAGCTTACACCATATTGATAAGTGTTTCGAGCATTTCATCTGCAACCTTAATTAATTTTGCAGATGCGTCATAAGAACGTTGAAATTTTATTACGTTGGTCATTTCTTCATCAATGGAAACTCCTGAATAGGAAGCTCTCTGCATATCTAACTGCTCAAGTATAAGCAGACTTGATTCAGCAGACTGAGTTGCTGAAAGCTGTTCATTGCCTAACTGGCTTACAAGGTTTCCGTAAATATCACCAAGTGTTGAACCGTTCAGTATGTTCTGATTCATTAGTTCTGAAATTTGAAGGGCAATACCTCCGTTACCGGATGTTCCATCTTCAGAGGCTGCTATTAAATTCGGGTTATTGATAATATCATTATTTATTGTCAGAACACCGTTAGTAAAACTTTCAAAGAAGTTGATATTCGTTTGCGGCGGATCAGTAAGAGTATGACCTGAACTGTGAAGCGCATTTACCGATTCAAATAATTTCTGAACAACTTCATCCAGCTTTGATAAATATTCCGGAATTTTATTTGAGTACACATCAGACAATGCGTGTAATTCCCCGCCGATAATATTTACATCAAGATTAGACTCTGAGGTAGTAAGACCTAGCTGACCATTTGTTGTAGTTATTTTAAATTCAGATGAATGATTTCTGTTAACAGCAAAAACACCTCCGATGGAAATGCTTACCATATTATCGCTGTCTGTTGAAACAGTAATATTTGTAAGTGAACTCAGTTCATCAATTGCTGCATCTCTCTGGTCTAGCAAATCGTTTGGTGAATAACCAGCGACGCTTGTTTCATAAATTTGCTGATTAAGAGCCTTGATATCAGAGAGCAAACGGTTTAATGTATTTACACCCTCTTTGTATTCACTTAAAGTATCATTTTTAATTACTTCAAGATTGTCATGTATGCTTTTTACTTTTGATGATAATTTCTGGGCTGCATGCACCACATTACTTCTTAACGGGGTAGAATTAGGTGAAACAGAAAGCTCGGTCCATGAGCTGAAGAATTCATTCATCAGGTTTGATAACCCGAGTTCAGAAGGTTCGGAGAACGCTTCCTCTACCTGGCTTAATAACAATGATTGTTTATTGCTGCTTGCAAATTTGTAGTTGTTGGTTCTTATCTGTGAATCATTCATCTGGTTGCGTGCGCGAAGAATGTTTTCCAGCTTTGCACCTGTTCCCCAGATAAATCCGGCTGTTTTTTCGGGAATCTCATTTGTTATCAAAACACGCTGACGTGAGTAATTTGGATTTGATGCATTCGATATATTATGAGCAGTAACATCAAGCGCGCGCTGATAAACAGCTAACGACCTTCTCGAAATATCAAAAATCCTGCTGATACTCATATTAAACTCTCTTGTCTAATAACTGGTTTCCGTTATTTCCAAAAACAAGGTTAACGGTTTCTTTAATAAAATTTCTTGAGTGATTTATCAACTGTTTATTCTGGTAATTAACTTTTGTTATCTGGGTAATTGCATCTTTCAGTTCATCGGACAATTCAGAAATTTGTTGAACTAACGGGTGATGAGCATTTCCGATCTGCTTTAAAAAATCACGTACACTTAATGATTTCAATTTTATCGAATAAGCTGAAGATAAATTTTTCATTATATCTTCACGAGTTTTTTCAGATGCTTCAATTTTTTGAAGAACTTTTTCTTCCAGTACAATACTCTCTTCAAGAGAAGTGAGATTATTTTCAATCAAAGCGCGCTGCTGTTTTTGTACTACCTCAAGAAATTCCTGAAGATTTGATTGTTGTTCGGTTAAGGAATTTAATAGTTCATTCATGATCATCTCATATTTGATTTAAATGATTGTAATATCCGAGAACTCTCTGGATATAATTCCTCGTTTCTTCAAAAGGAGGAACACCATTATATTTATTTACGTTACCCGGACCGGCATTGTAGCTGGCAAGGGCAAGCTTCAAATCCCCATTATATTGTCGAAGCATTTCACTTAAATATTTAGTCCCGCCAAATATATTTTCGCGGGGATCCCACACGTTTTTTACACCCATATCTGATGCGGTTCCATCCATCAATTGCATTAAGCCTTTTGCTTTTGCTGTTGATAAAGCCCGTTCATTACCGGCAGATTCTGTTAAAACAACCGATTTTATAAGGTTTTTATCCAACCCGAATTTATTGGCGGCGTCTTCTATGATGTCTTCGTACTTGTTTAGTCTTTTAAGTGACTGATTGGTCGGTTTGATTGTATGATTTTCCGGAATATCAACCTTTAGTTCTAATTTTGGTTTTGTTTCAACCGGATTCATTTTGATTTTGACCGGCTGGTTAGGCATTTCTTCACCGGTTATTTTTTTGTATAACATCTGGGCTACACCAAGGCTTCGTTGATTGGAAATATGGGATGCAAGTTCCGATTCAAAAATGGTGTTAAAGAAATCACCACCATAACTTTCTTCGCCGAATAAACCGTTTGTTGTTGATGTCATACTCTTCAACATCATTGATGTCAAAAGACTTTCAAAATCTTTTGATGTCTTGGCAATTTTAAACTTCTGTTCGTCGCTATAATTTTTTGTTATAGCAGCCGGCTGCTCAAAGTGTTTTTTCGGATCAGTTATTTTTAGTTTTATTTCGTCCATTGCTATCAGATGATTACCAATTCCGCTACTAAAGCTCCGGCTTCTTTTAACGCCTGGAATATTTGAATTATATCAAGCGGTCTTACCTTTAATGAATTTAAAGCTGCTGCAACTTCCTGTACATTTGATGCACCTTCAATTGCAATTGAGTTTGTTGAATCCTGCGTTGCGTAAGGAACTATGTTGTTGAATACTTCAGTTCTTCCTGATGAAAAAGCTCCAGGCTGTGAAATGATAGGGTATGATCTTATGGTTATGTTAAGATTTCCATGAGAGATTGTTACAGGAAGAATCTTAACATTACTCCCCGCGACAATTGTTCCGGTTCTTTCATTTAAAACTACTTTTGCTGTGTTGTCTATTGTAACAGGAATTGATTCCATCTCAGCGATAAAACCTACAATATCAGCCTGCCGGTCAGCCGGTACTTTAACTTTTATTTCGGTTGCATCTGTTGAGATTGCGGTACCGTCACCAAACTTTCCGTTTATAACTGTTGTGACATTAAATGAAGTTGTCATATCTGGTTTGATGAGATACAAACTTAAATCCTGGTTTGACAGTGAATTCTGTTTAACTGCTTCTTTTAAAACTCCACCCATTGGAACTCTTCCGGCGAGTGTTTGATTTTTAGCTACACGATTTCCGGTTGGTGTATTTATATCATAACCACCGACAGAAACAGGACCTTGTGCAAAACCATAAACTGTTCCGCTCATTCCGGAAAGGGGAGTCATCAATAAAGTTCCGCCTAACAGGCTTGATGCATCACCAAGCGATGAAACTGTAACATCAAACTTAGCCCCTGTTTTCAGATATGAATTCAATGTTGCGGTAACCATAACAGCGGCAACGTTTTTTGTTCTTAAATCAGATTGAGGAACAGTTATTCCAAATCTTTTTAACATACTTGTAATAGACTGTACTGTAAAAATTGATCTGTGACTATCACCGGTTCCTGATAAACCAACCACAATTCCGTAACCAATAACCTGTTCGGAATTTTCTCCGGTTAAGTATGTGATATCTTTTATCCTCTGTGCAAAGGATAAAGAGTGAATGAATAAAACAAATGATAAAATTAATAACAGCTTTTTCATATTCATCCTAAAATATCCAGTGGAAAAATTTTGTTAGCCAGCCGGGGTTCTGTGCATCCTGGATCATTCCGGAACCTTCAAATACAATTTCTGCTTCTGATATATTATATGACAGTACAGAGTTATCAGCAGATATATCTGATGATCTTACAATTCCTTTTATATTGAGAACCTGCTCATCACCATTGATTACAATTTTTCTGCTTCCTCTTATAAGAAGGTTTCCGTTTTGCAGAACTGAATCAATTGTAGCGCTGATTTTAGTACGTATCATTCCTGTTGTTTTTGTTGAACCGGCACCGCGAAAATCATTGTTGCTGCCAATACCAACATCAACAGAAGGAAGCTGCGTATCATCAAGTCCGCCGCTGAGGTTAAAACCAAGATCACTTTTTTTACCTGTGGAAGTTTCAGCATTGTTTGATGCCTGTGAAGACTCAACAACAAGTATGGTAACTGCATCTCCAACCCTGTTAGCTTTTTGATCTGAGAACAAAGAACTGAATGAATTGTTTCTCATGTCCTGTGCAAACAATGTTGATGTCGTAATTAAAATTAAGAGTGTGAATATCGTTTTCATTTTTTACTCAATTATTAAAACGTTTTGTGAATCAAGAACCTGTGCTCTAAACTGTTTTTTATCTTTGGTTTGAATTTTTATTGTTTCACCTTCGGCACCATCCTGTCTGGCAAATGCTTCAACAGTTATTAAAACATTTCCTGAACGTGATTGTGCGGTTATTTTATCACCTGCTTTTATTACTGGTGCAGTTGTTAAGTGTTCATAAACCAAAACTGAACCTTGCTGAATATTTGTTTTAACTATATAGTCATTCAATTCAGAAATTGTTTGAACGGCAGTTCCGCGTAATTGTGTGATGTCTTTTATTTCAATTTTAATATCTGAAAGTGTAATGCTCTCATTTCTTTTTATTTGTCTTGAAGCAATAAATACTTCTTTAAACAAACGCATCCGTAAAATGAGATGATTCTTTTGAGATGAGTTATCAGCATAAAGAACTTTTACGGGAACAGTTGCTAAATTTCCGTTCAACGTGAACAGTCCGCTTTCATCAATTGAAATGCTTTTATAGTTATCAGGCTGATTGATTATCTGAAATTCAAATGACGAATAACCACTAAGGTTATTCTTTAAATATTCTTCAACGGAATTTTTTAACTGATCATTTCCATTATACAATAACAATATGTTAAGCAGTATCGCTAACATTATTAACCGCGTTTAAGGTTGTTTGTCATTGTCATCATCTCTTCAACTGTCTTTACAGTTTTGGAATTTATTTCATAAGCTCTTTGTGCAGAGATCATTGAGATCATTTCTTCAACAATATCAACATTGGAAGCTTCAAGAAATCCCTGCATTACTTCACCAAACCCATCAGCACCGGGTGTTCCGAGAATAGGGTTACCTGATGCTTCCGTTTCTGCATAAAGATTTTCACCTAACGCATCCAGACCACCGGGATTCATAAATCTTACAAGTTCAATATTTCCAAGTACAAAAGTATCACCGCCTGTCTGATGTACTTCAACTGTTCCGTCTCTGCCGATGGCAATACTGAGTGTATCCTGATCAAGTGTAAGTTCCGGATCAAGTACGTAACCATTACTAGTAACAAGTCGTCCTTCTGAGTTAACTTTGAATGAACCATCGCGTGTATATACGAAGGAGCCATCGGGTTTTCTGATCTGGAAAAATCCTTCACCCTGTATTGCAACGTCAAGAGGATTGTTTGTCGGGGTAACATCGCCTTGTTTAAAAAGTTTTGATGTCGAGGAGGTCTGAACACCGTTACCAACCTGAATTTTATTTGTTGCCGAATCATAAATACCGGGAGTCTGTGATGATACCGGCTGAACATTTACATCCTGATACATAAGGTCCTGGAACTCGGCTTTGTTTTTCTTAAAGCCGGTTGTGTTCATGTTTGCAATGTTGTTCGAGATAATTTCAATGTTAAGCTGTTGAGCGTACATTCCCGAAGCTGCTGTTCTTAATGCTCTTGTTGGCATGTTATCCTCCTGTTATTAAACTCTTCCAATATCCACTGCTTTTTCAAGTGACTGATCAAGTGCGGAAATCATTTTGCTTGCAGTTTCATATTCTTTGTTTATCTGTATCATCGATTCCATTTCGATGATTGCATTCACGTTCGATTCTTCTAAATAACCCTGTTTAATTTCAAAATCACCTTCACCTGCTAATTGAAATTCATCATCGACTGTAGTGAAACTTGCGCCGTTTATTCTTTTAGGCTGCTGAAAATTATCAAGATGTACTATAAGCAGTGTATCAACAGGCTGATCACCGATTTTTATTTCACCGGATTTTGAAATTGATAATGTCTGGTTCTCATCAAACTTTGTTGTGGTTAAATTTATTTCGCCGTTTCTTCCCATCACTTTGTAACCCTGGTCATTTATAAGAAAACCATCATTTGAAACGCTGAATTTTCCGTTGCGTGTAAATTCAAGACCTCTTTCAGTTTTAACTGTAAAAAAACCTTTTCCGTTTATCAGTAAATCAAGCGGGTTATCTGTAGCAACAGCATCACCCTGGTTAAAATCAGTTACATCTTTTACTACCGGTTTTGAAACCTGAGAAAGTATTTCAAGGAAAGGCACTTCTCTTTTATAACCTGTTGTGTTAAGGTTAGCAATGTTGTTTGCAACGGTGCTTATGTTCTTCATTTTCTGGTCGAGACTTCTGCCTGCAACGTAAATTCCTTTTATCATAATAATCCTGCTTTCTTCTGATCTTCAAGTTTATAAACAAATGCAAGTATTTCGGCTACGGCTCTGTAAGCTTTAACTGGTATTTCATCACCAACTGACAATGAGTATAAGCTGTCAAACAGAAGTGGGTCTTCTTTAATCAAAATTTCATTCTGTTCTGCCGTGTTTATTATTTTTTCAGCCAGTTCACCTATTCCTTTAGCAAGAATGGTCGGGGCGGAGTTTTTTTCAGATTCATAACCAAGAGCAATAGCTCCTTTTACTTCAGGCCGTAACATTTATACTCCTGTTTGTTTGTAGCTGGAAGAAGTTTTGACTTTTTGATTGTCCAAAAACATTTGAGTTAATTGAAGTAGTCAACCTGGTTTTTTTATTCAGCGCAGCTTTCAGATCGCCGGAATTTGCTTCCAGTATTTCCTTTGCGTCAGGTGTTGCTGTAAAATTTAATTTGAGATTGTTGTGGCTGTACACGCCGTCAATATTTATTCTGCCTAATGATGAGGGGTTCATCTGGAGTCTGAATAAATAAACATTCTCTTCTTCATTTGGTTTTTTTAATTCATAAGAAGCGTACTGCAATTCTTCATCACTTCTTATAAGGAACATGCCATTATTAAGACCCGCACTTTTTCTGTACTGCATCTGAATGAAATAGGAATTGAGTAATGAATAAACGGTATTCGATGCGTTGGATTTATCATCAAGCCACTCGGATAAACTTGACTCAAAATGTTTCATAAGATAGATCATCAGTTTTGATTCACTCATCATTACATCGGCATCGATTATAAGCCAGTTGTTAAGTGAGGTAAATACTTCGTCATAAGGATTTTTTTTGTATGCATGATTCAGTTGAATAACAAGCTTCTGTGCAATGTCTTCAAAACTGTAATAAAAATGTTTAAGATCGTCCTTATCAAATTCATCCGCACCATCCGAAGACCAGATAAGCTGCGCAAACAATTCAACGGAGCTCTGATCAATTTCAGTATCGCTATCTGAAATAAGGTCAATTAGTTTTTTCAGTTTTGATTTTAAAACCGGCTTATCGCTTTCAAGAACAGTCTTAAGAATTTCTTTACTCTCTCTGGTAACCGGGAGATTAAGCTTCATAAGTATTTCTGTCAAAGCTTTATCACCGGGTGATATATTAAACAGGCTGTTAAGCCTGAATACAGTTGGATTGTTATTAATTACAGTTGCAACAAATGATTCACCAATGTTTACAGGAAGGGGAAGTTTTGTTTCAAACACTTTTCCGCCTGCAACAATACGGTAAAGAGACTGGGCTTTGCCGATAACATTTATATCGACAAGTGAATTAATTTTTAATGCTGATTTAGGAAGAGTAATCTCCTTGACCGAAACAACATCAAAAACGGGCAGCAGGTTGTTTATTGTCTGGGTGAACATGATTGTGATAACTCAAATGATTTTATTTTTGCGGCAAGCATCAATTCGCCTTTGGCAATGTTCAGGTTTTTTGCAGTAAGTGATACTGCTTCATCAAGACTGCCAAGCTGTTCTGTGCTTTTTTTAAGCTTGCTTCTTAGTTGTGATAATTTTTTATCTGCCGGTTTAACAATTTTTTCTTCTCTCATCAGGTTAATATTATTTTTTAATCCCTTAAGAGATTTCCGGCTAAGTTTTATTCTTCTTATTGAAACTATTCCTGCTGCTAACAAAACAGCAGATGATAATACTGCAATGCGGAAATCAATTCCGCTTTCATTTTCAGACTCAGTTTTTAGTAAGCCATTGTCTGTTGCGGCGTTTTGTTTTATGATATCAGAAGCGGGTACTATAGCAATATTCAGTGAATCTTTTTGTTCTTCTGTTTTCTCAGTTACAGTATCTTGTTCTACAACCACATTTTGAATCTGCTCTTGTTGTTTAAGTAACGCTTCCGCAATCTGTTTACTAACAATTGAACTGATATTGATGCTGTCACTTATTGTTGAATCAGTTATTACCGAAATACTGTCAAGATAAATTTTTTGAGCATATGCCTCATCAACAAATAAAAATTGTTTAAGCGTTACAATCAGAATGATCAGCATACAACTTTTCATTTTCTCATTTTCCTTTTCAGAGGGAAGTTCAGAATGAAAGCAGAACCTTTAACCTGGTCTGAACTGACATCAATTCGACCCTCATGTTTTTTCATAAGGTTGGAAAGAATCTGAAACTCAACATTTTGTTCAGCTTTATTGAACCCGGGGATAAATACTGTTGTGATAATTCTTACAACAAGGTTGTCCTGTGTATATTTTGTCTGTAAAAGGATACCGCTTTCTTCACCTGATGAAGTATTTAGCAGACTGAAAACATTAGTCAGTATCTGGCTTATATAATCCGGGTGGCTTAGTATCGGTGGAATATTTTTTTCAAGGTCAAGGATACATTCAACATTCTTTGCTTTTAGTGAAGACTGAACAACATTTATGTATTCAGTAATAAGTTCATTTAGATTGCAGGGAAGTATTTTTGTTTGTTCGTCGCTTACATCTGCAAATTTTACAAGACGGTTAATAACATTTTCAACTTTTTTTACCTGACTTTTTATGTTGTCAAGCATCGCTCCGTCTTCGCCATTTATTCCTTTACGCAGATAATCTGTATTGCTCATTATAACCTGTAAAGGCGAAAGTATATCTTCAACTATACCTGAGGTAAGTTCTCCGATTGCCGATAGTTTAAAATCATTCGATAGTTTTGACTGGTAAACCTGCATTTCTTTATATGTGGAGATCAGATCTTTTTTTGTCCTTAACAGTTCAAGTTTAGTTAAGACAGTATTTAATACTGATTTTATTAATTGGTAATCTTTGCTTTCTTCATTCAGTTTTTGAAGTGAAGTAAGAATGAGCAATATGCCTTTTTGTTCATTGTTTTCTGAAACGGGGAATAATACATAGTTAAATTTGCGTTCGTTCAGTTTATATGAACTTAGTTCCGGAATTATCTTTGGTTTGCCGGTTTCAAATATCCAGTCGATTATACCTTCTTTGTATGCTGAGTTTATAAACCGCAGCAGGCTCTGATCGCAATTTCCGTTAACAGCTTCGAACAGTGACTGTGTTTTGTTAAGCAGAAAAATTTCAACTTCATCAGCAGGTAAAACCTGTTTTATTGTTGATGAAAATAGTTCCGCAATTTCCTGTTCGTCCTTTATTACTGAGATCTTTGCCGAAAAACGATTGAACACCGGGATGAACCTGTTTTCTACGGCAGATTCTGACATAACATCTTTATCATTTGCATTAACAACAAGTCGTAACTTTTTTACAGGTTCACCATTCCTGTCAACAACAGGCAGTGAACTCTGAAATGATTCGTATCGTAAGTTATTTTGTTTTATGACTCTCAACTTATATGCCTTATAGCTTCTAATTGTTTACTGAATAATTCACCATACCTTGAAATAAATTTTTCAACATCATCTTCAAAATGAAAACCAAGTGCTTTAACAGCGTTTACATCCATTACCAGATGATCATCCCATTTAAAGTTTCCTATCTGCAGCGTTTTTGTCATAACATCGGCAAGGTGTATAAGTGAGGGCAGAATTACATTGCTGCTGTTTTCTGTTGGTGTATGATGGTTCAATACCGCCTGTGAAAGAGTTGAAGGGAAGTTCCATCTTTCCATTAAAAAGTTTCCGATCTGCTGATGATTCATTCCCAGAACTTCCATTTCAGCTTCGGGATATGTATAACCTTTTGTGTTAACAAGATCACAGATTGTCATAAAGTTGGAATGTAAATACCTGTGCATTACTGAAACACCCATCTCGTGTAAAAAGCCGACTATGAATGCTTCACCGCTGTTTGAAAATCCAAGATCTTCAGCAATACGTTTTGTTGCGGTTCCGGTAAGGAATGAGTGAATCCAGAATTCTTTCTGATCAAGATAATTATCGGTTTTATTTCTGAACGATTCAATCATAGAAAGAACAGATACGATACTCCTTAGTTCACTGTAACCGAGTATCATAACTGCAAAGTCTATAGTTGTTACTTTTCGCTGCAGTCCGTAAAGCGGTGAGTTTGCAATGGTTAAAATTTTTGTAACCAAACCCTGATCTTTTGAAATAACCTTGCTTAGTTCTGTTGTGCTGGTTTTTTCATTCTCTATCATCTTCAGCACTTCTGTTATGATCTTCGGGATAGGCGGAAGGTTATAGATATTAGTAAGAACTAATTCAGTTTTTGATTTTCTCTGTTGTTGGGTTGAAATCATCGTGATCATAATTTTTTCTTTTTAGTTGTTTAATAAATCTATCTGGCTTTGAAATAATTTTTCATAGCTGGCTATGAAGTTGTTTAAATAATTTTCGTCCCCAAGATTTAAAATTGAAATAATGTTTTTGTCTAATTCTATCTTATTATCCCACTCAAAATGACCGATACTTAAACTCTGTGTCATGTAGTCTGCAAGATGAATTATTGATGTAAGAGTTTTGTTTTCTTTCGATAACGAAGGCTGATGATGGTGTGCAATTGCATCACTAAGGTTTGAAGGAAGGTTCCATCTGTCTGCAAGAAATTCACCGATTTCCTGGTGAGTAATTCCCATCACTTCATTTTCAGCATCAAGATATGCGGCGTCTGTTTGTTTTACATATTCGCAGATACTTTTGTAATCCTTATTAAGGTAGCGTTGAATAACTGAAATTCCAAGATCGTGCAGTAATGCCGCTGTAAAAACCTCGCCTGTTTTTCTGTAACCGAGTTCATCTGCAATTCTTTTTGCTGCGCTTGCTGTTGTTAGTGAATGGACCCAGTATGATTTTTTATTCCAGGTGGAATCAAAACTTTCTTTAAAAGCCTCCATCATTGAAAGTGCGATGACAATATTTTTTATGTGATCAAAACCGAGTACAACAATTGCAAAATCAATTGTGGAAACTCTTCTTGGTAATCCGTATAAAGGTGAGTTGGCAACAGTAAGAATTTTTGCTACCATTCCCTGGTCTGTGCTGATAACTTTACCAAGTTCAGAAGCATTTGTAGAAGGGTTATCAAGCATCTTTGAAACTTCCATCATTATTATCGGAACTGAAGGAAGATTCCTGATACTTTCAAGATTGAACTTTTTTATTACTTCAGATTTATTATTTGAAATAGTATTAGTCATTTAAGTAAACAAGTTTATCTTTTAACAATTCAAGAATACGTGAATGGATCTGTGATACACGTGAAACTGTTATCTTTAAAATTTTAGCGATCTCTTTATAGTTTAAGTTTTCATAGTAGTATAAACTGAGTATAAGTCTGTCTCTTTCGTCAAGTTCTTTCATGGCATTAATCAACATTTCTTTGGCTTCTCCTTTTTCAACTGTCACATCGGGAATCTCTTCCTGGTTTGGTATCATTTCGTATAACATATACCCGTCTTCATCATCAAAAGAACTGTTGAGTGATACATTTGAATAATAAATTTCATTCTGTCCATCAGCTGTAACGGGTCGGGGTTTTATCTGTATTTTTCTAAGCTCATCGAGAATCTTTCCTCTTATTCTCTGTATTGCATAAGTTTCAAACTTGGTTCCGTAATCAGGGTCAAACCTGTCAATGGCTTCACTCAGTCCTTCAATGCCGAACTGGAAATAATCCCTGTCATCAAGTATTTCAAGGTTTACAAATTTTGAATGGTGAATAACGTAATGCACGAGACTTGTATAATTCATCATTATTTGTTTTTTGAGTGCCGATGAAGGGGAGGTTTTGTATTGGTTCCATAAATTTGCGTTGTTCATTCCCGTACTTCCTGCAATTAGTCTTACAAATCTTTCTGTTTATTAAGAGTGCTTTTTGTTATCGAGCGCATGAAGAGTATTGTGAGTATGCTCAGGATAGTTGTGGTAAGAATGAAAATTATTGTTGACTTCAGTAAAATACCTTCAAGCGTTTCCCCTTTCTGGCTGAAGAATATTATTGTTAAAAAGAAAACCAGCAGACCGAAGTGAAAAATTATTTTATTCATAACCTTATTATTTTTTCTATTGATAAAGTCAAAGACTATACCATTAAAATCCGGGTTATGAAATTGTTTATCTGTTGATAAATAAAGGGTTTTCAGCGGTTTTGCTGATATGCAGAAATTTTTGATTGGTGAATATTAGCCATCTGAATGAATTCAATTAAACCCGATGAAAGCTTACGAACCTGTCCGGCTGACTTTGTATTCTGGTAGGTTTTTAAAAGTAATTCCTGGTCGATAATGGATTTTCTTACGAGTGAATCCAATGTTATAAAACCAAGAAGGTGAAGATCTTCACTTAGAAAATGTTTTGAGGCAACATTAAGATTATTGAATGCCATCGCGCCTTCTTCATCAGTTGAACACTTATTAACTATAACCAGATTTTTATTCTGGTAGCCATTGTTCTTTAACAACTTTACCATTACGTATGCATCCATAACCGATGTTGGCTCGGGTGTGGTTACAATTACATTAAGTGATGAATGAAGCAGAAAATTTATTGTGTCATCGTGTGCGCCGGCGCCGGTATCAAGAAAAATATAATCATAGTCCGATGATACTTTTGAAAGATTATTAAAAAGGAGTTTTATCATTTCTGCTTTGGGTATATCATAATCAAGTTTACCTGAATCACCAAATATTATATGCAGATTGTTTTCAAAAGGAGTTATAAGTTCGGGTAAAAGTTTTCTTCCAGTAAAAAAATCATTTAATGTTTTTTTTGAGTTCATATTCAGAAGAATATTTACATTGGAAAGATTTGAATCAAGATCAACAAGTAACACTCGCTTATTCATTTCAGAAATTGCATAAGCCATATTAACAGCAAGAAAAGTTTTTCCCGTTCCGCCTTTACCTGACGTAAACGCAATTGTTTTAACCGCTGTTTTCCTGTGTTTTCCGTTTTTAAGATTGTTTAATTCAACAACCCTTTCTACCTGTCCGATCATTTACTTACTGAACTTTCCTGTAAAAATCATCCTTGCAATAAATTCTGCGTCCGCTGAAATTATGTCATCGGGTATAACCTGACCGTTAGCTAAAAATATCGTTGGCACTTTAAAGTTAGATACCATATTCAATACATTTCCCAGCGCAACAGCTTCATCGATTTTTGTGAACATAAAAGCTTTATAGTTGAAGAGTTTGAAATTTTCAGCTACATCAAAAAGGTTTTTAGTAGTGCTGGTAGCACTCATAACAAGATATGTTTCATCGACTTTTGCTGCATCAAGGTATTGCTTTGTTTTAAGAAGATATTCTTTATTCTTCTGGCTTCTTCCTGCGGTGTCAATAAAAATGAGATCCTTTTTCTTAAACTGGTTGATGAGCTTTGGTATATCTTCAGGTTCATAAGCAACAAGCATATCGATGTTGCTTACTTCAGAAAATATTCTTAACTGGTCAATCGCACCAAGCCTGTAAGTATCAACCGATATCAAACCTATGTCAAGGTTATGAAGTATTTTTGAGATCACGGCAAGCTTTGCAATACAGGTAGTTTTGCCGACACCTGTAGGACCAACAAGAGAAACTATTTTCGGATTATCTCGCTTAACAAGCTGGAAACTTGTTGTCGGTATCATCGAAGCAATTGAAGATATAACATAGTTATCAATATTAGATGAGTGAAGAAAACTTTTATACTTTTTAAGCTGGTTTAGTATTGAAGTTATAATTGGTTTCTGAACTTCGCGCAGAAGTAAAGTATCAACGACTTCTTTTAATTCTTTTTCTGTGTCGTAGTCAACACTGTCTTTTGTATTGTCAAACGCACTCATTCTTTCGCGGGAAAAATGTTTACGTGGGTTTTCTTTTTCAGTATAAATTTTACCGGATAATTTTTTTAATTCTTCCGCAAAAGTTGTTTCATCGGAAATATCTTCATTTTCAATTCTGTTTGAAGACCGGACCCTGTCGAATGAATCTTCAACACCGGCAGTTACTTCAAACATTTTCTTTTTACCATACTTGTTGCTTCCTTCAATAATACGCGTGCTCAGAATCAGTGAATCACTGCCAAGCTCGTTTTTCATTTGCTCAGTTGCATCTTTAAGCGTCGGGGCAACAAATTTTTTAATTTGCATTTGATACCTCTATCCTGTCTATTAACTCTATTTCTATTTGAGATGGTAATTCAGAATATGACAAAACTATTATATCCCTGAAACTTGAATTTATTAACCTGTAAAAATAAGGACGTATGGTTGCCGAAGTTATGATGACCGGCATGTAACCAAGTCCCTTAAATTTCTCTACAGTTCTTTCAAGAACAGAATTTAATTCGCGGAGTACATTCGGATTTAAACCTAAAGTCTGTACTGCTTCTTTTTGACTTTGCAATGATCTTGTTATGGATGATTCAAGAAGTTCACCGAGCGCTGCAGCGTGAATTATTCCATTGGTGTCTTTATGCAGGCTTGCAATTGTATCACCAATTGAATGGCGTACATATTCGGTAAGCACATCAACGTTCTTGGTTACTTTGGAATAGTCTATTAATGCTTCAAGTATCTGAACAAGATCCTTTATAGGTATAAATTCTTTCAAAAGATTTTGTAATACTTTTTGAATAGTTCCAATTGATAAAGCGTCAGGATGAATATCTTCAATAACAGCAGGGTAATCTTTCTTCAGGTTTTCAAGAAGCTGTTTAACAGCCTGCCTTGTTAATATTTTATCAAAGTTTTGTTTCAGAGTTTCCTGCAAATGAGTAGAAAGAACAGAGATGCTGTCCACAACAGTATATCCTAAAACTTCGGCTCTGTCTTTTTCCTGGGCAGTAACCCAGTAGCTTGGTAGATTGAATGCGGGATCCTGTGTTGGAATTCCGTTTAATGTCTCTGCAATTCCTCCCGGATTCATTGCAAGAAAACGGTCTGTATAAATTTCAAATGTTGAGGCAACATTTCCTTTTATCTTTATTAAATATTCATTTGGCTCTAATTGAAGATTATCTCTCACTCGAACGGGTGGAATAAGTATTCCATATTCAAGAGCCATGAATTTTCTTGTTGAGGAAATTTTCTGGAATAAATTGCCGCCTTGTTTTTCATCAACCAGACTGATCAGTCCATATCCTATTTCTATTTCAATCGGGTCAACCTGTAAGTATTGTTCAACTCTTTCTTCTGTTTGTTCAGGAGTTACTTCTTCTTCTTTAACCACTGTTTGAACAAGAGCTCGTTTTCTTTTTGTGAAGTATGATGATACTCCTAATGTTGCGCTTAAAACTACAAATGGTATCGTAGGCATTCCGGGTAGTAATGCAAAAAGTAATATCATGCCTGAAACAGTACCAAGTACGCGCGGGTTTGAGAATAACTGTGTTTTCATTTGCGAATCGAGAGAAGTTCCTGCTGCACTTCTGGTTACAACAAGTCCTGCTGCTGTTGCAATTACAAGTGCCGGTATCTGCGAGACGAGCCCGTCACCTATGGTAAGTATTGTATAAGTCTGTAAGGCATCAGTGAAAGTTAAACCTCTTTGAGCAACACCGATAATGAAACCACCAATAATATTAATACCGTTGATCAGAATTCCTGCGACTGCATCACCTTTAACAAATTTACTTGCACCATCCATTGCCCCATAAAATTCAGCTTCACGGCTTATTTCGTCTCTTCTTTTTCGTGCATCTGCTTCTGTTATTAATCCTGTGTTAAGATCCGCATCAATTGCCATCTGTTTACCCGGCATAGCATCAAGTGTAAAACGGGCTGCAACTTCAGAAATTCTTCCTGAGCCTTTTACAATTACTATAAATTGTATGATGACAAGAATTATGAAAACTATAAATCCAACGACATAGTTACCACTTACAACAAATGAACCGAATGTTTCGATAACCTGGCCGGCATAACCATCAATAAGAATTAATCTTGTTGAACTGATATTTAATGCAAGCCTGAAAAGAGTAAGTACAAGCAATAAACCGGGAAACACTGATATATCGAGAGGGGATTGAATATAAAGTGCTATAATAAGAATCAATACAGAGAGGGTGATATTAAGAGCAAGGAAAAAATCCAGCAGACCTGCAGGAAGCGGTACAAGCATCAGACCGAGCATAAAGATCAGCCCGAATGCCAGTATCAGATCTGAATTTTTACCAAGAGCTTTCATTATACTATTGACCTCGATTTCTTTTCATTCTTAAGCTGGTAAACATAAGCCAGTATCTGTGCAACGGCTTTGAATAGCACCGTTGGTATCAGATCACCGATATCGCACATTTTGTACAACATTCTTGCAAGCTCCCGATCTTCGTGCATCGGAATATCATTTTCTGCAGCAATTTTTTTAATACGCTGGGCAAGTTCATCAACACCTTTTGCAAGTACTCGCGGCGCTTTATCTTTGTTCATGTCATACTTAAGTGCTATTGCAT
>JAEXTA010000143.1 GCA_023453665.1 Bacteroidota bacterium | reverse complement strand
TTGTTGTTCAGCGCTCAACTGATTTTGGTGTTAGCTGGAATGACGGTGCCGGTGTTGGTTATACTTATCCTAAAAACCAGGATAAGGAATGGCTTGCTGTTGATCTTACTCAATCGCAATACAGGGGAAATATTTATATGTCGTGGACAGAGTTTGACAACTATGGAAGTTCATCTTCAACAGATAGTTCAAGAATTTTATTTTCAAGATCAACTGACCGGGGAATAACCTGGGCAACACCTGTAAGATTAAGTGAAAGAGGCGGCAATTGTATTGACACCGATGAAACAGTTGAAGGCGCGGTTCCTGCAGTTGGTCCAAATGGAGAAGTATATGTAAGCTGGGCTGGTCCATTAGGAATTGTTTTTGACAAATCAACCAACGGCGGAGTTACATTCGATTCAGATATTTTTGTTAACAGTATGCCCGGCGGCTGGGATTTTAATGTCCCCGGAATTTACCGATGCAACGGAATGCCGATCACAGCTTGCGATATAAGTTACTCACCACACCGCGGAAATATTTATATCTGCTGGGGTGACCAAAGAAACGGTTCAACGAACTCAGATGTATTCATAAGTAAATCAACTGATGGCGGAAATACATGGAGTGATGCAAAATTGGTTAATGATGACCTTACCGCACGTCACCAGTTTTTTCCCTGGATGACCGTCGATCCTAAGACAGGTATTATCTATGTAGTTTTCTACGACAGAAGAAACACAACCGGTTCTGCAACTGATGTTTACGTTGCAAGATCAATCGATGGCGGCGAAACTTTTATGAATTTTAAAGTAAGTGAATCATCATTCACTCCTAACTCCGGTGTATTCTTTGGGGATTATTCAAACATAGCAGCCTTTAACGGAATGATTTACCCGATCTGGATGCGTCTGGACGGAAACAACCTTAGTGTATGGACAGCGAAAATAAATGATTCAGCTTATGTAGTGCCAGTTGAGTTAAGTGAGTTTACATCGAAATTAGAAAACGGAAACGTTACACTTTTATGGCGAACAGCCTCAGAATTAAACAACAGGGGATTTGAAATACAGCGTGCGTTTATTAAAAATAATGATGGACAAAAACATCCCGACTATTTGACTATCGGTTTTGTGGAAGGTAAAGGCACAACATCAAACGAAAATTATTACAGCTTTACAGATCATCCTTCAGTAAGCGGCTTGTATCATTACAGGTTAAAGCAAACAGATTTTAACGGTGATGTACATTACTCCGAAGAAATTGAAGTGAACATGAGTCTTGGAATAAATTTTAAACTTGATCAGAACTATCCCAATCCGTTTAATCCGCAAACAACAATAAGTTTTGAACTGCCTGAACCTGCACACGTAACATTAAAATTATTTGATGTGCTGGGCAATGAGATATCAACGTTAATTAACAGTGATGAACCTGCCGGTGTTCATGAATATGATTTTGACGGAAGTAAACTCGCAAGCGGAATTTATCTGTATAAAATTCAAGCCGGAGAATTTGAACAAACCCGGAAGATGATACTTCTGAAATAAAAATGAGGTAGCCTAAATCCCTGCCTGCAACAGGCAGGGTTAGGTGGAGAGAGTGCCTAAGTTTATGATTATTATCAGGTAGCGCATTCGCAGGCTGAAGCCTGCGGCTACCTTTTATAGATATACATTTCATATATTCACATCCATATTTTATGAATCACAAAATCCTCAAACAAAAACTCGACTATCACTTTAAAGTATTCGACAAATCACAGATCGAACCAGACCCTTTACAGTTTCTTCATCTTTATAAAAATAAAAATGATATTGAATTGGTCGGGTTTCTCTCATCAATTTTTGCTTACGGAA
The DNA here is from genome assembly GCA_023453665.1 of Bacteroidota bacterium. Classification (GTDB taxonomy): domain Bacteria; phylum Bacteroidota; class Ignavibacteria; order Ignavibacteriales; family Ignavibacteriaceae. Next base: position 8,046 of record JAEXTA010000143.1, on the reverse strand, counting down.
ACGTTAAACAAATATTAAATACGCTACACTCACTTAATAATATTTTACAGCCGGAACCTTTTAATTTTATCATTTCATTCAACAGGAAAAAGAAAGTCCCTGTTAAACACAGGTTTTATTCTCAGGAAGATGTTAATGCACTTTTTGTTTTGCTTAATAGAACGGTTAAAAAATATGGTTCACTTAAAGGATTGTTTCTTAAAGGATATTCCTCATCTGATAAAAATGTGAAAAAGGGGATTACAAATTTTTCCGAACATTTCCTGAAAGAGTATTCAGGATTATTTGGTAAACCCACACATGGAATAAAATTTATGTTTCCTTCCCCAGAAAAGGGAAGTGCTTGTAAGCGGATGAATTTGTTTCTCAGATGGATGGTTCGTAAAGACGAACTTGATTTCGGGATATGGAATGAAATTCCAGCAAACAAACTCATCATTCCTGTCGATACACATATAGCAAAGATCAGCAAAAACCTTAAACTGACATCACTAAAAAATGTAAGCTGGAAAATGGCGGAAGAAATCACATTCAATCTGAAAAAGTTTGATGCGGACGATCCTGTAAAGTATGATTTTGCTTTATGCCATATCGGTATGCGCAATTTAAAGTTCTGAAGTAATACGATATACCCCAGTTTTTTCAAAATTTGTATTGGAGACCTGTTAAATCCTCTTTATATTTGAGCGTTTATTGGATAAAATTTTTATAGTTTTATTTCTGAAATTTTAACTTTCTCACGATCAGAAGGAGTGAATATGAGCGATAAGAAACCCTTCGTACCTTTCGTTTCCCCAGAGACAAACATGGCGGAATTTACCATTCGTGCTTTAATCATCGGTTTAGTATTAGCAGTAGTGCTTGGTGCCGCTAATGCCTACCTCGGATTAAAAGCAGGAATGACGATAGCAGCAACATATCCCGCTGCAGTTATAGGTATGGCTCTCATCAAATTAATGAAGGGCTCGATATTAGAAGAAAACTTTACCAGAACAGTTGGTTCAATAGGTGAATCAATAGCTGCTGGTGCCATCTTTACATTACCTGCATTTTTTATTGCAGGTATATGGAACCCGTTTTATACAACAGCAAATTACATGATTTCAGCCGCTATTATGGTTGCGGGCGGTATTCTCGGAATTATGTTCGTTGCTCTTTTAAGAAGAGTAATGGTTGAAGATGTTGAATTACCTTTCCCTGAATCAGTTGCAGCAGCAGAAATTCACAAAGCAGGAAGACACGGAGCGGGAGGTTCAAAATTTTTATTCAGTGCAATGGGTATTGGTGCGCTGATACAGTCACTCGGTCAATTTAAATTGTTTGCAACTTCATGGACATCACTAATAACATTAGGCAATGGTCATGTTCTTTTCAGATCACCTGATGTTAGCCCCGCTTATATGGGTGTTGGATATATTATCGGTCCACGGCTTGCAGCACTCAATTTCAGCGGTGGTGTTTTAGCGTGGGGATTACTTGCACCAATAATAGCGTACTTTAAATATTTAAACGGCGCTGAAGTTACACCTGACTTTGACTGGACAACAGCAATGGTTCAGGTCTGGAAAGATTATGTAAGGCCAATCGCTATCGGTGGAATGTTAGTCGGTGCTTCATTCACACTCTGGAGGATGAGAAAAAGTTTAATGACCGGTATCGCAAGATCAATCGGTGATGTTAAAAAAGCAGCCGCAGGTGTTTCAGTTGATGTGCCGAGAACGGAAAAAGACATCAGCTTTAAGTGGGTGATGATTGGAATTCTCGGTACGGCAGTCGCAACATTTTTTATTTACAATTATTTCGCACAGGATGTTGCAGCAGCACTCGTTGCTACAATAGTCATGATCATTGCAGGATTTTTCTTTGCTGCTGTATCAGGATATCTTGTCGGTATAATCGGTTCAAGTAACAATCCTATCAGCGGATTAACATTATCCACTCTTGTAGTTGCCGCAATACTTATGGTTGCGCTTGGTATGGAAGGCGTTCAGGGTGTTGCAGCAGTGCTTGGTGTTGCTGCAGTTGTTTGCGTTGCCGCAGCGGTCGCAGGCGAAATGCTTCAGGATTTAAAAGCAGGACATATACTTGGCGGTACACCCTGGAAAATGCAGCTTGGTGATATTATAGGTGTGGTTGTCTCTGCAGCAATTATGTTCATACCTTTATTGATACTTCACGAAGGTGATATCAAATCAGGCGGAACAGGTTTTGGCGGTGATAAATTACCTGCACCACAGGCAAGTTTAATGGCAATTTTATCTAACGGTATTGTTGCCGGTCAGATGGAATGGATACTCATCTTTACAGGAATGTTAATGGGTGTTGGCTTTATCATGATGAATGTTAAAAGCCCGATGCTTGTTTCTGTCGGTATGTATCTTCCTCTTGGAACAACATTCGCAATCTTTGTCGGCGGTTTAATAAAAGGCGTAGTTGAAAGAATTAATGAAAAGAAGAAATTCAACGATGCACAAAAATCAAGAGTTGAAAACAACGGAATACTCATCGCCGCAGGACTTATTGCCGGTGAAGCACTGATCGGACTTCTGTTTGCAGGATTTGCATTCTTTGAAGTTCCGTTATTCAGTTTCTTTGCTGAACCGACATTCATTATAAGTCTGGTAGTGTTTGCATTTATTGCATGGCTCTTAATTAAAATACCTGTTAACAATGCAGGCAAACCGGACGATCCGGCTCCGCCTCAGGTATCAATGTAAAATAAATATTGTGTTCACTTATTATTATGTCAGTCTGCATCACAGACTGACATAATATTTTTATACAGAGTTTTATGTCAGAACTTTCTTTCAGCGAACGAAAAAAAATTCTAAAAAACAGTAATACTTTAGATCTCACTCCATTCAAACTTCATAATGAAGAAATAGATGAAGCGGATCTCGTAACTGTACTTATACCAAAATTCAAAAATAAATTTGCTGTTAAGTTTATTTCACCGAAACTTAAAAGTGATATGTTCAGGATTAAACTTGATAAACTTGGTTCTTTCGTCTGGATGAGAATGGATGGAAAAAATAAAGTTCATCAAATTGTTAAGGAAGCATCTGAAAAATTTAAAGATGAAATTCAACCCGCTGAAGAAAGAGTAAGTAAATTTTTATTTCAGCTTTATGAACAAAGATTAATATCATTTAACGAACTAAACAGATAGGAGAAAATTATGGGAAACGTATTAGGTCATCTAAATCCCGCTATCGTCTGGAATCAGTTTGAAGAAATCACAAGATACCCGCGTCCTTCAAAACAGGAAGAAAAAATTGCCGAGTATGTTGTGAATTTTGGAAAAAGTTTAGGACTGCAGACTGAAAAAGATAAATTCGGGAACATAGTTATCCGAAAACCTGCGACTCCGGGTAAAGAAAATTTAAAGACTGTCACACTGCAGGGACACATCGACATGGTTTGCGAAAAAAACCGCGGTGTTGAACACGATTTTGAAAATGATCCTCTTGATATTTACATCGATGGCGAATGGGTTAAAGCAAGAGGTACAACACTAGGTGCGGATAATGGTATCGGTGTTGCAGCGGCACTTGCTGTTCTTGAAGCAAAAGATATCGAACACGGACCAATCGAATGTCTCTTTACTCTTGATGAAGAAACAGGGTTAACCGGCGCATCAAGTTTGAAAAAAGGCTGGCTGAAAGGTGATATCCTTATCAATATGGATTCGGAAGAAGAAGGGTCACTTTACATCGGTTGTGCCGGCGGAGTTAACACACAGGCAAACTTTAAATTGAAACAGGAAAAAACTCCAAGAAATTATTCGGCATTTGAATTAAAAGTTGAAGGATTAAAAGGCGGTCACTCAGGATTGGAAATTCATTCAGGTCTTGGTAACGCAATAAAAATTCTGACAAGAGTATTATGGATGTATGGAAAAGATAAAACCGTTCGCGTTGCTTCGGTCAACGGCGGCAACAAACATAATGCTATACCAAGAGAGGCTTATGCCGTAGTTCTTGTTCCAAAAGCTGATGAAAAACATTTTAAGAAATATGTCGGCAAGTATAATGAAACAGTAAAAGCAGAATATGTTTCAGTTGAACCGGATATGATTGTCCATCTTGAAAAATTCCAGGCTCCTGAAAAAGTTATGGATGAAAAACTTCAGAAGCATTTACTGAACGCTTTATATGCTGTACCCCACGGTGTTATAAAAATGTCACCCGATATCCCGGGATTGGTAGAAACATCAACAAGTCTTGCAGTTATTACAACCGAAGCTAAAAGAATAAACATCGTTACAAGCCAGAGAAGTTCTGTAGCATCTGAAATAAATGATATACGAAATATGGTATCATCAGTATTTACACTTGCAGGTGCAGAGATTGTTTATAATGATGGTTACCCCGGATGGCAGCCTGATATTCATTCAGGAATTCTTGAAGTTTTCAAAAAATCTTTTGAAAGTCTTTACGGAAAAGAACCTGAGATAAAAGCTATTCACGCTGGTCTGGAGTGTGGTATCATTAAAGAAAAATATCCGAATATGGATATGATCTCTTTCGGACCAACAATGTTCGGCGTTCACTCACCCGATGAAAGATTAAAGATCGATACTGTTCCGAAATTCTGGGAACAGTTGACAACCGTTCTAAAAAATATTCCGACCGTTTAATTCATTAGCAGGTATCAGATTAAAATGATACCTGCTTTCTTTTTCCACATTAACATTGAATAACATGAATCAGTCAACAGAAATGAAAGAACCTTCTAAACTGATAAGATGGGTTGCATTACTGCTTGTCAGCCTTGCAATGTTCGGTAACTACTATATATATGACAGCATAAGTCCGCTTGCTGATCTGCTTGCCACACAATTAAAATTTTCGGATTCGGATATTGGTCTGCTTAATGCTATTTACAGCATCCCGAATGTTTTTATGGTGTTAATCGGCGGGATTATTATTGACAGGATCGGCACAAGAAAATCAGTTTTCATTTTCACAGCACTGATTGCTGTCGGCGCGCTTGTCACTGCAATCAAAGGTGATTTATTCCTGATGGCAACCGGAAGATTAATCTTTGGACTTGGGGCTGAATCAATGATAGTTGCGATCACTACAATTATTGCAAGATGGTTTAAAGGGAAAGAATTGTCATTTGCATTCGGTTTAAATCTTACTGTTGCACGGCTTGGTTCATTCCTCGCTTTAAATTCTCCTTCCTGGGGAAAAGGTTTATACGAATACTGGCAATCACCATTGTGGGTAACTGTTGCTGCAGGTGTTTTCGCGATAGTTTGTATCATCTTTTATTATGCTGTTGATGTTTATGCAGTTAAAAAATATTCAATGCCAAAAGATGGTGAGCAGGATAAAATTGAATTCAAGGAGATATTCAAATTCGGAAAATCATTCTGGTTCATTACCGCATTGTGCGTAACGTTTTACTCTGCGATGTTTCCATTCCAGACTTTCGCAATAAAATTTTTCCAGGATGCACACGGCACAACCAGGGAAGTCGGTGGAAACCTTTCAAGTATACTTACATTAGCTGCTATGTTATTCACTCCTCTGTTTGGATTGTTAGCTGATAAAATAGGGAAGAGATCATTGTTAATGATGTTCGGTTCACTTTTGATAATTCCGGTTTACTTGATGATGGCATACCAGTTTGGAAAACCTGAGGTAATGGGTGAAGGTGACTTCATCAACATAACAATAAAGTTTTTTGATATTGACGCAGCTATACCTCTTTACTTAATTCTTCCAATGAGTATGATGGGAATTGCATTTTCACTTATACCTGCTGTGATGTGGCCTTCAGTAGCACTTATTGTTGATACGCCAAAACTCGGTACAGCTTATGGTTTAATGACGATGATACAAAATATCGGCTTGGCTGGATTCAATTTGTTAATCGGTTTTGCGAATGATGTATCAGGTGCAAGTGCTTCGAATCCCGGCGGCTACAATCTTGGGATGTGGATATTTTCATCTCTCGGATTTTTAGGATTGTTGTTTGCATTCCTTTTAAGAAAATCTGAAATGGGTGCTGGTGGTCATGGTCTGGAAAAAGGAAAGGCGTAATTATAAATACCCTATTGGATAAAGCCTGTTATCTTTTCTTTGTAATTGGTAAATTGTTTATAACAACAAACAGTTGAAATGAAAATAAACAAGCTGATATTATTTTTCTTTTGCCTTATAGTACTTAGTCCTTTGAATCTGTATTCTCAATCTTTCGGCTTTGGCTGCCTTGGTTTTGTTGGCGGTTACGGCGGATACAGCATACAGAATTTTAATCCAACAGGTTTGAATGATTATATATCAATCTATAATGAAATCCGGAATGACTCTCTTACTTCACCAATGGATAAATTCGGACAGGCAAAAGGTTACAGGGTCGGTATTAACTTTTTCAGAGCTAAGTTTACAGGGGTTATACTTACCGCCAAAGGATTTTATCAGTCATTAAAAGAAAAACATGAGTCACTTGAAAAATTTCAGACAGGAATAAAAAATACAACCCTTGATCTTGCATTAAGAAACTGGGGCGTGGGTATTGATCTTGGAATTCCTGTAACAAAAAGTTTAAGCTGGAAGATAGTTGACGGAGCTGTTCATTTTAACAATGTATCACTAACCAGCACTGAAAATTTTCCCGGCGCAGATACGGATGTGAAAAAATATACTTCTGAATCAACACTCGGTTATTCACTCGGCACAGGATTTATTTTCTCCATCATTGAAGGATACATAAGCATCGAAGGAAGTGCCGGATATACAGTGCTTTCAATAGACAGAATGAAACTTAACGAAACAACCTTTCTAACTAAAAACGAAAACTCAAATGAAATAATGGAAAACTTTATTGAAGCAGGCGGATTCAGCGCATTGATTCAATTGAACATCGGTTTTCCTTTATAAAATCTTAAATCATTCTCAGAGGGGTAATTATGAAATTTACCAAATTAGATTCAGCCTCAACCATAGCAATTAAAGATTGTATGGGTGTTAAAAAAAATGAATCAATTCTTGTAATCACTGATGAACTAAAGCATGAAATAGGTTACTCACTTTATTCCAATGCTGTAAGGCTTGGTTATAAAGCGCTTCTTGTTGAAATGAAATCAGGTAAAATTAATGGCGAAGAACCACCCGAAGCAGTCGCAGATTTAATGCAGAAATTCGATGTTGTTTTCTGTCCTACCGCAAAATCACTAACACACACAAACGCACGTAGAGCCGCATCAGCAAAGGGTGTACGTGTTGCAACTTTTCCCGGTATCACAAAAGATGTTATTATACGTGGAATGAACGCCGACTATAAAAAGATTTCAAAACTTTCTGTAAAGCTTAAAGGTATTCTTGAAAAAGGAAAACACGTTCGTGTTACCGCGCCAGCTGGCACAGATATTTCTTTCAGCATTGAAGGAAGAAAATCTTATGCTAGCAAAGGACTATTCCATGCAAAAGGTGAAAGTGGAAATCTTCCAACAGGAGAAACATTTTTAGCTCCCGTTGAAGGTACATCAAACGGAGTATTTGTGGTTGATGGTTCAATGGCTGGATTAGGTTTGATTAAAAATGTCAACATTCGGATTGAAGTTGAAAAAGGTTACGCGACAAAAATCACAGGTGGAACAATTGCTAAAAAACTAAAGCAGCAGCTTGATGCAGTTGGTAAAAATGCGCGCAACATTGCAGAGTTTGGTATCGGCACAAATGACAGTGCAAAGTTAAGCGGCATCTTGCTTGAGGATGAAAAAGTTATGGGCACAATTCATATTGCGCTTGGCAATAATGTATCAATGGGCGGCAGTGTTAACGTACCGATTCATCTTGACGGCGTGGTTAAAAAACCGACTGTCTATCTTGACGGCAAGTTACTGATGAAAGATGGGGTACTGCTGGTAAAATAAAATTTGATTGCAGGGGATGGCAAGCTCATCTCGCATTGCTACACAAGAATAATTTGATTCATCACTCAAAATAAAAAGGCGATTCAATTGAATCACCTTTTTTTATACTTGTCCACCCTTGGCGGATTATACATTGTACATTATACATTGTACACTAT
>JAEXTA010000029.1 GCA_023453665.1 Bacteroidota bacterium | reverse complement strand
AAATATGTAACTTAGTTACAGTAAGCAGTATTTTCCCGACAAACTGTAAACGCATTACAAAGGAGGAAGGCCTGAAACTTCTTCAACCGGGTCAGATAACATTTTCTGTGATGGCAAGAAATTCCACAAACGAACCTAACCGTCTGGTAGCTGCTTCAATAGGAGTTGCGCTGCCTGCAGATAATAATGCGTACGGTTATTTATCAGAACATCATCCTTTCGGACAAACTGAAAAAGTTGCCGGTGATTATGCAGAAGATCTTGCTGCAACCATGCTTGCAACTACGCTTGGTGTTGAATTTAATCCTGATATAGACTGGAGCGAAAGAGAAAATATTTATAAAATGTCAGGAAAAATTGTCCGGTCATTCAACATTACACAAAGTGCTGAAGGCGATAAAACCGGTATGTGGACTACGGTACTGGCAGCCGGAATACTACTCCCTTAATTATGCTGACATTTCTGCTGGATGAATTCGCATTCTGGATAATTTTTGGGATAATAGTTTCAATTCTTTTCTTTGTTGATTTATATGTAACAGATCATCGAAGAGGAAAAATCACTCTCAAAGCAAGCCTTATTTGGAGCGGTGTGTGGATACTCACCGCTCTCTTATTTAACCTGTTCATTTATCTTCACCTTGAAGACGGTCATACAAAGGGAATGGAATTTCTTGCGGGTTACCTGATTGAAAAATCATTATCAGTTGATAACCTGTTTGTATTCCTCATGATATTTAATGTAATGGGTGTGCCTGCTGAAAGCCAGCCGCACGTTCTTAAATGGGGCATCATAGGCGCTATTGTTTTCAGGGTAATATTTGTAGTTGCAGGAGTCGGACTATTAAACATCTTTCACCCAATAATATATATTTTCGGTATTGTGCTTCTCTACGCAGCTTACAAAATGGCGTTTGGCGGTGAGCACAAAATTGATCCTGATAAAAGTATTCTGGTTAGATTTATAACAAGATACTTTAATTTTACACCTACATATCACGGGCGAAAATTTTTCATCCGTAAAGAAGGCAAGAGGTTTGCCACTTCCCTTTTTCTTACTCTTATTCTTATTGAATCATCAGACATTGTATTTGCTGTTGATTCAATACCTGCGGTTATAGCAATTACAACGGATACCTTCATAATCATATCATCAAATATTTTTGCAATACTTGGATTAAGAGCTTTGTACTTTGCCCTGGCAGGAATTGTTGATATGTTTATTTATCTGAAGTATGGAGTAGCACTTATACTGTTTTATGTTGGAATAAAAATGCTGGTATCAGAATATTATAAAATACCGACTGAAGTTTCACTTATAATTATTATCGGAGTGCTGACTTTATCGGTTTTATTGTCTCTTCTTTTCAGAAAGAAAAATCAGTAGCAAACCTGCAAGGTGGATTATTACAGCACAGGATAATCCAATTATCATTGGTTCAATCATTACTAAAAGTGTCCCATCTGCAAATTTTCCTTTAAGCAAAAACCAAATCGTACCTGCTGCAACAGCAACAACCATTTCGATGAGCATTACCCTGCTATCAATTTTTATTTTGGGATAATATGAACTTATCACAGCTATAAGAATACCAGGAATACAAATTGAACCAAGTGTGTACCATATCTGCAGAACCGAAGGAATCATAAATGCAAAAAGAAATGCGATGATTGAAGATACTATGAGACCGATAATTGTATAATATCTTAACTGAAGTTCTGACTTTTCAACCGAAAATTGAAAAATGAAATCTCTTCCTATGGTTGTTCCGCTTAAAAATAAAAAACTATTTAAGGTTGATATTATGGTTGCAAATAATGCAGCATAAAACAATCCCTTTAATCCTGGTGATAATATTTGCTCAGCTAAGATCGGATAAGCCAGCATTGGTCTTTCCAGGTCAGGAATCAAGGCTCTTGCGTACAAACCTGAAGTGGTTGTTAACAAATCAAATAATGCAAAAAAGAAAATTGAAATAATTATTCCTTTTGAGGCTACTGATCCGCTTTTAGCAGCATAACATCTCTGGTGGAATCCCGGATCAGCGAAAGTCCACAGTGCAATCAGAAACCAGACTAACATAACAAATGGAGGTAATTCACCGCCAAGTGTTAAATGATTTTCAGGAACATTTTGAATAATAAATGATGCACCACCATAATCGCTTAATGCTGTAAAAAAAAGTACACCAAATCCAATGAACATTACAAAAAACTGTAATACATCTGTATAGACCGTTGATTTGAAACCACCCATGATAATGTACGACAGTGATAAAACAAGACTGATCGCCAAACTGTACTGCAGATTTAAACCGGTTACAAGTGAAAATAAACTGGAAACCATCAACAGGTATGGTGCGGGTGAAACAAGAATAAACACTATAACCGCGGAAGCTGCTCCAACCGGGTTACCATATTCTTTCCTTAATTTATCAGGAATAGTAAATAAAGAAGCGCTGCGGATTTTTTTTGCAAAAAATATTGCAAACAAAAATGCAAATACGTAATAAGGAAATCCCTGGGTTACCCAGCTTACAATTCCGTACCTGTAAGTAAATTCTCCAACGCCGAGTATTCCGCCGTACCAGGTGGAAACATTAACAAGAACAAAGAGAAATAACCCAAGATTACGATTGGATAGCAGGTACATCTCTGCATTTGATGAGACACTTCGGGAAGCAGCAAACCCAATTATTAACAGTGAAACAAAAAAGATTGCTATGACTACTATATCTATGCTACTTAAAGAGATCATATTTTTTCATCACATTAAATTCCCTGAAAATAAAAATAATACCATGACTAATATTTAATGTAACTTCATTTTCTAAAGCGACATTGCTCGTACTTTCCCTTATTCCGAACGGTAAGTTCTCATTTGTTAATGAATACTTCAACCCTTTTGTTGTAATTTTTGTTTTCGGATGAAAGCCATACAATGATATCGTTTCGCCCGGAAATGTTGTAAGAATAACTTTTCCGGTTGCAGCGGTTAATAGAGAATTCTCTGCAATAATCCTGATTTTAATTTTATCATAAAATTTAAGAACAATACCAAGATTGCAGAATGTATGATCCAGCCGGTTGCCGGTTACACCGAGTAAAATAACATCGGCAACTTTTCGTTGTATGAGATACTTTAAACATTTCTCAACATCAGTATCATTCTGTCTCTTTAATTTTATGATTTTAGTTTTACCAGAATAATATTTTAGAGATTGGACTGATATGGAATCAAGATCACCGATTATGGCAGTTGGAATCAGATTCATCTGACGCGCTTTATCTGCACCTCCATCAGCACAAATAAGATTTGAATATCCCTGTTTCATCAGGTATTTAATCACCTGTTTTGAAGGCGGTTTTCCGTTTGCCAGAATTATGTAACCGTTCATTTTATTCTTTTCTCGGTAACTCAATATCAAAGACTTAATTGGATTCCACCAATAAAATTACGCTCAGCCGCCGGAAAAAATTCTTTTCCGACCGCATAAGCTGAGTATAGCCTGTCTGTAGCATTATTTATCTGGATAAAAATTTTAGATGGATTGAGAGAATCGAACAATTTAAAGCTGTATGAAGCAAAAATATTTGTAATGAAATATGAGTCATTAACATTATCAGTATAGTCTGCTAAGTCAGGATACAGTTTCAAATACTCTATAAAATTTTCGTCATAATTATCTGAATAAAAATCACCGACGTATTTTGAATCAATCCTTAGAACTGCATTTTCATATTCCAGGATAAGACCAATATTGGCAAGGTAATCCGGGAATCCGCTAATACGATTATCCCTCAGATCAATGTAATCAGTCGAATTAAAAAAATCTCTTCCGTCCCTTATTCTATTTAAACTATAAGTTGCATTTCCAAAAAAGGTCAGGAATTTGTTAGGCTTATATAAAAGTGAAAACTCTATACCTTTATGTTCTGACTGTTCTACATTTCCGGTTACTGGCTGTCCAAACCTGTCAAGCTGACCATTCTTTACAATTTCATTTTCAAATAACATCAGAAATAAATTTACAGATACATTGTAATTATTAGTCGATATACTTCCGCCAATTTCGAAATCATTCATTGTTTCAGGTTTAACCAGAGGAGAGTCGTAATTAAAAGAGATTACATTTCCACTGTCATCCACTACTGATTCAAACTGAGGAAGAGCGCCGCCGCTAGATTCAGCAGCATCGTAATAATTTTTCAATCTGGGTTCTCTGCTTACTCTTGCAAATGAAAAATAAATCTGTCTTTGCTCATCAAATTTATAATTAATACCAAAACGAGGATTTACAAATAAATTACTGATTGAAAAATTGTTTCCGAGATATCTTTCATTTTCAATTCTGTATTTATGATAGGCAACCTGAACTTCACCGAGTAAATTAACTTTTTCATTTACTATGTAATTTTCGTTCACAAAGAAATTCAGAATATCTTTTCCCCCATTATAAAAGTAATAACGATAATCCTTTGTCAAACCTGCCGGTAAATTTTCACCATATCCGATCGAGCCCCAGTGATCTGATTTATGAATTCTTATTTCACCGCCGGCGATAAGTTCGCCGTTTAAATGTTCAAAATTAATTCTTGGTATAAATCCATATTGAACATTCTCAACTTGTGCACGTATTAAAACGTTTTGAGGATTAGATGTCGGATTAAATCCATACTGGCTGGTCAATCTTAAGTAAGTTGTATCAGCCCATGATCCATCATAATCAAAAAACCCCTGACCTATTACCAGAAATAATGCAGTATTAAGTGTTATCTTTTTGCTTATGTTAATTTCATTAAGTAATTCAAAATGAGGTTGAGAAAAGTTTTCAATTTCTTCCGGTCTGCGATTCAGTGTATAAGTCAACCCGCCCGAATTAGCTTCCCAGTATGAGTAGTTTGCTTTTCGCTGCTGACGGTTTTTGATAGCAAATTTGGGAAGTCCGGTATATGATAGTCCATCCTCAATTGGACCACCATAAAAATTTATCTGAGTTGTAACATTCTCATCAAATCTTGAAGCTGAAAAATAATATGAACTGAATTTGACAAATGATTTTTGTCTGTAACCTGAGCTTAAAATCCGGGATAATTTTCCTGTAAAAGAATATTTGTTGTCAACTAGTCCGCTTGAAAATGAAGCACTATACTTACGGGTATTATAACTTCCGAATGATGTTGAAAAATCTGCGAAAGGTTTTGCCGAATATGAAGAGGTTAAAATGTTAATAACCCCTCCAATCGAGGGGTAACCAAACAACCCGGAACCGGAACCTCTCTGCACCTGGATGAGATCCGCGTTTGATAGAAGATCAGGAAAATCAAGCCAGTACACATTGTGGTCTTCCGGATCGTTCTGAGGAATTCCATTTATTGCAACTGTAATCCGACGTTGATCAAAACCACGGATGTTAACATAGTTGTAGCCAATCCCATTTCCGTTTTCAGAATAAAATGTGGTTGATGGCAGTGTACTTATATATTCGGGAATATCCTGAACCTGGTAATTTTTCTTAATTTCTTTTGATGTAATTTTTTCGTAAGTAAATGGTGATTCTCCTTTTCGACCGATACTTCCTTTAACAAGTACGCTTTGTGAAGTCAGTATTTTAGGAACGAGCTTAATCGTTAAAAATTTACCAGGCACTTCTGCCAGTATTATAGTCTGTGTTGTATATCCAAGATAGCTGACAGTAATAAATTCATCTTTGTTTTGATTTAGACTTAGAGAAAATTCACCGTGTATATCAGTAGTAGTTCCAATGCTTTTATCAGAAACCAGCCTAATGTTAGCAAGGTTTAATGGTTCATCGGTTTCTGAATCAACGACTTTACCCGATATGGTAATCTGCTGTGGAAAAAGATTCGCGGAAATTAGAAGAATGAGAATAATTAGAATTTTCATGACACCTCCATAAAAAAAATAGCCGTTTGAAGAAACGGCTAAAATTTTAATTATTCTCTTAGCCCGTTTCCCTACGCTGGTATTATCCAGATCAGGTTTAAGGGTATGTTCTCAGTCCTCATCAACAGGACACCCCTAACGGCTCAATCAATAAAATAAAAAACTTGTTTGTCTATCTCTAAAATATTCGATTAATACTTTTTATTCAACTTTTAATTTTTGTCCGGCTTTGATTTTATTGCTGCTTAAGTTATTCAGATATTTTATTCTGCTGACACTCATTCCATACTGGGTAGCGATACCGTATAAAGTATCACCTGACTTTACGGTATGAACTGAAGGATTCTTGCTCGTAGTCGTATTATTAGAAACAACGGGCACATCATTTACTTTTGTATCTGAATATATTTTTAATGTTTTTCCGGCAATAATTTTATTATTGTATAATCCATTCCAGTTCATTATGTCACCAGTTGATACTCCGTAAAGTTCTGCAATCTTTCCAATGGAATCACCCGGTTTAATTTTATAATAATTTACATTGGCGTTTGTCTTTACTGTATTATCACCGTATGAGGTAGTACTGGTAGTTGATCCGTGTATTTTCAAAGTTTTGCCGGCTACCAGTTTGTTACTTCTTAGTCCGTTCCATTTTTTAATCTGCGCTATTGATACACCAAATTTTTCACTGATCTCGCTAATAGTATCGCCACGTTTAATTTTATATCTGAAAAGAGAATTCTGTTTTACAGTATTCTCGTTTGAAGTATAGCCAGTTTTGTCTGAATATATTTTAAGTCTTCTGCCAGCCAGGATGGTCGTTCCTGAAATATCATTCCACTCGCGCAAAGAATTTATTGAGACTCCATATTTTCTAGCTATCGAATTCAGGTTTTCACCTCTTCTAATTGTGTGATACTGTACAGTTGAATTATTTTTAGTAACTGAATTCTTAGTTATAGATTTCTCTATCGGAGTCTGGTTATCAAGACTTGCATAAAACTCTTTTTGTTTTTCAGGAACATAGATTGTAAGATTCTGTCCAATTGAAATTGTTGATGTATAAGGTATATTATTCCAATTTCTTAAATCACTCACTCTTGTATTGAAAAGATCTGCTATACCAAGTAAACTATCGTTCTTTTTAACGCGATAGTTAACCGGCACAGTTCCGGTTGGAATAACAGGAGTTATTTCTGTAGTTCCTTGATTTGTTTCAGTTTCCACTTCAACTTCATCAGAAACGAAAGCATAGTCTTCGGACTCTTCTTTCATCGTGCTGTCATTGTCTTTATTCAGACTAGCGTAAGGCGAAATATATTCGTCACCTGAATTATCGCCTGCAGTTTCTGTGTTGGTATTAAACGCAAAATTATTCTCTGCAATATTACTAACAGGTATTTTGAGTTTTACACCTTTATATAATCGGGATTTTGTCGAAATATTATTTGCATCGGCAAGATCATTTTTTGTTACACCATATTTTGACGCGATTTTGGTAAGAGTTTCTCCGCTTTTAACAGTATGAACAAGATAATTTCTTTTTGCGGTTTCCGGAATGTTTATGACGTTTGAAGCAAACAGTTCAAGACTGGTTTTAGGAATTCTCAACGGATATCCACCAGGGAAAGAAGATGGAGTACTCATTTGTGTTAATTCAGGATTCATATCGAGTAGAATATCAGTTGTTACCCCTGCACATTGAGAGAGGAATCCAAGATCAATTGCTCCACTTACATTGTATGTTTCAAACTCATAAGGTTTTTCATAAGTTATATCAGTAAATCCGTATTTAGCCGGATCCATTGCAATCATACAGACTGCAATATATTGCGGTACATAGTTTCTTGTTTCTTTAGGTAAATATTTTCTTGCATCCCAGAAATCTCTGGAACCTGCCCGGCGTATAGCGCGGGTTACTCTGCCTTCGCCTGAATTGTAAGCAGCCAATGCAAGATACCAGTCACCTAATGAATTATAAAGGTCTCTTAAATGTTGAGCCGCCGCTCTTGTGGATTTATATGGGTCTCTTCTTTCATCAAAATAGAAGTCGGTTTCCAGTCCGTACAATCTGCCGGTCGATTTAATAAACTGCCACAATCCAACTGCGCTTGCCCAGGATCTGGCAACAGGATTAAGTCCGCTTTCTACCATACTTAAATAAACAAGTTGTTGCGGTACTTGCTCTTCAGCAAATATTTTTGTCATCATAGGGAAATATTTTCCGGATCTTGCAAGCCACAGGTTCATATGTTTACGTCCGCGTCCTGTGTAGTATTCTACCCATTGTTCTACATGGGAATTAACTTCTAAGGGTACATCTGCCGGAATGATCAAAGGTTGTTCTTTTTCTAAAACCTCTTCATCTTTTGTTTGAAGTTCAGGCATTGTTTTGCCCATCCATTCTTCAAAAGCAGCAAAGGATACTTCAATGGGAAGTTCAGGAAGTCCGTCTACGTATTTTTTATAGTCTTCAATTATCGATTGTTCAAGCTCGAGATAAGCTTCATTTGCATCTATTCCGGGGTAATAACTCAGGTTATTAATGATTCTTAATGATGCTTCGTAATTATTAATTGCTTCTGTTGTGCTATTGGCTTCTTGTTTGGTGAGTGCGGTTATGTAATGTTGGCGTGCCTGTTCCAACATTTCTGATACTATTCCCCCTTTTTGTACTTCTGTGATTGATTCTGTAGAAGTGGTTTCTTTTACGATTTCTTTATTAGTCCCGCAAGAAGCAAGGAACAGGGCGAATAAAGAAATAGTAACAGAACGTAAAATATGTTCTCTCATGCGAACTCCAGTTTATTTGCTGTTTAATATAAGTTTAGTCATTTGTATTATCAAGTAAAAAATCAAATCGTGTCTTTAATGTCAAGTTATAAAACAAGTTAGTTTAGAAAAATCATAAGGGTATATTCCCGTGTTTCTTTTTCGGATTTGTATCTACTTTGTTCTTCAACAATTGAAAAGCATTATATAGCTTTATTCTTGTTTCTTCCGGTTGAATTACATCGTCTACATATCCTCTTTCTGCAGCTATGTACGGATTAGCAAATTTTTCTATGTATTCATTCAATTTTTTGGTTAATTCTTTTTCGTGATCTTCAGCTTTTGAAATTTCTTTTTTAAAAATTATTTCAACTGCACCCTTGGGTCCCATTACAGCTATTTCCGCTGTCGGCCAAGCAAAATTAAAATCACCCCGAATATGTTTTGAATTCATAACATCATAAGCACCGCCATAAGCTTTACGGGTAATAACAGTCACTTTGGGAACTGTTGCTTCACAAAAGGCGTAAAGCAGCTTCGCACCGTGACGAATAATCCCGTTCCATTCCTGCTCTGTGCCGGGTAAAAATCCCGGTACATCAACGAGTACAAGCAGTGGTATACTGAAAGCATCACAAAAACGTACGAACCTGGCGCCTTTAACGGAAGCGTTAATATCAAGTACTCCGGCCAATACATGTGGTTGATTTGCAACAATTCCAATTGTCATTCCACCGATTCTTCCGAATCCCACGATTAGGTTTTCAGCGTATGCAGAATGGACTTCAAGAAAATCCTGTTCATCTATCAGAAGGTGAATTATTTCTTTCATATCATATGGTTTGTTGGGATTATCCGGTATGATATTTTTAAGTTCATTCACTTTGTCAATTGCTGATTTCTCAAACTCACTTTCCGCAGGTTTGTCCAAATAATTCAATGGTAGATAACTCATTAGTTTTCGCACATTCAGAAGTGTTTCGATTTCATTATCAAAAACAAAATGAGCAACCCCGCTTTTTGCTGCGTGTGTATCTGCGCCGCCCAGGTCTTCAAAACTTACATCTTCGTGAGTGACTGTCTTTACTACATTCGGTCCTGTGACAAACATATAACTTGAATTTCTTGTCATAAAAACAAAATCTGTTATTGCCGGGGAATAAACTGCCCCGCCTGCGCAGGGACCAAGTATTACGGAAATCTGAGGTACAACACCTGATGTTAAAGTATTTAGCAGAAAAATATCCGCATAGCCTCCTAGACTAACTACACCTTCTTGAATTCTGGCACCGCCTGAATCATTAAGACCTATAATCGGGATTCCTGCTTTCACTGCCATCTTCATAATCTTTACAATTTTTTCTGCATGCGTTTCAGAAAGCGAGCCACCGAAAACTGTAAAGTCCTGGCTAAAAAGTGCTACTGGTCGTCCATCAATTTTTGCGAAACCTGTAACTACTCCGTCGCCTGGGTATTTTTGTTTATCCAGACCAAAGTCTGTAGCTCTGTGTTTTACGAAAATATCAATCTCATCGAAACTTCCTTCATCAACTAAAAGATTTATTCTTTCGCGTGCTGTTAGTTTTCCTTTATCGTGCTGACTTTTAATTTTATCTGCACCACCGCCGAGCATTGCTTCATCTTTTCTTTTCTGAAGTTCTTCATTTTTATTTTTCAACAAAAATCCTTTCGAATTCTGGTTTTAATTTTTTAGAGGAGTACTTAATTGAATCATACAGAGAATGTGATTGTTTCACTTATGTTTTTTTCTCTCAGTTTTAATTCAACTCTATTCAACAAGTCAAGGAACTTTTCGTCTTTAAAGGGAGAGTGTAATGTGGAATTCCCCAATTCGACTTCCATTTTATCAAATATTGTTCCCGTATCCTTACTTAAAAGAAAGAGTATTTTTGATAGAATAATTGAATCAATGATATTTATTGTGGCAAGAATAAATACCACGTGGTAATTCTTACAGATATTTTTTAAAAGAGAAAAAATTTCCGATTTAGTCTCCGTTGACATCCTAATAAAAGGTTCATCAAGTAAAATTATTTTGGGGCTGACTGCCAGCGCACGTGAAAGTGAAATTCTGAATCTGAATCCAAGACTTTTATCATCAGGCAGATGATTTTCATATCCTGTTAACTCAACATCATTAATTATTTTTTTAACAAATGTTTTATCTATGTTTATTTTTTTTTGATTAAGCACAAACTCTATATTCTCTCTCACATTTAACCATGGCAGTGATGATGGATTTTCAGGGATATAGACAATTGAACCATCTGCAATATTATATTCCTTGCCGAAAATTCTTTTTACCCCGGATGTTTGATGTTCAATTCCGGAAATGATTTTTAGAAGTGTACTTTTTCCCGAATTAACCGGACCAATGATAGAAGCTACATAGCCTTCAGTAACCACATTTTTCAAAGTAATATTTATCTCAGAAAGCACATGTTTATGTGAGCCGCTGCTGCCTGTATAGTCTTTTGAAATATTTATTAACTCTAACAGAGAAGAAGACATTTTTTTCACTTCCAGAAGATTAGTTTGTTTACTAAGTACTTAATTAAAAAGTTAAAACAGAAAAGAATTATGGCAATCAGTATGGTCATTCCTAACAAAGCTGATAAATCACTATATGTTAAAATGTTTTTATAAATCGAACCTAATCCATAACCGCCTTTTATAAATTCATAAGAAATGATAATTGTCCAAAAAAAAGTATGAAACCGTACCATTTCATCTTTGACCAGCGGTAAAATTGAATTCCAGATAACCTCTTTTTTTATAGTATCTGAATTTATACCGAAAGAAGAAATTGATGTTATAAACTCTTCTTTACTTTGTCTGGCGGTTTTACGTACTGATGAAACCATTGAAATAAAAAATACGAGAGCAGCAAAAATAAATTCAGTGATTTCAGATTCGGGAAACCAATAAATAAAAAATATGCCCAGAGCAATAATAGGTACAGTACCTGAAATCCAGACAAATGATTTCAAAATGTGTGAAATGAAACTATCATCTGTTAAAATCCACTTTCGTAAAAAATAGATGAGCGTTGTGGCAGCAAGTATAGATAAATAAATAACTCCTAATGTTGACAATAAATTTATTGTAAACTCATAGTCAAAAAATAGATCGGGAATAGATTCGATAACAACAGAGGGTTTGGGCAGGATTTTGTTTACAGGAAGCACAAACTCAAATAATATGATCCAGAGTACAAGGTAAGAAAAAATCAATTTTACCCAGAGTGGTAAACGGTTTGGGCGGATTTTCATTCCAATACTCTCAAAGTTTATTTATGATGACACAATATTTAGAACGCTGCGAATATATCTATTACACTTTTTTATATCAACCTGATATTCTCTTATTAACCGAGTTCATCGTTGTTTAAGAATGGATTATAAGTTTTCTCTTCATCAATTGTAGTTTCGGAACCATGCCCCGGAAATACAATCGTGTTACCCGGCAAGGTTAAAAGTTTAGTTTGAATAGAATTCAATAAAGTTCTGAGATCTCCACCCCAAAGATCCGTTCGTCCTATACTTCCCTGGAAAAGAACATCACCCGCTATCAGTATTTTTGATTCTTTAAAATAAAAACATATTTCTCCGGGTGTATGCCCTGGTGTAAATAAAATTTTTGCTTTATTTTTTCCAATAGTGATCTCACTTTCTTCATTTAAAAGAACATCTGGCTTTAAGGGTTCTTTGAGTTTTATTCCAAATGCTGAAGCCTGTTGTGAACCCACACTAAGTAATGGAATATCGAGTTCAGGAACTGAATAAACTGGTGAATATTCTTTCGAAATAAAATTGCATCCTAGAATATGATCAATATGGCAATGAGTATTAAGTAAATGTTTTACATTTAATTTTTGAGTGTCTATAAAATTTTTTAATTCCAGCTCTTCGGTTTCATTAAAACAACCCGGATCTATAACCGCTGCTTCCAGGGTCCCCTCATCCCAAAGAATGAATGTATTTTCGGCAAAAGGGTTAAATACAAATTTTTTAATCTTAATCATTTTTCAGCGAAAGTTTGACGAAATTCTTTTAAATAGTTTACGATTAAAGTTGTTGAAGTTATCCTGAGTTTCTTCCAGAGAATCACCTCCGAATTTAATGAGGAAAAATTTTGCAAGAGTCCAGGCTAACATCGACTCAGCTACAACTGCACACGCAGGTACCGCAACAAAATCACTCCGTTCTCTTCTTCCTTCAACGGTTTTCATTGTTTTAAGATCAACACTTTCAATTGGTGTCATAAGAGTAGAAATTGGTTTCATTGCTGCTCTGATGATTATCGGTTGTCCTGTTGAAATTCCGCCTTCAATGCCACCAGATCTGTTTGTTTTCCGTTCGAACCTGTTGCCTCTTTTAATTATTTCATCATGAGATTGTGAACCGAATTTTTCCGCTGATTCAAATCCGCTTCCGATCGAAATTCCTTTTACAGCATTTATTGACATGATTGCACCTGCAATTTCAGCATCAAGTTTCAGATCGTAATGCATAAAACTGCCAAGTCCTGTTGGAACACCAGTCGCAACAATATAAAAAGTTCCGCCTAATGTATCACCCATTTTTTTTGCCAGTTTTATTCTTTCGATAATTTTGACTTCGTGTTTCTGATCCAAAACTCTTACATCACTTTTATCTGCTGATTCAGATAAACCCCATGCTGTAAATTTTTTCGGAAGTTTATTATCCAAAAGATTTACTGCAAAGTTTTCATCCGGAAAAATCCCTCCTATGCTTTCAACAAAACTACCGGTTTCAATTCCAAAATATTCTAGAAATTTACGCGC
Source organism: Bacteroidota bacterium (assembly GCA_023453665.1). Lineage (GTDB taxonomy): Bacteria > Bacteroidota > Ignavibacteria > Ignavibacteriales > Ignavibacteriaceae. Next base: position 37,242 of record JAEXTA010000029.1, on the reverse strand, counting down.
AATTGTTCCGGCGGCAACTCTGGCTGCAGTCTCGCGTGCGCTTGATCTTTCAATTGAATTGCGGATATCATTAAAATTAAATTTGCTTATGCCCACAAGGTCTGCATGTCCTGGTCTTGGTACTCTTACTTTTTCAAATGAGTTTTGTTTTTTTTCAGATGACATGATATGCTGCCAGTTAACCCAATCCTTATTCTGGATCATTAGTGAAATGGGTGAACCAATAGTCTTTTGATGTCTTATACCCGAAATAATTTCTGCTTTGTCTGATTCGATTTTCATTCTTAAGCCGCGTCCGTATCCGCTCTGCCGTCTTTTCAAATGAAAATTAAGATACTCATTTTCTATTTTCAGGTTGGATGGAAAACCTTCAACAACAGTAACTAAAGCTTTTCCGTGAGATTCCCCGGCGGTTAAAAATCTGATCATCATTAATCCTGATTGTTTTGGTAAATATAAAAAAAACGCCCGATAGTTCGGGCGTTCTAAAGATCATGTCACAAAAATTAACTTGGAATCTCAAGCCCGACAAATCTGGTGTTCCCTTCTGAATCCTGTACCTTTAACAATAGAGCAGAACCTTTTTTACTATTGACAAGATTTTTGAATTCATCAACATTTTTTACTGATTTTTTATCAGCCTCAACTATTACAATGTTGCGGGACAATCTTTGATCCTGAGCTTTGCTGAAAGCCTTTACATCTGTAATAAGAATCCCGTTTTCTACTTTAAATGTAGTTTTATCTTTTTCAGACAGGTTCTTAACTGTAAGACCGATTTCTTCAAAACTGGCAGTAGAAGTGTTTGATTCAGGTTTACTGTTACTGTCCTTGTTACTCAGTACAGGCTGTTCTTTTTCTTCTTCTTCACGAGGTTTAAGCGTTACATTTCTTTCAATTTCTTTTCCATCTCTTATCAATAACAGCTTCACAGTTGTACCTGCTGATTTGGAAGCAATATATCCTTGCAGTTCATTTGGTTGATTTACTTCCCTGTTATCAATTTTGATTATAATGTCTCCAGCTTTAATATCTGTCTTGGATGCTGCACCGCCCTCAACTATTCCATTAACTATAACACCACGTGGTTTATCCAGCCCGAGAGATTTCGCTATTGCGTTATCAATTTCACCAATCTGTACACCAATATATCCTCTGCTCACTTTTCCGTTTGCAATCAAATCTTTTGCAACTGATTTGGCAAGGTTAACGGGTATGGCAAATCCATAACCGATATATGTACCTGTCCTGGAAGCAGCAATGGCTGAATTAACCCCGATTACTGCACCCGAAAGATCAACAAGAGCACCACCGCTGTTACCCGGATTAATTGCGGCATCTGTTTGAATAAAATTTTCAACCGCATAACCGTTATCGCGTGACATTAGTCCTAAATTTCCTCTGCCGAGTGCACTGACGATCCCTGCAGTAACAGTTGATGATAAAGATAACGGATTTCCTATTGCCATAACCCATTGTCCAACTTTAATATCATCGGAATCACCGAGGTATGCAGTGGGTAAATTATTTGCATCGATTTTTATTACAGCTAAATCCGTTAGCGGATCAGTTCCAACAACTTGTGCATCAAATGTACGATTATCGTGTAAGCCAACCGAAACTTTTGTAGCATTTTCAACTACGTGATTGTTTGTCACTATATATCCATCTTCAGAAATGATAATACCACTTCCGGAACCTCTCTGTTCCTGCGGAAGATCTCTGAATGGAAATGGGAAAATATCCTGGTGCGGATCTTCCTTTAAACTTGCAACAACAGAAATTTGAACAATGGTCGGGGTTACTTTTTCGGCTACTTCTATAAATGCCTTACTGAATGAAGTAGCATCGGCATCAAGATTTACAGGAGGATTTGAAGCACCAAGATTTATATCAGCAAATCCCGGTCTTACTAATCCAAAGCCTGAAACTAACAGCGCACCAAATACAATTCCGATTACGATTAATGCAAATGCGCCAAATATTTTTCTCGTTTTCATTATATAATTACTCCTTTTTAGTTTACTTATTTCTCTGCTTATGCATTTGTATAGATCGGTCTATAACTACCTCTTAATGATAGATTTTTAATGATTGAATTCCTTTAAAATCAGAGTGGTGGAATTTAAGATACTTTTCCATAAAATTTATTGAAGAATCCAGAATTTCCTTAGTAATATTATTCACTTTAATATTATGTTTTAGACAATTCAAATATTGAAAAAGTTCCTTTTTTAAATAAAAAGAATCCGGATAATTTTCTCTGCATTCATAACAAAGCACACCTATGTTAAAATTATAAGCAAGTTCACTTCCATTCCGCAGTTCTTTTTCACAATTTGAACATTTCTCTAGCTGTACTTCGTACCCCATTTCAGTAAGGAAGAAAATAAAAAACCTTCCAAATAAAACAGGAGGCAGTTCATCAGATGAATCCAATAAAAAAAAGATTCGCTGAATACCCGCAAATAATCTTAAGTTAACTTCATGCTCCGGAATAAGTTTCTGTATTAATTCCAATATAGCAAGAGCATATTTTAATCCCTCAAAATCACTTTTGATTACTGGAAAATGGTTAAGAAGATCAGCTCCGGACATAAGCTGAATATCTCTTGATTCCTTTTTATAAAACACTACGTTAATATGATTAAGCGGATCGACTATATTGCTTAATTTTGATTTGGGACTTCTTGCACCTTTTAGTATCAATGAAAGTTTGCCGAAGTCTTTTGTGTAAAGTGAGACAATGACGCTTGTATCACCATAGTTAATTTTATTGAGTACAAACCCTTCTGACTTAACTATCTGGCTCATTGCAAAAAGTTATATGGGAAATTATATACCGCGTCTTCTGTAATTATTCCGTTTATAAGATGTGAAGGTGTAACATCAAAGGCAGGTGAAAAAACATCGTATGAAGTTGATGCAATATCATTTTGGTTTAACGTCAGCAGTTCTTCTTTATTTCTGAATTCAATTTTAATATCAGCACCGGAAAGTATTTTTTTATCGATTGTAGTAGAAGGTGCAGCAACATAAAAAGGTATATTATGAAAATTACATAGTACTGCCAGGTTATAGGTGCCGATCTTATTAGCAGTATCGCCATTCAATGCAATTCTGTCTGCGCCAACTATTGCAAAATCAACTTCGCCTTTTTGCATTAATGCGCCGGAGGAGGAATCAGAAAGAAGTTTAAATGGAATGTTATTTTTATCCAGTTCAAATGATGTAAGTCGTAAACCTTGTAACAGAGGACGAGTTTCATCTGCATAAACAATGCTAACCAAACCATTTTCAAACCCTGTTTTAATGACATTGAAAGCAGTGCCATCTCCGCCTGTTGCAAATTTTCCAGTATTACAATGTGTGATGATATTGGATTTTTTTTTGAAAATTTTTAATCCGTTCATACCAATCCATTTACAATACTCTATATCTTTTTGATGAAGTTCTTTAGCTCTTGAAACTAATATTGGATAAACATCATCGTATGATGTTTCTTCATCAAATACTTTTTTGATTTCTTCCAAAGCATAGAAAAGATTTACAGCAGTCGGTCGTGTCAGGTAAAGTCTTTGATATGCAGCATAAAAAATTTCTGAGTGATTGGCAGAAACATTCTTTAGAGATAAAGAAAGAGCGTAAGCAGCAGCAATTCCGATTAAAGGAGCTCCGCGTATTTCAAGCCGTTCAATAGCTTCTGCTATTCTTTCATACTCATCAGTTTCAATGTACTTTTCGGTTAACGGTAAAAGTGTTTGATCAATAAAAACAACTTTATCGTTTTCGAATTTCAGGGAGAAGTAATCATTCTTTTTCATCGAACCGGGAAAGATTTAAAAATTCTCTGTACCTGTCCTGTACTCTTAAATAAGAAAGTGATTCTAATCCCTTTGTACTGAACTGTTCAACACAAAAAGAAGCCATTGCACTTCCATATATAATTGCACGTTTCATATTTGAGGGACTTAAATCCCTTGTTTTATGTAAGTAACCTGTTAAACCTCCAGCGAATGAATCGCCTGCGCCGGTCGGATCATAAATCATTTCCATCGGGTAAGCTGGTGCCGAAAAAACTATATCTTCCATAAAAAGTAAAGCGCCGTGTTCACCTTTTTTGATGATAAGTATTTCAGGACCCATTGCTCTTATAACTCTCGCTGCTTTTATCAGGTTTGGTTCGTGTGCTAATAATCTTGCCTCAGAATCATTTATAATAAGAACATTAACTCGTTTAAGAAGTTTTAACAACTCATCTTTTTTGCCTTCAATCCAGTAATTCATTGTATCGCAAACAACAAACTGCGGGTTCTCCATCTGGTCAAGTACTTTTATTTGAAGTGTCGGATCGATATTACCAAGACAGATATATTTTGACTTTCTGAATTTTTCAGGAATAACAGGATCAAATTTTTCAAAGACATTTAGTTCTGTAAGAAGTGTATCTCTTACATTGAGGTCGTAATGATATTTACCAGACCATCTGAATGTTTTTCCGTCTTCAACTATCTGTAAACCATCAAGATCGATATTATGTTCTTCAAGTGTTTTAAGATATGATTTGGGGAAGTCTCCGCCAACAACACCAACCATGTAAACCGGTCCGCTGAAATAACTTGAAGCGAGTGAAATATACACTGCTGATCCGCCTAACGCATCAGTTACTTTATCAAATGGTGTTTCAACTGAATCAAGACCGAGTGAACCTACTACTAAAAGTCCCAAATTTTACTCCTGTAATTTGATATTAAAAACTGGTTCAAAAATAAGTAAAACAGAGTTTATTACATAACTATAAGCAATCATTTAATTTTGATTTCCACAAAATTCAGGAAGCTTTTATCGTTAAGAAAGTACTCCGTAATTATATCAACCGACTTTCTTTGACCTTGCCAGGCAAGCATTTTTTTTGCCTGAACAGAACTTACCCATTTATATTCCGAATGTTCAGCAGACAGAAATACAGAATCTTTATTCTCTACTTCGACGACAAATACAGGAAGAAATGAAATACAATTTTTAGCTTCGTAATAAAATGAATTTATGTTAGGAACTGTCCATAGTTGTAAAGGTTTCAACCCAGTCTCTTCTTTAATTTCGCGAAGAGCAGTATTAAATGCTTTTTCATTTTTTTTCATTTTGCCTGAAACCATTTGCCATAAGCCGGGATAAATTTCTCCCTCAGATCTTTTCAGAAGGAGAAATTCCATTTTATTTTTATTCATTCTGAAAATATGCACTTCGATCATATTTGAAATTAATTTCATAACAAAAATTATTTGGTTAAAAATATGCGCGTACTTCAGCACGCGCTGTATGTATTGTTTTTCCGCCGCCCTGAACACGCCCATCATAACTGACTGTTGATTGCAGATTTGTTGAAAGCCTGTAATCAAAATTTAAACGCCAGAAATAATTTTTACCGATCAGATTCCCGCCGGTCAATTCAAAGGGAAGAAAATTTTCTTCGGTATTTGCAGTAAGTTCATTTCTTTCAACTTCAACACGAAGCCTCCCTGTCCCTGCAAATGAAAGATTAAATCTTATTGCTTGTGAGTTGAGATCAATTATTGTTGGCTTCTGAGGAAAAGTATCTTCACTTTTTCCAACCTTTAATTTGAAGCCAACTTCAATCATCTTTGCGGGTCTGTATGAAAAATCCGAGGTAACATTATTCGTATTTATTCTTCGTCTTCTGTTTGAACTTAACGGGGCAGATACATTATCATCAATATTAGCAATATCCGTCTGGTTACTTATTTCATCAATCATTTTAAATTTTATTCTTAAGCTTCTCTCACGATTATAGGCTCGTTCAATTCCGCCGCTGAACTGGTTAAGACTTTTTCGTTGTGTAAACCTTAACCTGAAAGAAAGATCCTGCTGGTTCTCAAATATGAATAAATCCTGTTGAATATAATTTGAACCCCGAATGGTATTCTGCTCATTCTGAAAAGCTGAAAAGTCAAGCAGGTAAATCTTTTTATAGTCCTCTTCTCTGCTGTTTTCTTCAACCCTCCAGAACGTTTCTGATGATAGTGCTTTTAATACTGCCCCCAAAAAACTTTTCCCGTCGGTTAGTGCCGAGTAATTTATTTTCCAGCGTGTACTTGTTTTCAAATCAATTACAGGAAAAAGTTCTTCAGTAGGAACTGTAAGCAATATATAATCTCCGTCAAAGATTGTAGGCTCGAACTCACTTTCTTCTGCAATACCGTTATTGTTAAGATCGCCGAGATATTTATAATTACCTGTTCCCTGTTCAACTCGTATAAATACTTTTTCAAGTTTTGCCGAACGCTGAGTTGAAACTTCATAATACAGATCACCATTAAGTAGTTGTTCAAAAAAACGGAACTTTGATTGTGATCGTATTAAAATTGTTTCGTTATCAGGAAATCCCTTAAGCCTGAATTCTTCTGTGTATTTTTTATTTCTTAATGTAAGGCTTACTGTAGAGTTTACTTCCTTTATACCTGAGTACTCCAATTCATAAAATTGTGTACGGGATAGTGATTCTTTAATAAGATATCCTTCAACAGGAAGGTAATCGTCTCTGAGTGAATACTTACCGGATAATCTTAATCCCTCAACTTCAATGATTTCTAAGTAAGGATTGAACTCATAAAATTTAAGACTGCCGCTGATGAGTGAGTCAACCTTATTTCTTTTATCTAACTTTTCCTCCGCAGTAAATTCGAGACCGGGTTTTAGTTTCCAGAATGAATAATACGCATTACCCCGCTGCCTTAACCATTTACTTTGCAGCGAAATATTTTTTGAGTTTACAAAATCTGCTGTGTAGTCAACACTAAAGCTGGTTCTGTCGGAAAATTTAAGTGAGTTATTGTACCTGTCCGATGAAAAATTATCTCCAATCCTTAATAATCCAAGCGAGGAATTAATTGAGAGTAATTCAATCGGGATAAGTGTCAGGCTGAATTCTCTTAACTGTTCGTCCTGTCTTGTTGATGATGAAGATGTATTATAGTTCCTGTTGAATTCAACATCATTAAATCTGTCAGGTGAAGCAAACTTATCTTTAATAAACCTGTCTTTAAATGAAAAGCCGATTTTTCCTAAATCAATATTTCCGATTTCAATTTGTCTGGGATCTGATTTAAGAAAAATATTCCGTGCGTGACCATAATTATCACCATCATCTAAAGGCGAGAATAAATTTTGATCCCATAAACTACCTGCGTATTCCAGACTTAAACTGACGCCTTCCCAGGGTTTTATATCAAGAACAATATTTGCAAACTGTTTTGATTCAGGCATTGGCAGAAAAATTACCGGCATATAGTTACCAAGACCAATACCAACAAAACGATAGTTGCCAAGACTTTCCTTTATGTAGTCTCCCTGTTGTTCACCAACATAACTGAATGAAGCATAATAAAGTGAAAGCGAATCACCCGGATTGTAAAGATAGTATGAATATGCCGTTCCATTTATTAATGTATCGATTTTCTGATAGATACCTTTTACCACACCAAATGAATCCGGCTGAGCAAGACTAACTCCTGATTTTACTGCGTTGTTCCTGTTATCGCCGGCATTGCCCAGAAATACTTTGTCAGAATCAGAGAGAATGATATCTATTGGTGAATCTTTATCATCACCTTCTCTGAGGTACTGAATTTTTAATCCTAATTTTTTTTCAAAGAAATTAGTTTGAATACCTGTACCGAAAATATTACGTGAGTATTGCCTGTCGGTATATTCAAAGTCAACTGATATTCTGCTCGCCGAAGTAATTAATCTGGCTGGAGTAAACGTAAGTTGAGCTGTTGAATAGTCAATTGTATAGTCATTAGCTTCACCACGACGCATTTCAATTCCATCAAGAAAAACTTTTTCGCTGCCTGCAATTAAAATGATGTCTCTTTCATTGTTAAGCCCTGATAATCGGTAGGGACCCTGGACGCCATCAGTTCCGTTAAATGTATTTGAATTGAACTTGCCTCTTGAACTTGCTAATGAAATGTATGCATCCTGTCCTTCATAATTGAATTCACCCATAAGCCCCTGCAGTTTTCTGTCAATGACACCAAACTCGCCGTATCTTTTTTGTAACTGATAATCACCAAAAGTTCCTGTGACATTTGTATGTTTTAATTGAATGAAAACTTTATCTAATTCTTCAAGTCTTTCAGTATTTCCATCAGGTTGTATTGGAGTATTCTCGTCTGTAACAGCAGCAACAACTTCAATATCATCGGAAAGTTTGCCTGAAAGCTGAAGTCTTAGTCCGCTGTTGAGTGAAAAGTCTTTTGTTGTACCAACAGTAAAGCCACGGACAAGTGTTCCGCTTTTTTGAATATTACCACCAAAAATAGATTCGGATGAAAGAAATCCCGGTTCAGTTGCGGCAAACCGGACAGTGTCACCAAGATTTTCATCAAAGCGAATTACAAGGCTTCTTTTTTTATATTCTTTTTGTAGTGAAAAGCGCAAAGTCTTATAATGAACTATTAAAGTATCGAATACAGAATAAGCTAAAGAGTCAGATAAAGAAAATGATCCATCGGCATATGATATATTGTAATCTTCTTCAGATAGAAATCTTCCCCGCAGCTCAATTGATTCTGAGAATGGTAAAATTGAGACCTGTTTAATGTAATACTTGTTATCAAAATTTATAGTCAGTGTGTCACTTACTGATTGAGTGGAATATTCGGATTGTGCGAACGTCCCGCATTTATAAAGTGAGATAACAAGTATGAGTAAGAAAAGCTTTGAATACCGCTTCAATACATAATTCAGATTTGTTTGTACGAAATCTAAATTTCATTCATTCGTTAAGCAAGTCTATATTGATTGTAGAGTAATTTAAAGTCTTAATCTAAATATTACACTCCAGGTAATTCTCGCATATTCTTTTCATCGCAGTATTAGATGAATTGAATGCCCAGATAATTGATCCGCCTTTTTTACCGGCGCTAAGATCGCCTGTAAGAAATAAACCCGGGATATTAGTTTCATATCCTTCTTTAAGACTCGGGTTGGGACCGTCAAATTCGATACCTATCAGTTTTAGAAAATTTTCCGGCGTAGAGCCGCCCAACGCATATACAACGTTATCAAACATTTTTGTTGTATCATCTTTAAAAATAACTTTGGGTTTGCCAGACTCATCCCCAATTGAAATTATTTCAGATTCAAGAAGCAGATTTATTTTATTATCATCACTAAGTTTTAATAAACTTTGTTTGTTTATTTCATTCATCCTTTTGAATTCTGATTTCCTGTAACTTAAAGTGACATTGTTATTTTTCTGTACCAGATATTGACAGTATTCCGAAGCTGAATCACCGCCGCCTACAACAAGCGTGTTTGAATTAAAAATTTCTTTTGAAGTTACATCAAAATGAATAACTGAATTTAGAGATGCAGGTATTTTATATTCAGGTTTATTTGGTTTGCCCAGAATACCAACGGCAATGACAACAATTTTTGATTCATAAATATTTCTGTCTGTTGAAACTATAAATTTATTTTCATCTTTTTTGTGATGGATTTTGTAAACTACTTCATCATAATTTACTTTCAACTTATAGTCTTCAATTGTTTTATCCAGGAATGAAATTGTTTCTTGTTTAGAGGAGTCTGTCATACACATTACTCCTGTACAAGCAGCCTCAAATCCCTTATAATTTGCAGCGACAAGTTTATTATCGGGGTAATATTTTTTAATTGTGAATGAGTGTTCAGCAGCTTTTTCAAGGATCAGGATTTTGTTTTTTTCAATACCTGAGTTTACAGCTTCCACTGCCATGCTTATTCCTGCCGGTCCTGCGCCAATGATGATGATATCGTACATGAATTCTCCCTTTGATATAAGTTGTGTTATAGGATTAGTTCTCCAAAGAAGGGATTCAGGGACAACAAAATATTATTTATTTCGACTTTTAAAATCCTATAACTAAATAAAAATTTTACTCATATCTCAATGCTTCGATTGGATCAAGATTCGCTGCTTTGTATGCCGGGTACGTTCCGAATATAACTCCAACAAAGATGCATAGTGAAAGTCCTATAATAACCCAATCAAAAGGAATTGCCGATTGGGCACTTAAAAAACTTCCTGCAAAATTTCCGACTCCGATTCCCAACACAATTCCGATAACTCCACCAAGCATGCATAAGAATACAGCTTCAAATAAAAACTGAAGCATAATACTTTTTTTGTTAGCACCGACTGCTTTCCTTACGCCAATCTCCCGGGTTCTTTCTGTTACCGTTACCAGCATGATATTCATTATACCGACACCTGCAGCCAGCAGAGCAATGATCGACACAACCAGAGCGCCGATTTTAATACCTCCGGTTATATCGTTGACCTGCCCAATTATAGATTCGTTACTGAAAATATCAAAATCATTTTCTTCATCAGGTTCAACTTTCCTGATCTTTCTCATGTGTCCTATCGCAGATTCTATTGTACTTTCATATGTATCACTGCTGTACGCCATAACAGTTATATCAACACTTGAACTCCTGCGACCGTAAAAAGACTGAAATGTTGTAATAGGAATTACGACGTATGTATCCTGTGATTGACCAAAAAAATCGGGTCGTTTTTTGATGACACCAATTACTCTCATTGGTTTGCCATCCATTCTTATCGTCTTTCCGACCGGCTCATCATTATAAAAAAGTTTTTCAACGATAGAATATCCTAACACACATACATTTGCAGAATGATCAATTTCATTTTGTCTGAATTCTCTGCCATCTTCAATTTCTAGATTAAGTGTGCTGTAAACACCCTGAGTTACACCAACACAATAGATATTTGGATTTGTTTCTTCATGCCCATATTTAACAATCTTGCCGCCCTGTCCCTGCATAGCTCCTACAATTTTTGCGTCAGACATTAATTCTTCAAACCGATAAAAGTCATCGAGAGTAATATCTTTTCTGTTTCTGATTTTATCGTTATGACCTCTTTGAATGGCCGGGTATTTCCGTATTTCAAATGTATTTTTGCTTAAGAATTGAAACCCGTCTTCAATAGTGTTTTGAAGCATTGTGATGATTGTCATTACAACAATGATTGAAAAGATTCCGACCACAATACCCAAAACTGTAAGTGCTGTTCTGAGCCTGTTTGTTTTTAATGATTGAATTGCAAGTACAAGCAGTTGCCCAATTTTCATATTATCCCCTAATTGATAATAATTAATTGAAACTATTCAAAAGATTGAATTTTATTTGGTACTAATTTACTTGTTGCAATGGAATAAGTAAATCTGATCTTAAATTATTCGTACCTCAATGCTTCGATAGGATCAAGATTAGCCGCCTTATATGCGGGATAAGTTCCGAATACAACACCTACAAATATGCAGAGCGACAATCCAATTATGACCCAGTCATAAGGTATTGCAGTTTGTGCGTTGATTAATCCGCCTACTAAGTTTCCAATTCCAACACCTAAAAGAATTCCTATAAAACCACCGATGACACAAAGTGTAACCGCTTCAATCAGGAATTGAGCGAGTATATTGCTTTTCCTGGCACCTATAGCTTTTCTTACACCGATTTCTCTCGTTCTTTCGGTAACTGAGACGAGCATAATATTCATAATACCAACTCCGGCAGCCAGCAGAGCAATAATAGAAACCACGAGCGCACCGATTTTTACGCCGCCTGTTATATCATTGATTTGTCCTATAAGTGATTCATTACTGAATATATCAAAATCATTTTCCTCACCAGCTTCTACTTTTCTAATCGTTCGCATATAACCAATTGCCGCTTCAATGGTTGCATCATAATCTTCTTTACTATAGGACATAACAGTAATGTTAACACTTCTGCTTCTTTTTCCGTACATCGATTGAAAAGTTGTGATAGGCATAACGATATAATTGTCACGGCTTTCACCAAACAATTGAGGCTGTTTTTCAAGCACACCAATTACCTGCAATGGTTTTCCGTCAACTCTTATTACCTGGTTTATCGGACTTATTCCGGTGAATAATTTTTCAACTAATTCCTGCCCAAGAAGACAGACATCGTTTGAATATTCGACATCAGTTTCACGTATATCTCTTCCAAATTCTACAATCCAGTTATTTGTTTGAAGCGCACCTGTAGTTATTCCGGCAACCTGAATATTAGGGTTCGTTTCTTTATTACCGAACTTTACAATTTTTCCGAACTGCCATTGTTCAGCACCTATGTATTTTGCCTGCGTTAATAAACCATTTAAACGTTCATAGTCTTCAAGTGTTATATCTTTTCTGTTTCTGAAACGATCACGCGATCCGGGTCCGCCGCCATGCATAGCCGGCCATTTTTGAATTTGAAATGTGTTTTTATTTAACTGAGAAACTCCATTTTCAATACTGGATTGCATCATTGTTATGATAGTCATAATGACGATGATAGAAAAAATTCCAACCACAACACCAAGTACTGTTAGTAGAGTACGAAGCCTGTTAGTCTTCAGCGATTCCAACGACATTACAACGACTTGTTTTAATTTCATATTGTCCTCACTTCAAAAAATCCTGATAATTTATTGACTCATTCATATCGCAATGCATCTACCGGATCCATTTTAGCTGCTGTGTATGCAGGTGCAAATCCTGCCACAACTCCTGTAATTATTGATATAATAATTGCAAGAAAAACTGAATCGTATTGTACTGATGTCGGAATAAACTGATTTACCATCATACTAAGCAGAACAGCAAACAACAAACCTACCAATCCGCCCATAAAGCATATTGTTGATGATTCAAAAATAAACTGACCGAGAATAGTTCTTCGTTTTGCTCCGATCGCTTTTCTCAGACCAATCTCTTTGGTTCGTTCTTTGACTGAGACGAACATAATATTCATAATTCCTATTGCGCCTACGAACAATGACAACCCAGTGATAAATAATCCGGCTATCTGTATTACACCAACTACAGAATTATAGTTATCCATCAAACCTTCCTGCTGATTAATTGAGAAGTCATTCTCTTCATTATAAGCAAGCCCTCTGATCTGACGCATAATTCCTTCTGCTTCAGCTTTTGTTTCTTCAACTAAAGCCGGACTTGTTGCGCGAACATTAATTGTGATACTGCCTCTGGATTGTCCCATAAAGTTTTTAAATATCGTACCTATAGGAACAAAAACCTGGTTATCAGGATTAAAACTTCCAAGAATGAAACTTCCCTGTTCTGCCAGCACACCAACTACTTTATAATTTACTCCGCCGATCTTTATTGTTTTATCCAGTGCATCGCCGCGGGGGAAAAGGTTTTTCGCTATTTCACTTCCTATTACTGTTACATAACGTGAACCTTTACTTTCAATGTCAGAATAGAAACGACCAAGATCAAAAGTGAAGTTTGTTGTTTTAACATAATCAGCAGTAGAGCCGTTAAGAAAAACAGTTTCAACTCTTCTGTCACCATACTTAACAGTTTGTCTGCTATTTATCACAGGTGCGGTTGCAAGTGGTAAACGAGCCATCTCCTTAAACTTTTCATAGTCTTCCATTTTTATGCTTCGCCGGTTTCTCATCTTCCACCACTCTTCATTGGAAAACCAGGCCCATTTATCAACATACAAAACATCAGAACCTAATGCGCTTATCCCGTTCTGAAAAGAATTATCGATTCCTTTAATTGCCGTTGTCATTACAACAACGGATGTTACACCGATCACAATGCCAAGCATGGTTAACGCAGAACGTATCTTGTTAGCCCTTATTGCTCTTAGAGCAATCATTATGCTTTCACGTATTTCAAATCCTAAGCCTCGCATATCAACCTCTGAGTTAAATTATTCCGTTCAGCTAATTATACCGGATATTAAAACTATTGTGCAACCGCTGCTGATTTTAGCTTGGGAATGTAGCGGTTTGTAACCATTTCATCTTTTTCAATCAGACCGTCTTTAATTCTTATGATCCTTGCTGCGTGTTCTGCTATGTATTCTTCATGCGTAACAAGTATAATGGTATTTCCTTTTTCATAAATCTCATTAAACAGAAGCATAATTTCCTCACCGGTTTTTGAATCAAGATTACCGGTGGGTTCATCTGCAAGGATTATGGAAGGTCTTGTAACTAGTGCACGTGCTACTGCAACTCTTTGTCGCTGTCCGCCAGATAGTTCATTGGGTTTGTGATGCATTCTATCCTGAAGCCCGACATCAATTAAAGCCTGTTCCGCTCTTTCTCTTCTTTCAGCATATGGAATGCCTGCGTAAATTAAAGGCAGTTCAACATTATGTATTGCATCTGAGCGTGATAATAAATTGAATGTCTGAAATACGAACCCAATTTCTTTATTTCTGATTCTTGCAAGATCATTATCAGACATATCGCTCACACTAAGTCCGCTAAAATCATATTTACCTGAAGTAGGAGTATCAAGGCAGCCGAGCATATTCATCAAAGTCGATTTACCTGAACCTGAAGGTCCCATTATTGCTACATACTCATTCTTATCAATCTTGAGAGATACATCCCTCAGGGCGAACACCTCTTCCGAACCAACCTGATAAACCTTAGCTATATGTTCAATATTAATTATGTTCATCATTTTTTTCCGTTAGTTAGTTTTAGCGAAGGATTTTTTCTTTTCTTCAACACGAAGATTTGCACCATCGCTGAGTTCCCTTGAAATTGCTCTGTAACTTCCTGTTACTACTGTCTGATCTGTTTCTAATCCTTCTTTAATTTGAATAAAGTTATCATCGCTCAAACCGGTTTTAACTTCAACCATTTTGGCTTTGTTATTCTCAACGAGGAATACAACTTCCTTCGGACCCGAATTTCCATTTTTCTTTTCAACAACGGGTGCTTCTTCATCTTCACCTTCACCACCCATATTCATATCGCCACCGCGTGCTGTAACACTTTGAATGGGTACGCTTAAAACATTTTCAACTGTTTCAGTTTCAATATTTGCGTTGCATGACATGCCGGGTCTTAATCCTTCATCGGGATTAATAAGTTTTATCCTCACCTCAAAGTTTACAACAAGTTCCTGAGTTCCGAGGCCAGAGGTTTGGGCACTATTACCGATTTGAGTAACAATACCGATAAATTCTCTATCTCCGAATGCATCAACTTTAATTCTGGTTGTATCTCCGATAGATATTAATACAACATCATTTTCATCTACTTCAACTGAGGCTTCCATATTCGATAAATCTGAAACCGTCATGATATTTGTTCCCTGGCTGAATCCACTGCCAAGTACACGTTCACCCAATTCAACATTAAGCTGACTGATTGTTCCATCCATTGGTGAATAGATTGCGGTTTTATTTATTTGTTCAATACTTTCCCGTAATTGTGCTTCACTCTGCATTACGTTTGCTTTAGCGCCTTCATATGCAGCCTGCATTGAAAGGAAATTACTCTTAGCGGCTTCAAGTTCTGAATCGCTGGCAAGTTTTTTTGAGTGTAGTTCTTTGACTCGATTATAGTCTGATTCAATTTTATCCAGTTCAGCTTTTCTCATTTGCAGTGTTGATTTTGCTGACTGCAAACTTGCTTCATTCCGCTCTCTTTGAGCGACATAAATATCAGCTTTTATTTTTATAAGCAGATCACCTTTTTTTACTCTGTCACCTTCCTTAACAGGAAGAAGGACGATTTCACCGGTGACTTCCGGTGTAATTAATACTTTGAACTCAGGATTTATGCTTCCAGTTGCTGCTACAGTTTGGGTGATATTTCTCTTCTGTACTTTTTCTACCTGAACCTGGATTATATCTTCCTTGCTGCCTCCGAACAGAGTCATAACAAGAAGAATTACTACTATTAAACCAAGTCCGCCAAAGATGAATAATTTCTTCTTTGATTTTTTTTGTTTTCCATTTGCCATTTTAATAACTCCTGTTAAAATTTATTCGTACTTCTTAAAATCCAGTATGCCCAGGTAGTATTTAAGTTGTTCACTTAGTACTATGTAGGCGAATTGTGCATTTATATAGTTTGTCTGCGCGTTTGTGTATTCGGAATTAGCAATCAGTACATTTAATAAAGTACCGGCACCTAATGAATATTTTTCCTGTTCTATTTTCTGATTCTCTTCTGCAGCCGTTACATTTTTTTGACTTACAAGTAATCCTTTTTCAGCAGCCTGCAAATCGAGATATGTTTTTTGAATATCTTTTTTAATTGTTCGTTCAAGGTCTATTACATCTATTTCACTATTCTCTGCAATTACCTGTGCGGTTTGTACTCTTTCACTTACTGACCATCCGGAGAATATCGGGATGCTCAGTGTTAAACCAACACTCAGTGATTTGTTATCTGTTATATCTGATAAACGGTTTGCACGAATACCATATTGAGCATCGCCTGTAATTCTTGGTAAATGACCTGAGCGTGCTATTGTAATTCCATCATAAGCACTTTCACGATTCAGAATGGAACTTTTAAAATCCGGTCTGCTATCCAGTGCCTGATCGACTAGTACAGAAAGATTGGTATAATCTTCTGTTATTTTCGTATCAAGCATTTTAAGTTCACCTGCGCTGAAATTTTCTTCAAAAACATATTCTTCTAAAACATCAAGCCCCAGATAATAAAGCAGGTTTGTCTTAGAAGTCTCTAAAAGATTTTTTGTTCTAATGACTTCAAGTTCTGCATTACCGGTTCTTACCTGTTGTGCATAAACGTCAGCAAGTGTAACTGCACCTAATTTATTTCTTTCTGTTATTGTTTCAAGATTTTTCTGATTCCACTTTACATCCTCTTCCTTAAATTTTAGCAACTGGGCTGTATTTACCACATCGTAATAAAGATTCATTACCTGGAAAACTACATCCTGTTTCATTCTTTCAATAGAGAGTTTAGCCGATTCAAGATTATTCTGGTTCTGTGATAAATTACCATAGTTTGCAAGTCCGTCGAATAAAACCCAGTCAGCACCAACACCTGCGCTGTAACTTCTGGTTTCGGTTGTTATAGACGAAATTCCTTCGGATGATATAAAATCACTTTCAACATCACTGCGTGTCCAGCTCCATCTGCCGGATGCGCTTACCGATGGAAGAAAACTTCCATAAGCAGCCAGCAGACCCGCTTCATAATTTTTTATGTTGTTGATGTTTTTCTGAAGTGTTGTATTTTTTTGAAGTGCAATGTTTACTGCATCATCAAGCTTCAAAACTTTTTGTGCGTATGATGGAACTACTAATATTGTTATCATCAAAACTATAAGGAAGGTACGCATTATCTTCTCCGGGTTAATTTATTCTTTTAAGAAACTGTTGTTTGGACAAAAGTTTTTTTTCAAAGTTACAAATTGATTTCATATAATTTAATTAGACGATTAATTATCTCTTATCTTTCAAAAGAAACCGATACAAAAATATCTTTTATGACACCCATTTTTCCACTTACTTTATAAGCGGTTACATTTTTACATATACGGCTTAATATTGGATGCAGGATTTGTAATTTGAACCGGATTTTTGTTGAAGATTCAGCTTAACAATAATTTCTAATTCATAACTAAGATAATAAATGAGTATGAATTAATTAGGTCAGATTAAATATCACCAAAGAAAGTATTCACTCCTGAATCAGAATAAAATTTGAGTTGCTTCTCTGGGGATTATTAATCTAATTTCCTTAAACAGATTTTCATACAGAAGGATTAATATGAAGACAATTAAAAAATTACTGTCATCATCAATAGCGTTGGTTTTATTGTTTACTGTTTTAACTATGTCTGAAACAACCCAAGCGCAGCAGGTAAATAAAGTATTCGATGAAATTGGCGGCGGCGGTTCAAATTCATCCGGTAATTCAGAATCAGGAAGCAGCAATACAATGTATATAATCGGCGGGGCAATTATTGTTGGTGTTATTTTGTATGCCGTACTTAAAGAGAAGAAGGAACCCGTTAAAACAGACACTACCGCAGTTGCTATAATGGAAAATCAATTTGTATTAAATCAAACTCAAATCGAAGAACAAATTAACAAAAGCAATAATCTACCGATAAATATTTTTGCTGGTGTGCAGAACGAAATACTATTCAGAGAAGAGAAAAAGTATGTTGTTGGTTTGAGTTTTAATTTTTAGATAAGCTATTATTAATAAAACTGTCCTTTATTTTTAGGAAGTATTGATAAGCTTCTTCATAATTGTTGCTTATTGTTCCGTCAAGAATTGCTTCTTCAATTGCTCTTTTTATTTCACCGACTTTTCTTGATGGTTTCAGTCCGCAAATTTCCATTATGACCTCCCCTCTTACAGGTGACTGAAATGCTCTTAAATCATCTTTCTCTTTCACTTCAAGCACTTTGGTCATTACTCTTTCATAGTTATCAAGATAACGAGAAACTTTTTCAGGATTTTTACTCGTAATATCAGCCCGGCATAGTGTAATGAGATCGTTGAGATCATCATCTGCAGATACAATTAATCTTCTTATTGCGGAATCAGTAACTTCTTCCTTTGCCAGAGCAATTGGTCTGAGGTGAAGGCGAATTAATTTTTCAACATAGTCAATCTTGTTTAATGGTAGTTTCATCCTGTTAAAAATATTTTTCATCATCCTTGCACCCAGTTCTTCGTGTCCATGGAAAGTCCAGCCCACTCCTTCAACAAATTTTTTAGTTGCAGGCTTGGCAATGTCGTGAACTAAGGCAGAAAATCTAAGCCATACATTTTCTGTTACCGCAGAAATATTATCTACAACCATACAAGTGTGGAAGAAAACATCTTTGTGATGATAATCTTTTCTTTGTTCTACACCGGCAAGTTGAGCAATTTCAGGAAATACTGTTTCCATCAGTTTAGTTTGATACATTATTTTTAATCCAACGGATGGAACAGGAGATGAAAGAATTTTCAAGAACTCATCTGTAATTCTCTCCTGAGCAACAATTTTTAACCTGTCTCTTAAATCGCCTATCGCATCAATTACGGTTTGATGCAGTTCAAAACCAAGCTGAGATGCAAACCGCACAGCACGCATAATACGTAACGGATCATCACTAAATGTTTGCACAGGATCAAGAGGGGTTCGGATTATTTTATTCTTTATATCTGAAATGCCATTAAAATTATCTGACAGTTTTCCAAAGTCAGAATCATTTATACTCACGGCAAGAGTATTAATTGTAAAGTCACGACGATTAATATCTTCCTCAAATGTTCCTGGAACTACTTTAGGATTACGGCTGGTATTTTTGTAAGACTCTTTTCGTGCCCCGACAAATTCAAGATCATAACCACCATATGAAAAATGAGCAGTGCCGAAGTTTTTGTACGTAACTATTTGTGTGACTCCAAGTTTTTCAGCAAATGTTTTTGCGTATAGAAGTCCATCTCCTACTACCAGAAAATCAATTTCTTTTTTTTCTCTGCCTACTATAAAATCACGTATGAATCCACCAACTATGTATACCTTTAAGTTCAACATATCAGCAACTTTTGTTGCTTCTGAAATAAATGGAATATCTGATAAATATTTTTTTAACACTCCCGCATTCATTCGGCTTTGGTTCCCATCAGAATTGCAATTGGTTTTAAGGATGTGATATTATTTGCAAATATTTTCATTAAGGCAGCTATAGGAACTGCCAGGAACATACCCGCAATTCCCCAAACCCAACCCCAGAAAATCAGAGAGAACAACACAAAAACCGGACTCAGATCCAGTTTGCGCCCAAGAAAGTTCGGTTCAATAAAATTACCAATAATATTTTGTGTCAGAATTAATAACACCGACATTGAAATAGTGTGTATTCCAAAACCATATTGAATTGTTGAAACAATAATCGGGAATAGAGTTGCAATCAGTGAGCCTATGTTAGGGATATAGTTGAGTACAAAAGCAAGCACACCCCACATCAAAGCAAAATCAACTCCAAAACTTAAGAGTATGATTGTAAAAACAATTCCTGTTGTAAGACTGATTATAGTCTTAATTATAATATATGATTGCAACTGTGTATTAATTGAATTCAGATTTTCTTCAACACGTTCTTTTTCATTTGAAAAGGCAAATTTAAGACGATCCTCAAATTTTTCTTTTCCCATTATCATAAAAACCCAGAAAATTATTGAGATAAAAAAATCACCGAGTAGTGATGAGAAAGAATTAAAAACGGATTGGATAACACCCGCATCAAACATCTTTTGAATAAGTGTTTCAACCTTCAAATCCTGTAGCCTGATATCCAACCACAATGCGACTTCACGGACAGTAAGATTAAAAGGGTTAAGTATCATCTGAAAAAACACAGTCATGTTTTCTGAATAGTAACTGAGTTTTTCTGAAAAAGTATTGTATGTAGAAAACAACATTAATCCCAGCAGATAGTAAATACCGGAAATAACTAATAAAATAATTATAAGCGATACCCATGCAGGTATTTTAAATTTAGAAAGATATTTCATTAAGGGATGGAAAAGGTAAGTCAGAAAAACCGCAATTGTAACGGGTATGAGTATCTCCTTTAAGGCCATAAGAATATAGACAATGATAACAAAGCAGATAAATCCGAGCAGGTATGTAACTATGGGCAGATATTTTTTTATTGTCGGTGTTTCTGTTTGCATAATTAATTAAATGTAAATTTGTTCAAATATGATTGTGAATTAATACTTAACCATGTAATCATTCTGAAATTTTCTTCAAGTACCAGAATAAAATTTTTGTCTTCTTTATACCTCAGGGCGAGTGCTGCCATTCTTCTGGCTTTTGTGAACTCTCCTTTTCGTACAAGATATTGAGATAATTTAAATACTGCAAAACTGCTTGAATAATTATCAACAAGTATTGTTTTATTAAAGTCATTTAAAAAACGATCGGTATTAGCATCAAGTTTTTCAGAAAGTCCTATTATCACAGGCCACGAGGGATAAAAATAATTTTCCTTATTCAAATCTTTGAGTATGGATAATTTATCATATTCGCTTCCGAGTAAATAATCTTTAAGCAGATTAGTTTCAAGCAGCTTTAATCTGATTGCAGTAAGATAATTTAAAGTCCGGTTCGGGTTTGAATCATATATGTTCTTATAAATTGATGCGGCTGATATTGTATCTTTATCCAAGGCCGATAAATCTGCAAGCCGGAACTGAAGATTAAAAAAATATGACGTACCTGAAAATTTTGTGAGATTTGAATCAAGTAATTCAACTGCTTTTTTATATTCTTTCTTATCCTGATATATATAACCTAATCCGGTTATCGCAGAGTAATTTTCACCATAAGTTAAAATTTCACTGAAAATACTTTCTGCCGTCTCAAGGTTGTTTTGATTATAATTCACCCATGCTTCATCAAGTTGTGAGGCAATATATCTTGGACAGGTTTTATATATGATTGATTTCCTGCCAAAGTAGTAATCTGCAATATTTTTATTTTCGGTATTAATATTTTCAAGGTAATCTAAAAAAGATTTTTCTATTTCATTAAAGTTCGTGCCGTAAATTTTTTCAAAGTCAAGATTTGTATAGAGTTGTTTGAACTTTTCTATTCCAAATCTTTCAATCAGGTAATAAGAAAATGCACCACTGTATATGTATGAAATGCTTGCAGTCTGACCAAAAAAATTGAGGTTTCTATAAAGTTGTTTAAGATTTATTTTATAGTCATTCTTAAATGCCAGCGCTGCCATATAAGTGATAAAATTGTCATCATAAAACGGATCACCTGCTGATGCAACTCCTTCAATAAGTGAAGGGTTAAACCAATCTGCAAGCCTGAATAGACCACTCCCGAATTCAGCAGAAAAACAATGAGCCAGTTCATGCTTCAGAGTATTTGTATAGCTGTCATAACTCATATAAGCCTGGTATAACCAGGGTTTTGCAACATCAGCATTTGATGAACCGAATAAATCTTTTTTCTGATTATCATCTTTGAAAATAAAGGTAGTTATTTTTTTTGATGGAACAGTTTGAAAATAATTAACGAGTTGTTCGTAACAGTATTCGTGGTACAGTGCAAGGACTTTCATTTTTTCTTTATCAATACTCTTATCATAATTGATGATGAAATGATCTGTACTTACCGACCTGTTCAAATGATTTTTTATTTTAGCAAGGTCAGTAGAAAAACCAAGTGAAGGCGAGATAAAAAAAAATGTTAAAGAAGGAACAATAAAAATTGCAATGATAAACGCTTTAATACCTCGGTAGTTTAGTTTTGCTGCTTTTATTATGGACCATCCTATAAAGCTAAAGAACAAAATATTTAAGGTTCTGTAAACGACTAATTTTAATGAAACACTCATCCCCTCATCGAAAATAGTACCCGGATAGTAAGCAATAACAGGGTTATAGAAATAAATCTGTGGATAAAAATAAATTTCATAAACAGGCAGACTTAATATTACAATCGTAATTAATGTAAAAAGCAGATACTTAAATCTTTTCACAAGGAAATAAGAAATCATTCCCGTGACAGTACCGATTACAATAGATGGTAGTGCGATGACAAAATAAAAATACAATCCGGAAAGGAACGAGCACCCCGATCCGATAATTGTTTTAATATTTATAATTATGAATGGAATAATAATTATTACAGAAGCGAAAATCGCAAACGTTTTCCGGATTATTTTCAGTTCATTGACAATAGAATTTCTTTTAAGAAGCGAAACTGTGAAAATGCCTGAAAGCAGATAAAATAACAATCCGGTAACAATACTAAATTCGTAACCGAATATTCCAACAAGAGGAAAGGAATAGAAAAAAATATTAGCTGTTAAAACTACTAGTGCATAGACAAAGAGGTTATTATTAAACTGTAATATCGTCTTTAATCGTGACAAGCCTAATACTCAGTTCCTTCTACACGATCTATCTGTGCACCAAGTGATTTAAGTTTTTCTTCTATTTTCTGATAGCCTCTGTCAAGATGATAAACCCTCAACACTTCTGTTGTACCTTTTGCCGCAAGTCCGGCAAGTACTAAAGATGCACTTGCTCTCAGATCTGTGGACATAACCTTTGCTCCGGTTAATTTTTTCACACCCTTAATGACAGCTGTATTTTCGGTCAAAGATATATCTGCTCCCAGACGCATCAGTTCCGGAATATGTTTGAACCGGTCAAGATATATTGTATCTGTAACTCTTGAAACACCTGAAGCTACAGCCATGTATGCTGTCCACTGTGCCTGCATATCTGTTGGGTAACCGGGAAAAATTGATGTAATTATATCGGTTGATTTTATGGCTGAATCAGGTGCAGATAAATTAATTTTTCCATTGTTAATAAATATCTTACAGCCTGAGTCTTCAAGTTTTAACAATACAGAATTAATATAAAACTCATTCATATTTTTTATTGATATATTTCCCCCTGTTATCGCAGCGGCAATAAGCAATGTACCGGCTTCAATCCTGTCAGGAATAGTTTCAACTTCAGCGGGGAATAATTCCTCAACACCATCAATGGTTAGAACAGATGTCCCGACCCCGTCAATCTTTGCTCCCATCTTAATTAGAAATTCGGCAAGATTAGTTATCTCTGGTTCGATGGCTGCGTTGTTAATTATGGTTTGCCCCTTTGCTAATGCAGCCGCCATTAAAGTATTCCCTGTTGCACCTACAGATGAGACGTCAAAATTAATTTTCGCACCAACCAGTTTTTTACTTTTTGCAAGAATATATCCTTCGGTTAGTTCAATCTCTGCGCCCATTTTTTTAAGGGCTTCAAGATGTAAATTTATTGGTCTGGGACCCCATGCACATCCGCCTGGTAATGAAACTTTGGCTTCACCAAATCTGCTGAGTAAAGGACCCAGCACATAGACTGAAGCTCTCATTTTTTTTACATGCTCATACGGTGCAATGAAATTATTAATTCCTGAAGTATTTAATGTCATTACATGATCATTCAACTCACAGTCGATTCCTAATTGAGTGAGTAGTTTTTTCATTGTAAAAATATCATTTAGTTCGGGAGTGTTATATAGTTTTAATGTTCCGGATGCAAGTATGCAGGCAGGCATTAAAGCCAATGAAGCATTTTTTGCTCCACTTATTTCAACTTCACCTTGCAGTTTATGGCCACCGGTTATTACAAATTTATCCAACGTCGCCTCAATTCATTAAAATTAGGTTAAAATCTTTCGACAATTTCATTTTGAATTTTTTACTAATTCGTTAATAGTATTTTTTGATTTAATAATCTTTCCATCCTTTGAAACAATAAATATATAACCATTATTAGTGATAACCCCATCAGCAAGAGGTGCGAATATACCAGATGAAGATTTTGACCAGGTAAAACCGAAATCGGTTGAAATTAAAATTTCCCCTGTAGTGCTGAGGATAATACTCAGTTCACTGGTGAAGGTTACAATTGATGAGAGCCCAGCAATAATTCCAGATGGAATCAGTTCCCATTTTTTACCGCCGTCGGTAGTACGGAATATTTCGCCGCCCCCGCCAATGATTATACCATTGAAGATATCTGTGAATTTTATATCTCTTAAATATTTGTCTGTAAAAGGTTCTTCCTTTGTCCAGTCTTCCCCTTTATCAGTTGTCTTTAAAATTGTTCCGTTCCAGCCGACAGCATAACCGGAAGTGCTGTTGTAAAAATCAATCCCGTATAGAATATTTCCAAGATTTTTTTTGTTATCAATCCAATTCTGACCCGCATCTGTGGTTTTAAAAATTTTTCCGGTAGTGGTAGTTATAAATCCGGTCCCCGTTCCATTGAGGAAATAAATTCTGGTAAGTTGTTCGTTATAACCGAGATTTTTGTAAACCCATGTAGTTCCTGAATCTGTTGTCTGCATTATTAAACCATCATTACCGGTAACGATACCGGTTTGTTGATCCATAAATTCAATATCAGTAAAATTTTTTATTGATGAATCTGTTTTGCTGGTCCAGGTTTTTCCGGCATTACTTGAGTACAATATTTCATTGCTGCTGCATAAAATGAACTCAAATTCACTAATAGAAAAAATCGAAACTAAGTTGGCTTGTATGCCGGTTGTTGCGACTTCCCATTTTACATCTATCTCTTCATAATTTTTAGTTTTACTGTTTATAGATGAAGAATTATTTTTTTCAGCTTCCCAAAGAAATGAAGTCTTATTTAATAAAACTGCGAATAATGCTCCAAGCAGAAGTATAATAATAATCGGCAGAACTGCATATTTAATTTTGAGTGGCTTACTGAGTTTCTTTTTGATCTGTCCCTTATTTCGTGAATGTTCAAGTTTTGGAATAAGTTGATTAACATCATGAATAAACTCTTCACAGGAATGATATCGTTTCTGTGTTGGTTTGCTCATAGCTTTGTTAATTATAGTATCAACAACTTGTGGAACATCATCCATCAAACCAGAAAGTTCTATTGGTTCCTTTTTAAGATGAGCTTCCATAATTTCGAACTCAGAATTTAAATCAAAAGGGGGACGACCCAGAATCATTTCGTACAAAGTGCAGCCTATCGAATAAATATCACTCTGCCGGGTTGGTTCCTGTCCTTTAAACTGTTCCGGACTCATATACAAAATTGTTCCAAGCTTGGCTCCGGTTTTTGTAATTCCCTTCCCTTCTGTTAACGATTTGGATATTCCGAAATCCATTATCTTAGCTATACCATCCTGACCGATGATCACATTTGAAGGTTTAATATCACGGTGGATAAACCCCTTATTGTGTGAGTAAGAACAACCTGAGAGCACCTGTTTAATAATCTTCAATGAGGTTAACAGATCAATTTTCCCGACTCTTTCAATTAGATCATCAAGCGTTTCTCCGTTTATGTATTCCATTGCAATACCGAAAGTATTGTTTGTTTCGGTGAATCCATATACTGTAACAATATTGGGATGTGAAAGTTTTGCCTGGTTTTTTGCTTCACGTTTAAATCGTTCAATGAAACGAGGATTTGTAATTGCCTGGGCTCCAAGAATTTTTAGTGCGACGTATCGTTCAAGCTTTAAATCCATAGCTTTATAAACGATCCCCATTCCTCCTTCGCCGAGCACTTCAAGAATCCTGAAGTTTTCTATATTGGAACCAATCATTAATTTTTCTTTTCGATTATCACAAATGAAAAATTATCCGGCGCCCCTCTTTCTTCGATCAATGAGATTATGTTCTGTGAGATTACTTCAATGTCGTTGTTATTTAATATCGTTTCAAGCTCAGTATCTCTGAGCACGCCCGTAACACCATCAGTACATATCAGGAAGAGATTATACTCATCCGGCAAAAGCTTTAATTTACTTAAGTCCATATCGATAGTAGTTTGTTCTCCGAGTGCACGTGTTATAATATTTCGATTGGGATGATTTTCTGCTTCTTTAATAGAAAGATAACCTTCGTCAATAAGTCTCTGGACTAACGAGTGATCTTTCGTTAGTTGTTTGAGTTTGCCTTTTTTAAAATTATAAATTCTGGAGTCACCAACATGTCCCCAGTAGGCGGTACTATCGGTCAGGTAAAATACTTCAACTGTGGTTGCCATACCTTTTAGTGAATGCTCAGAAAGTGTTCTATCAAGCAGTAGTTGATTGGCATCAAGAATGCATAGCTTAAGCCGCTCAAGGTAATCAGGATGATTCGACAAATTAAAACTTTTATGAATTGTTTCTACAGATAAACTTGAAGCCACCTCACCGGCATTATTCCCGCCTAAGCCATCACAGACTACACATAGTAGTCCTTTATCAAAATCAAAGATACCAATTGCATCCTCATTTTGCGCCCTTTTAAACCCGGCTTTCGAAACCGAAGTATATTTGAACTTACTAAACCCCATCTTGTTTTACCTTTTTGTACGAATTGTTACTAAAATCATATATTCAATTTTCAGATACGAATATATTTAATTTTCGTCAGAAATTTAAATTGTCATATACGTAGGGGATGAATTCTGAGAACATGTCGATCTGCATTATTTGCTATACAGACACATGAGACTTATATTTACCGTTCAAATTTAAACTATTCTTTGCGAGAATGGCGGAATTGGCAGACGCGCTAGACTTAGGATCTAGTACCGAGAGGTGTCGGGGTTCGAGTCCCCGTTCTCGCACTTCCATAAAAAATGACTTGAGAGGATAATTTGGAAATTAAAATAAATGAACTGAGTGCATCATCTAAAGAGATTGAAGTCACATTACAATACGCAGATATTGAATCCGATATTAATACCGAGGTTAAAAAGCAAACCAAAGAAATAAGCCTTCCCGGTTTTAGAAAAGGTAAAGTTCCAGCAGCTATGTTAAAAAAAATGTATGGTGATGCTCTGGAATATGAAGCATCCGAAAAAGTTGCAAACAAACATTTCTGGAAGATTGCTGAAGAACAGCATCTTCATCCACTTGGACAGCCCGTACTATCGGATATAAAATTTAACCCTGGTTCTGATTTGTTCTTCAAAGTTAAATATGAAGTAATGCCAAAAATTGAAGTGAATAATTACTCAAATAACACTATTGAAATACCAGACCTGGTTGTTCGTGATGAAGAAGTTGAACAGGAAATTAATCACATACTTAAATCAAATAGCTCTGTTGAACCTTCTGAGTTTGTAGGTGATGACAGAAATTTTATAGTAAAACTTGAACTCTCACGTATTGATGCAGATGGAAATAGCTTTAAAGATTCACAACCTGAAATATTCGATGTTGACTTGACAAATGAATCAGTACAACCGGAAATAGTTGAGAAATCAAAAGGGAAAAAGATTGGTGATAATTTCACATTTACATTTGTGAATAACAGAATTTTAAAAAACAGTAAGGGTGAGGATGAAACAGTCGAAGAAAAATTTATTTACTCAGCTTTGATAAAAGAAATTAAAAAAATCAACTTACCTGAACTGAATGAAGACTTAATAAAAAAAGTAACAAAAGACAAAATCACTACGGAAACAGAACTAAGAGATGGGATTAAAAAAGACATTCAGCATTATTATGACCACCAGGTTGAAGATTTAATTCGATCAAAACTTGTAACAACTATTGTTGAAAAGAATGATTTTAATCCGCCGTCTACCCTGGTTTCAAATGTTCTTGAAGATATGATCAAGCGTGAAGAAGAACATGCAAAAAAGCATGGGCACAGATTTGACCGCAAAGAAACCTCTGTAAGGATGCAAAAGTTCGCAGAGTTTGAGGTAAAGTGGTTCATATTAAAAGCGGAGTTAGAAAAGAAGGAAAATATTTCTGTCACCGATGAAGATCTGAAAGAACTTGTACAGAAGGATATGGAAAAAACAGGGTTGCCTGAAGATAAACTTTTAAACTATTACAAGTCTTCAAACATAACTGAGAAATTGCTTGACAAAAAGCTTTTCAAATTCCTGAATGAAAATAACACAATTATAAAAGTTGATCCGGTCGCTTATTCAAAAAAAGAACAAGAGGTTAAATGATGAATAATAAAATTGAAATTTTTAATCAGCTGGTTCCATACGTCATTGAGCAAACAGGACGTGGTGAGAGAGGTATGGACATCTATTCAAGACTACTCAGAGAGAGAATAATATTTATCGGTACTGCTATTGATGACCACATTGCAAGCCTGACGATTGCGCAATTAATCTTTCTTGAGGCTGAAGACTCCGAAAAAGATATAAACCTGTATATTAATTCTCCTGGTGGAAGTGTAACAGCAGGCCTGGCTATCTATGACACAATGAAATACATCAGACCCGATGTAGCAACAATATGTGTGGGTATGGCAGCCAGTATGGGCGCTATTCTTTTAGCAGGAGGCGCTGCCGGTAAAAGAACTTCGTTGCCTAATTCAAAAATTATGATTCATCAGCCATGGGTTGGCGGACTTCAGGGGCAAACGACGGATATTCAGATTCATGCCAAAGAAATGCTCAAGACAAGAGACACACTTTACAATATTTTATCTACTCACACCGGTAAAAGCCTGGAACAAATTACTACAGATTGTGATCGTGATTATTTCATGACTTCGCAGGAAGCTAAAGAATATCATATCATCGATAACATTCTTGAAAAACGCCCGGCATTAGATAAAAAATAATTAATAATTGATTGTCAGTCCTTGCTTTCGTGAGGACTGACAATTTTTAATAATCCCTTCAATACTGAAATACCCCAACCCTTTTAATTCACAATTATTATTAAGTATTTTTGTTAGGATCAGTTAATAATATTAGGAACTTATTGTTTTTGAACAGGAAAAAATATTTATCAGTAGATATTAGAAAAAGTAATAAAAGGCGCTTCACCTTTATCTGCACTTTTGTTACGATTCTATTGGTTGCAGCAGTATCAATTCATCCTCAGAATAAAATCAAAGAATTTGAAAAATATATTTCAGATTTTCAAAAGAATAAAAATATTCCGTCAATTTCCGCAGGTATTTCGCATCAGAATAATATTTTATGGACAGATGCAAAAGGTTACGCTGATGTGGAAAATTTTGTTCCTGCTACAAAGAAGACTGTTTATAGAATTGCATCAATTTCTAAAATACTGACTGCCGTTGCAATTATGCAGCTGGTCGAACAAAAAAAAATTGCATTAGATGACAACGCCCTGCGATATATACCGTTTTTTCCTACCAAGAAATGGAAATTCACAATCCGCCAGTTACTAAATCATACGGCTGGTATAAGAAATTATCGTACTGGTGAATTTGACAGCAAAGAAAACTACACTTCAACAAAAGAAGCTTTATCAATAATAATCAGCGATACTCTTGAATATGAACCTGGGACAAAACATTTATACACTACTTTAGGTTATAACCTGCTTGCTGCAGTAATTGAGAATGTAAGTGGTATAAGTTACACTGAATACATGCAGAAGTACATATTTAGTCCTTCAGGGATGTCATCAACATTTTTTGAATACCAGAAGGATATTATATACTACCGCGCCAAAGGTTATACAAAAAACTCGCTAAGGCGACTTCAAAATTCTGCGCTTGCAGATCTTAGCATTAAGTTTGCCGGCGGCGGTATTATTTCAACTTCAAATGATTTATTAAAGTTTGCGATAAACCTGCTTGATGGAAAACTTATTTCTTCAGCCTTATTAGATACAATGAAAACAAAGACGACACTGAAAGATGGCAAAAAAATTAATTATGGACTTGGATTTTCTCTTGCCGTTGATCCGTATGGCACTGAATATTTATATCATTCAGGAAACGGAACCGGATTTACTTCACAACTGGTTTTCTATCAAAAAGAAAAAGTGGCAGCCGTACATTTAATTAATTGTAATGACAGAGATCTTGGCTCACCTTCTTTAGATCTTGTGAAATTATATTTAGAACATGATAAACCAAAACCAATGATTCCGGCTTCGGATCATCTCATGACAATACTTCTTAATTATGGAATTGATTCCACACTGGTTGAATTAAAAATAATCCAAAAGGATACTCTTTCAAACATTATTATTAATGCAGATGAAATGGTTCAGTTTGGTGATGATTTGTTAAACTCAAAAAAATACCGTGACGCTATTGTAATTTTTAAATCTGTTATAAATGATTTCCCTGATTACTATAGAGGATATGTAGGACTTGGTGACGCTTATCTTAAGGACGGAAATAAAGGACTTGCATTACGAAACTACCGGCAGGCATTAAAATTAAATCCTAAAAATACTTATGTAACCAGCATGATAAAAAAAATTGAAGGTGGTTAACCCGCATCATACTAAAGTAATTTTCCCTTTCCTTTTATCTTTTTATTCTTATCTTGCAACAGCCTGTCTGCACAACATTTACCTGAATTCTATGGAACTTTTAACTTAAAACTTTGTTATTACTTTATAATTGATTTATGATTGGAATTAGATTTACAAATTTTCAACCGGACTTTAATGGCAGCGGAAAGTTTAATGATTTATTTAAACTTTTTCTTCAATTGATTACTATAACATCCGGGAATGTTTCAGAAGCCCTCAACTGGCTGAACGAAATTGATAGACGATATAACATTACAGATAATCAATATGGTATGGGTGATTTCATTGAAGATTTGAAAAATAAAAATATTATTTCTGAGGAGCCGAATACAAATACATTTTCGCTAACATCTAAGGGTGAACAATCAATCCGTAAACAATCTCTCGAAGAAATTTTTTCTAAATTGAAAAAATCCGCACGTGGAAACCACAAAACACCCTTTAGCGGCAGCGGTGATGAATCAACATCGGACAGAAGAGAATATAATTTCGGTGATACAATTGAGCAGATAGATATTACAGATTCAATAAAAAATTCTCAGATAAATCATGGCATTGATGATTTTAAGCTCACTGAAAATGATCTTGAAATTGAAGAACGTGACTTTGATGCGTTAACCTCTACTGTACTAATGATTGATATTTCTCATTCAATGATTTTATATGGCGAAGACAGAATAACACCAGCAAAAAAAGTTGCGATGGCTTTGTCAGAATTGATTACTACAAAATATCCCAAAGACACACTTGATCTTCTTGTATTTGGAAATGATGCCTGGTCAATCAAGATAAAAGATATTCCCTACCTGAATGTTGGTCCCTATCATACAAATACTGTAGCCGGACTTGATCTTGCAATTGATATACTGAAACGCCGGAAGACTATTAACAAACAGATTTTTATGATCACTGACGGAAAACCAACTTGTTTAAAGGAAGGTGCAAGATATTATAAAAATAGTTTTGGGCTTGACAGGAAAATTGTAAATAAAACATTGGATAAAGCTGCTTATTGCAGAAAGGTCGGAATAAATATTACAACTTTCATGATCGCAAGAGACCCGTATTTACAGCACTTCGTAAGAGAGTTCACAAAAACAAACAATGGAAGGGCTTATTACAGTTCTCTTTCAGGTCTCGGGGATTTTATTTTTGAGGACTATATTCGTAACAGAAGAAAAAAATTAAAATAAGTATTGACAGAAAATTATATGGAAAACCTAACACAAATTACTACTCTTGGAGAATTAAAAAAGACGGGATATAAATCTCAGAATATAAAAGATGAACTTAGAAACAATCTTATCAATGCTTTAAGACTCAGACAAAATCCTTTTGAAGGAATTAAAGGATATGAAGAAACCGTTATTCCTGATATTCAAACAGCTATACTTTCACGCCATAATATTATTCTGCTTGGATTACGAGGACAGGCAAAAACAAAAATTGCCCGACTACTGATCAATCTTCTGGATGAATACATACCTGTAGTTGAAGGTTGTGAACTGAATGATGACCCATTCTCTCCCCTATCCCGCCAGGCAAAAGATTTGTTGGCTGAATATGGTGATCAGACAAAAATTTCATGGCTACATCGGAATGAAAGATATACTGAAAAACTCGCGACACCAGACGTTTCCGTCGCAGATCTTATTGGCGATGTTGATCCGATAAAAGCTGCGGCTTTAAAACTGCCTTATTCAGATGAAAGAGTAATTCACTTTGGGTTAATACCTCGTTCCCATAGATGCCTGTTTGTAATAAATGAACTACCCGATCTGCAGGCCAGAATCCAGGTTGCACTTTTCAATATACTTCAGGAAAGTGATATTCAAATAAGAGGATTTAAAGTAAGAATGCCTCTTGATATTCAATTTGTATTTACAGCAAATCCTGAAGATTACACGAACCGCGGCTCTATAGTCACACCATTAAAAGATAGAATTGACAGCCAGATTCTAACACACTATCCGAAAAATATTGAAATCTCCAAGACAATAACCCAGCAGGAAGCACATCTGTCTGATAACCAGAAACAAAAAATTGAAGTTCATACTTTACTGAAGGATCTTATAGAACAAATTTCTTTTGAAGCACGGCAAAGCGAATACATAGATCATAAAAGCGGTGTCTCAGCCAGACTGACTATTTCTGCATATGAAAACTTGTTAAGTACCGCAGAGAGAAGAATGATCCTTAATTCTGAAGATCAAGCTTACGCAAGAATTTCTGATTTGTATGGTGTGATTCCATCAATTACCGGGAAAATAGAGTTAGTCTATGAAGGTGAACAGGAAGGTCCTTCAAAAGTTGCTCACATATTGATTAGTAAGGCAATAAAAACTTTTTTTGAAAAATATTTTCCTACGCCGGAAAGTTTTAAAAAAAATAAACAACAAAATCCTTACACATCAATTGTGTCATGGTTCAGTAAAGGTAACTCAGTTGATATATTTAATCAGATTAATGCCAACGATTATAACAAAGCGTTATCACAAGTACCCGGACTAAAAGAATTAGTTAATAAATACATTAACCCTGAAGATGAAAAATCAAGTTTATTCTGGATGGAATTTCTTTTACATGGAATGTCAGAATATTCATTACTCAGTAAATACAGGATTGAAACCGGGATCCAGTTTAAAGATATGTTAAGTACAATGTTTACAATAAATCAGGATGAAGCTGGGCAGGAAGATGAGGACGATGATGAGTTTTTCAGAAAATAAAAAAAGCCCCGCTAAAAGCGGGGCTTTTTAATTTTTCAATTAATTATTTCAGTAGAACCATCTTTCGGATTTGTTTAAAGTCATTTTCACCAGAAGAATTAACTCTCAGTTCATAGAAATAAACTCCGCTGCTCAACTGCTTTCCTGAATAATCATTAGCATTCCAAACAGTTTTATGCGTACCGGCATTTAACTGCCTGTTCACCAATGTATTTACTTCTTCACCAAGTAAATTATAGATAACAATCTTTACATCTGCTGCTTTTGGCAGTGAAAATTCAATCGTCGTTGAAGGATTGAATGGATTAGGATAGTTCTGTTCAAGACTGAAATCAGTTGGAATCGCAGTTGTTAATTCATCTTCGATATCGGTCGGGGCGCTTCCATTAAACGCTAAACCAAGCAGATTATTTAGTCCGACCGAACCAAGTGTATCCGCTAAACCGGTGGCCTGGTCGATAGATAACAACCTGCTCATTTGAGTAGCACCACCGATTACCGCATAAAGATGTCCATCTTCACTAAAAGATAAACCTTGTAATAAAGTATTTGTACCTGCTTTTCCAATAAATAATGTATCTCCTGTCAAAACACTTATTTTATAAACTTTATCTATATTTTGTCCTGCAAGTGCAAACCGGCTAGCCCAAAACTCATTAGTAATCGGGTTTACTGCAACTGCAGATATGTTCATTAATACCGTTGATAGTTCACTGTAAGAGCCATCTTCAAGATCTACATCATACACTTTACCATTTGTAGCAAAAGCATAAAATGAACCTGATGTATCAAATGCAATAGATGTCATATTAGCTAACGGCAGAGTATGCAGAAGATAAGCATCGCCTTTCTGAGCATTTATTCTAACAATGTCAGAAGATTGTGCGTTGTTAACTAATCCAAAGATTAATTTTGTTTCTGGGTGGATAGCAATGCTCTTTACCGCTGTGAATAACGAAGGCCCCAGGTTTGTACCGGTTCCATTTAAGGGATCAACAGTAAGTACGTAGCCGCCATTTCCAGTTCCTGAAGAAGCATAGAGTACGTTATTAGCAGCTGAATTAATAACATATCCTTTTGCTTTAAGTGTTATTGAACTAAAATTTGCTGAGTTATTATTGATCGGATATGATACTTCTACATTCCCCGTATCGGTTGGCACAAATGAAAATTGAAGTTCCAATGAATCGTATGAAGCCAAACTTAGTGGAAAAGTAAGGTTTGTGATCAAATGAAAATCTTCAAATGATGAAGGGATTGAATTAATTGTTAAATCATCACTTCCATAATTTGCCAGTATAAATGATAACGTGTCACTTACAAACCCTAATTCAACATTACTAAAATCAATTTCTGATTTACTTGCATATGGATATATCCCCGGGAAAGGAACTAATCTTATTTTTCCTGTCCATGTTCCCCAAGTATTTGTTCCGGCAACATATTCTGTGAACAACCAGAAATTATTTTGATCTACAGGATCCAGCCAAACACCATTGTAATCACCCCATCGGTTTCTTCCGGAACCAAAATCTTTTACATAATTGCCGTTACCTGGTTTTAAAAGGAATGTACGTTCAAATCCGGGAGGATCATTTGCAAGTCGTGTCGTAAAATATGCGCCTATATATTCATTGTCCCCTGATCGGGAAAAAGTAATTGCTACGTTATGGTCCTCATCAACTGCAAGATGACTATATATATGCCAATAACCCACAGCTCCATAAGTATAATCATCAACTGCGGTATTTGTATTTAAATTTAATTTAAGGTATTGAATCGCTGAATGACCTGCTGAACTGGGATTACGAACTGAATGAACCATCCACATAAAACCATCTCTGAATGTTGGTTCGTGTCTCAGAGAACTTCCACCGCCTTCAACAGCAATTGTGCTTCCGCCTAACTGGCTTGCATTAGGGGCAGCTGAATAGGTTGTGATTGGAATATTAACTCCGGTTAAAACAGGAGCGGTTAATGGATTTGTCAATGTGTAGACACTGACTGTATTCCCTGTTCCGTTAACTAAATACGCAAGATAGTAAGCACTCGGCTCACCATATACAATTGATGGTCTGAGGGTGAACAAACTACCACCACCTGGTCTTGAAATATTCCAGATATCAAACCAGTTGACCTGACCTGCAGTATTTTGATATAATTGTTCTTTACCTACTATTCTTAATTTTACATATTGAAAAGAACCATTAAATACAAATTGATTCGACGTTATATAGATAGCATCTTTGTCGAATCCAACTCCCTGATAATCACCCCAGGTATTTGTAACATTAGTTCCGTTTAAAGTTGAAGGCAGTGCCCAGTTGTACCACGTACCTAAAGGATCGGAATCATCAGAAACTGAAAGTAAAAAATATGCAGTCTGGTTTGCATCATTCTGATGCAGCCAAACCATAACCCATCTCTGGTCGTGATGATCATAAAAAACTTTAGGATCGAAAGAGCCAACCCCTGGCAACACGCTTGCATACCAACTATCTGCATTTATAGTTTTTAATAAATTTCCTTCTTTATCCCAGATTGCAAAACTGCTGTTAACCGTCGCAATTATATGATCCGGACCAACTGTAATGTAAGGGTCGGGCGGAATTGAGTTAGTTTCAGGAATACCGGCAAAATCATCGAGTAAGATTGTTTGTTCACCCGCACCTCTTAAACCTGTCCCGGCAAGGTCACCAACAATATTGGATCCTTCAATTGGTGTTTGAAATCCATAATCGACCATAAATGGCTCTTCTGGAATACGAATTATATTTCTTGTTGCTCTTTCTTTAGGATCAATAACCGATGCAACTTTGCTGAAACTGTTTGTTGTAACCGTAACACCGCTAGGAACACTTCCGCCTAGGGGTCCGGAATATGAAATCTGTGCAAAATTCAGCGAGCTAAATAGAAACAGGGTTAGGAATGAAATTTTCAGAATAATTTTTTTCATCATTCTCCTTTTTGATTATGTGGTTTAACTAAGTATTTAAAATTCGTTTTATTTTCATATGAGAATTAGAAAGGAAGTATGAATGAAGAACTAATACTATGTAAATATTCCTCACTCACTAAGTTTCCGGATTACTTTTAATGGGGGTTTATACCGATCTCTTTATTTATTTATTTAAAGCTTAATAAAATTCAGGTTATGAAAAATAAAACACTCATTCTGAATATTATAAAATCCTTCCACAACGCCAGCAAATTAAAAAAATCTTTTAAATATAGAAACATAAAACGTATGATTGGCAGGATTATCGGTCACTATGAATTGTTACTACTTGTCAACTATTAAAAGATTATTTGAAGCCACTGTCATAAAAAAGAATTAAATTGAATCTGTGTTATTAAGCTATTTTTGTTATAATTTTCTTCGGAGTTTATATGGGAAAATTTGATCTTCAGAAAATCCAATCCATTCTTAAAAAAGCTAACCTTGATGCATGGCTTTTCTTTGATTTCAGGGGCAGCAATGATTTAGCTCACAATATTCTGGACGTTCCCAAAGAACGACATTTGACAAGAAGGTTTTATTATTTTGTTCCGAAAGAAGGAACTCCTGTCAAAATTGTTATGGGTATTGAAGCCGGAAATCTGGATCATCTTCCGGGTGAACGGTTAAAGTATTCTAGTCATGAATCGCTGACAAATCATTTAAAGAATACATTAAAAAATGTTAAAACTGTAGCTATGGAATACTCTCCCTTTAATGCTATTCCATATGTATCTAAAGTTGACGCAGGTACAATCGAATATATAAAATCATTCGGTGTCGAAATAAAAAGCAGTGCTGACTTGATCTCAATGTTCGCGGCTTTATGGACTGATGAACAGTATGAAGA
>JAEXTA010000050.1 GCA_023453665.1 Bacteroidota bacterium | reverse complement strand
GATTCAATATATGATGGCTGTTGATCGTGGAAATGATCTTGTTTCTGAACTTTACCAGGAATTCAGTCCTGTTGTAGTCAGAACAATTAGTCACATAGTTTCTGAAGCAAAAAAAGAACATAAACCTGTCAGTCTTTGCGGTGAGATGGCTGCTGACACCTTAGCTCTTCCACTGTTGTTAGGATTGGGGCTTGATTCACTAAGTATGTCACCTGCGACAATTCTGTACGCAAAAAGAATAATAACATCTTTAGAATTTAAAAAAGCAAAAGAACTCGCAAATGAATGTCTTACATTCTCTCACGAAGGTGAAATAGTTGAAAGGATAGAAAAATTCTTTAAAGATAATTCAATTTTCAGAACACGAAATATTTTATAGGATTTAAATGACAATTAAAGAGTATGTTAAAAAGTATGATCCTCAAAATCAGTTTGATGTTTTAGTCAACACATATAAACAGGTTGAGTATGCCTGGAATAATAAAATAAAACTCTCCTCACTAGAGGATTCAAAATTTAGAAATGTCATTATTTCAGGATTAGGCGGTTCGGCAATCAGTGCTGATCTTTTATTAAATTTCATTTGCGATGAACAAAAAATTCCAATCCTGGTTAACAGGAATTATTCACTTCCGCCTTTTGCCAATAAAAACACTTTACTAATTGTTTCTTCCTATTCAGGAAATACAGAAGAAACAATTTCGGTTTTGAATGAAGGCATAAAAAAGAAATGTAAAATTGTATGCATAACAACCGGTGGAAAGATCGGAGAGATAGCTAAACAGAATAAAATTCCGGTTGTAAGATTGCAGGAAGGATTTCAGCCTCGTTATTCACTTGGTTTAAGTTTCTTTTCACTTTTAAAAGTACTTCAAACATTATATTTAATTGACAAACAAAATACAGTTGTTAAAAAGATCATCGAAATTTGGAAGAAGAGCGGAAAAGCATATTCAGCTGAAGGTAACACAGCTTTGGAATTTGCTCAGAAGATGATTGGATATATTCCTGTTATTTATTCAGCTGCTGATATCACATATGCTGTAGGATACAGGTTAAAATGTCAGTTTAATGAAAACTCTAAACTTCATGCATTCCACAATGTCATTCCTGAAATGAACCACAATGAAATAATTGGATGGGAATCACATCTTCCTAAAAATATCCACGCAAAAATAATTTATATAAAGGATAACACATATCCTCCTCAGATACAAAAAAGATTCAATATATGTTCAGAATTATTAGCATCGGTTGGAGTTGAAATTCTTGAACTGAAGAGCAATGAAAAAAATCTAAAGGTAAGATTATTGGATTTGATTTTTTTAGGTGATTGGATAACTTATTACACAGCCCTGTTGCGAGGTTATGATCCTTCTGAAATAGATAATATCTATACATTAAAAAAAAGATTAGAATGATTTCAGATTCGCTTCAAGGTTAAAATAAATTCTGAATTATCAGGTAATCTTGTGTTGAAAACGAATCTACTGCGTATAACTATACTTATTTTTCTTTTTGCTGATATTTCTTCTGCACAGTTTTATTTTTTTGGCAGGAATAAAGTTCAGTATGAAAAATTTGACTGGAAAATCCTGCGGACCGACCACTTTAACATCTATTATTACGACGATATGGAAGAGGTTGCCCAGATCGGCGCATTCTATGCTGAAGAAATATATGACGAACTTAAAGTAAAATTCAACCATGTAGTAACTCAGCGTATTCCTCTTATCTTCTATAATACCTCACTGCATTTTCAACAAACAAATACAACCCCGGGTTTTATTCCTGATGGTGTTGGTGGTTTTTTTGAATTCATGAAAGGCCGGGTTGTGATACCTTCAACAGGCTCACTGCATGATTTCAGGCACGTCATAAGGCACGAACTTGTTCATGTTTTTATGGTGACAAAAATATACCGTATACTGATTGATCATAGACTAAGAACTGATATGCTGCCGCCGTTGTGGTTTGTTGAGGGGCTTGCCGAATACTATTCCACTGAAATTGATGCGCAAGCTGAAATGGTTATGCGTGATGCTGTGATAAATAATTATTTTGTTGGTCTCGAAGATATGTATATGATCTTTGGTTCATTCCTGATGTACAAAGAAGGTCAGAGTTTTCTTGAATTTGTTGAAGCAAAGTATGGTAAAGAAAAAGTAATGCTGATGATAGAAAATTTCTGGATGTACACGGACTTTGAAAAAGTAATTGAGCATACCCTTAACAAAAGAATCGAGGATATTGATAAAGAGTGGCTTTACTTCCTGAAACAAAAATATTATTCATTATTCACTGACAGAGTTCCCGTTGAACATAGTTCAAAAAAAATCACTCAGCAAGGATTCAATTTTTCACCTGTTCACATTGTTAAAGATTCGAAAGAGTATATTTACTTCCCGGCAAACCGCGATGGTTACTCATCAATATACCGCATTGAACTATCTGATGATTATGAGGATGAGAATGAACCTGAATTAGTTTTACGTGGCGAAAAGACGGATGAACTGGAAGGGTTTCATTTGTTCCAATCAGGTATAGACATTTCAGGTGATGAAAGAATTGTGTTTGTTACAAAATCAGGTGCAACAGATGTCATTCATTTTTATTCTATTGAAGAAGATGACATTGTACATACATTTCAAAGGGATGAATTAGTTAGTATATCTTCGCCAAAATTCCTGAAAGATGAACAAAGGATTGTTTTCCAGGCAACAGACAGAAAAGGATTCAGTGATTTATTTTTATATGATCCTGAATCAGATTATATGTTAAGACTTACCAATGATCTTTATGATGACCGCGATCCTTCAGAAGGATTAAATAAAAATGAAATTATTTTTTCATCAGATCGGACATCAGGCGATAATGAAAAAAAATATAACCTGTTTTCTATCAATACGGAATCCGGTGATATAAAATATATAACCAATCTTAATTCAAATAATTATACGCCAATGATTTCGCCGGACCGTTCATTTCTTTTATTAACTTCCGATCACGATGGTGTAAGAAATATCTGGAAGATGGATCTTTCAGATGGTGATTATAAGAAAGAGATAACCAAGGTAACATCATTTTTAACCAGTGCGTTTAATCCTTCATTTATTGATAATGAAAATATAACCTTCTGCGGATTTGAAAATTTTTCATTTAATATTTACACAACTGGTATTGTGAGTGATTCCGTTGATTCACAGGATAAACTTAGCTTTCATACCAGTATTAATTCATCTTTATGGCATCCACAAAAGATCATTACTGATTCTGAAAGAGAAAAAGTCAAATACGAAAAAGAATACACGCTTGACTATGCACAAAGTCAGATTACAACGGACCCTGTTTATGGTACAAGAGGCGGAGCAAT
This sequence comes from Bacteroidota bacterium, assembly GCA_023453665.1. Classification (GTDB taxonomy): domain Bacteria; phylum Bacteroidota; class Ignavibacteria; order Ignavibacteriales; family Ignavibacteriaceae. Next base: position 5,216 of record JAEXTA010000050.1, on the reverse strand, counting down.
ATTATCATTAAGCGATCTGCTTGGTGATGATAACTATTTCTTCCTGCTTTATAACACCGCCCAGGTTCAAAGTGATTTCTTAAAAAGTTTTAATATAGCAATTGAACGAATAGACCTTAGTAAAAGAGCTAATTATGGCTACGGTATTTTTCATTTCAGCGGAAGACGATACGATATACGCGATTCAGATGAATTCTATTTTGAAAGAAGTTATGGAGGATTCTTTCTTCTGAATTTTCCAATGTCAAAATTTCAAAGAATTGAAGCTTCATTAACTATTGCCAATTCAGATAAACAGGTTATTACCGGTGTTGTTGAACGTAAAGCATTGTTAGTAAGTAATTCTGTTTCATACGTAATGGATAATTCTATTTGGGGTCCTTCTGGCCCTGTTGATGGGATACGTGCCCGGCTGCTTCTTGGTTATACAAGCGATGTGAAATATAGCAATGTCAACTACTTTACAATCATCGCAGACTACAGGCATTATTTCAGGCTTGGATTACGTTCTGCTCTGGCAGTCAGATCTGCCTTATTTTATAATGAAGGTAAAGAATCACGAAGATATTTTATGGGTGGTAGCTGGGATTTAAGGGGCTGGCCAAGATGGTCTATACGCGGTGAAAAATTATGGATTTCTTCACTTGAATTCAGATACCCTTTAATCGATCATTTAAGAATTCAGTTTCCTTTTTTCGGATTAAGTTTCTTTTCCATAAGAGCCGCAACATTCTTTGATGCAGGCGGTGCCTGGGATACTGAATATAATCAGACACTCGGAAGTGTTGGCGCAGGAATACGATTTAATTTATTCGGACTGCTTGTGCTGAGATATGATATCGGGAAAAAAATCGAAAATAATTTTACTCAATTCCAGGATGGTCTGTTTTATCAATTCTTTTTTGGATGGGATTTTTGAAAAAACTGTTTTACATATTACTTCCGCTCATTTTATTATGCGGATGTATTCCTTCTCAAATTAAATTGCAGGTATTAAGGGGCGATGATTCAAAGGCTGTATTTGGTAGAAGTCCGGAGCGGCAATTTCTTTCGGACGAAACACTTTCTGATTCCTTAGTTGAACTATGGGAGTACAGTACAAACGGAAGTTTTCCATCAACAATGATAACTGTGTATGATTCATTTGCATTCATTAACGATCTTTCAGGAAGAATTTATTGTCTTAATATATATTCTGGAAAACGGATTGGTCAGATAAAGAATGAAGGGTCAGTATATACCGCTCCCGTGATCCATAAAGCATTATTAATATATGCTTGCGCAATTAATCAGGATGATGAATCAAGAATAATTTTTTACGACATTCTGACAGGCCAGATCAAAGAGGAATCAATTATTAAAGGTTTAGTTATAACCGAATTAGTAAAATTTAATGATGGTATTGTATTCACTACAGAAAGGGGTATTGTTTATAAGTATAATTTTGTAGGTCATAAAGTCTGGGAACTTGATACAAAAGTAAATACGAAAAGTTCACCTTCTGCATATGATAATTATTTTTTGTTCGCAAATAATGAGGGAGAAATAATCTGTTTAGATACTCAAAAAGGTGAGATTGTTTACCGCATTAAAACTCCACACCCGTTTTTTTCAGGAAGCGCAATTAAAAACGAAAAATTGTTTATAGGTGATGATGCCGGGCTGCTCTATAGAATAGATATTAAAACCGGAGTTATCCAAAATAAATTTGATTGTGGAAATAGAATACTTATGTATCCATCTATTGAGTCAGAAAATATTTATTTGGGAAACCTTAATGGTGAATTGTTTTCACTAAATGCTGAAGACTTAAAATTAAACTGGAAACTCGTAACGGACGGGGTTTTAAATACATCACCATTAGTGACACCGGATAAGCTGATAGTTCCTGATCTTAACAGAAAAATTTATTTCGTGGATAAAAAATCCGGCAGTATTCTACAAACGTATCATCTTGAAGGAAGAGTTAAACATACACCTGTAATTGTTGATGGCATGTTGCTGGTTGGATTCGATAACGGTATAATAAAAGCGTATGAAATGTATCATTAAAATTATAATCTTTGCTGTTTTCCTATTGAACACAGTATTTACGTATGCCCAGGATTGCGTCACCAAGTTGATAGTCAGTTCGGATTACGTGGATACACATTATTATTTAAACGATTCACTCGTTGGAAAAGGTAATACTCTGGATGTTCAAACGGAACCCGGGAAATATATTTTAGTAGTGATGGAAAACAGCGACCGATGGAATGCAAAAACAATAGTTGATACTATCGAATTAATCAGATGTGAGACGAAAAGGCTTAATTATAAACTAAGGTCAGAAATATTGATAAGAACTGAACCTTCCGATTCAGAAGTATTCTCAAACGGAAAATATTACGGCAGAACTCCTGTTACACTCTCGCTATCGAACGGAAATATTTCACTGAGAAAAAAAGGATTTGCAGAAAAAGAAATTCAAACCGGAAAATTTTCATCTGATGATATTATCAAATTAGATTATATTGGTAATGCAAATGAACTTAGCTTTTTTCAAAAAGACATTTTTAAAATTCTTATGGGCAGCATTGTGATACTTGGTGGTACATCTGCTTACTTTAAAATGCAAGCCGATGATAAATTTGATGAATACCAGATTACAGGCAGCGGGGAAGCCCTTGACCAGACTCGTAAATACGATCTTATAAGCGGGATACTTTTCGGCGCTGTACAAATTAATTTTGGTGTTTTAATCTATTACTTCCTGGTTGAGTAGGCTGTACATTTAATCCTCATTCATTTTATGTTAACAATCCTTGAAGCGCTTAAACTTTCAGAAAAATATTTAGAACAGAAGGGAATCGATTCTCCAAGATTAAATGCAGAATTACTTCTTGCAGATATTCTTAAAAGTAAACGCCTTGACCTCTATCTGTTATTTGAGCGTCCTCTTTCCGAGAATGAAATCACAGCGTACCGTGAAAGTATCAGAAGACGAGGTACATTCGAACCTCTTCAATATATTGTGGGCAATGTTGAATTTTATAATTGTAACCTGGTTGTTAACAAATCTGTTCTCATTCCCCGTCCGGAAACTGAATTACTCGTCGAAATAATTTTGGCAGAGTACAAAAACAAAACCGGATTAAAAGTTCTTGACATTGGAACAGGCAGCGGTAATATTGCCGTAGCTTTAGCAAAAAACAGTGAGTCATTTTGTATTACTGCTATTGATGTATCCAAAGACGCATTAAGTGTGGCAGAGAGAAACGCGAAAATTAATTATGTTCATGAAAAGATTAACTTTATTCAACTTGATATTAATTCTGAATCGCAAAATTTGAAGCGTGAATATGATATAATAGTTTCAAATCCGCCTTACATTTCCAAAGTTGATTTTCTGGGATTGCAACAGGAAATATTAAAGTATGAACCTGAATCTGCTTTAACTGATTATCACGACGGACTTTCGTTCTACCGAACCATATCACAAAAAGCAAAACACTTGCTTGTTAGTGGCGGCAATTTGTATTTTGAAATTGGTCAGGGACAGGAATCAGCAGTCGAAGAAATAATGAAAAAAAATAATTTTACAAGGATAGAAATCAAAAAAGATCTTCAAAATATTAACCGTGTAATTAAAGGGATTTTGAATTGAAAGTTGTTTTACAGCGTGTTTCAGAAGGCGGAGTATATATCACTGCCAGCAATTATTCTGCAGAAATAAAAAATGGATTAGTGCTTTTAGTAGCTGTGAAAGAAGGTGATTCAAATAGTGATGTTGAATTTACAGCCGATAAGTGTTGTAATCTAAGAGTATTCGAAGATGAAAATGAAAAAATGAATTTATCAGTAAAAGAAGTAAAAGGTGAGATTCTGATTATTTCTCAGTTCACTCTTTACGGTGAAACAATGAAAGGGAACAGGCCCGGGTTTACATTATCTGCTAAACCCGAGACAGCTATTCCGCTTTATGAGAGTTTCATAGAACGCATTAAACAGAATCTTGGTGAAGAGAAAGTAAAATCAGGTATATTCGGTGCAATGATGTCTGTCAAGATTATTAATGATGGTCCGGTGACTCTTATTGTTGATTCAAAAAATAGTTGAGGGCTTTAAATTAAAACTTCAAAAACCAATCCGGTATTGATGATCTTTATTGATGGTGTAGGGATAGGAAAAAACGATCCTGAAATAAATCCATTTATTAAATACGGATTCAAAACTTTTGAAAAAATTTTCGGTACAATACCCACTGATAAAAATCCCGAAATTCAAAAAGACAATTATTTTTTATTTCCAACAGATGCTTGTATGGGGATTGAAGGATTACCGCAAAGTGGAACCGGGCAGACATCTATTTTCTGCGGATTTAATGCATCTGAATTCGTCGGGAAACATTTCGGTCCTTATCCTTATTCTACGTTAGTCCCCCTGATCAAAGAAAAAAATATTTTTATTGAACTTATAAAGAGAAAGAAGAAAGTTTTTTTTGTAAATGCCTACCCAAAAGTTTTTTTTGAATATATAAATTCCGGCAAAAAAAGATTAAGTGTTACATCTTTGAGTTGTATGTTGTCAGGAATGAAGTTGAATAAGGCTGCAGAAGTTAGAAAAGGTGATGCTTTAACCGCAGAAATAACTAACGAAAGATGGAACAAAAAGTTGGGTTATAAGCTTAAAACAATAATCCCTGAAACTGCTGGAAAGAGATTAATAAAAATAGCTTTAAGAAATGACTTTACGTTATATGAATATTTTTTAACTGATCACCTTGGTCATGGAAGATATGATGAAGACTTTCTGAAAACATTCAGAGAAATTGATGAATTACTTTTCACAGTTCTTACTGAAGTGAAAGGTAAAAACATTACACTTATTATTTGTTCTGATCATGGTAACATTGAAGATTTATCAGTTAAAACACATACATTAAATCCGGCACTAACAATTTCAGCCGGAGTTTATTCAGATATTTTAAGAAAAAAAATAACCTCTCTTTATCATATTAAACCGGCAGTACTTTCAATTATTAAATGAAAGATTTTCCTGTAATTATAATTACAGCGTCATTCATTTCCGGGATTATTCTAAATGCAGTTATATCAGAGCATCATGACGTTTTTGTATTTGCTATAGCAGCAGTTTTTGCCGTTTCTGCAATTGTTTACATTCTTTTGTATTTCAGAAAATCCTTGTACAGAAAAACTTTTTTATTAGTCCTGGTG
>JAEXTA010000015.1 GCA_023453665.1 Bacteroidota bacterium | reverse complement strand
GATCTGCATTGTGTAATGCTTCCAGTTTTCCGTTAGCATTATTTTTATTTCCAAGATTGTCGGTGCCTTCCTCTTCCACAACAAGAAAAAATTTTCCTTTACGAGATAAAAATTCGAGCGCAAATTTTGTCATCTCATTTACAGTCGGAGCTTCCAGTGAAAAATTTTTAAGACCGGCTGCTTTTAAATCCTCTTCTGTTTTGTCATTAAATGTATGACGCGCAGCAAAAACACCAAGCACTTTCTTTTCTTCGTAAGAAGTTTTCATCAACTCTTCTTTTGAATAAATAACTTTATAACCGTTTTGTTCTGCCCATTCGATAAGATTCACTCCATCAATTCTTTTACCACTTGTTGAATACCTTCCGCTAACTCCTTCCGGCAACAGAAAATCCTCACCGCCTGAAAAAATAAGATCAGCTCCTGATTGAATTACATCCTTCGCAATTTCATTGTAGTTGCCGCGTTTTAAATTGCTTGAAATAAATACTGCTGTGCCCGGCTCTTCAATTGAGCCTGAATTAATTATTCCCGTATAAATTCCTTTGGACATCGCTTCTTTCATTATACTCATTCTTTTGCCGGAGCGTGAAAGAGTAACCAGGTTATCGGTCATTCCGAAATCATTAAGGTCTGCTTTAACACCGTAAGCGTGAATTGTTGCGCCGGCGTTTGATGAGGATGTAAGCCTGTTCCGTATATGTCCCTGGTACAAACCAACAGATGAAAGTTTATCCCAGTTAAGTTCGCTGTCAGGACCGACAGTTAATATGCGCAGCGCATTCCAGTCTGCCAGACCTGTTCCATCGGGATGGATGAAAATTACATTACCCGTTTTAGTCTGAGGATATACAATTAACTGTAAAAGAAAAATGATTGATGCTGCAATAATTTTTTTCATCTCGTTCTCCGGAAACATTTACAAAATACTTTTACAAAAATAAAAACTAATAGTTAATGGTGTATTAATTAAGTGTTAATAATCGGCGGGTGAGCAGATACGTGATAACAGTTACCGGATGCGGGATGCGTGATACCAGATGCCTGATACCGGATGCCTGATACCAGATAACTTAGCAAATCAAAACCTGTCCGCCGCAGGTTGAGTCGTTAATCATAATTCGTTGATGATTCCTTGTATTCCATTCGTTTGCCCAATCTTGATTTTCTGTGTATCCAATCATACCTTAATCTTAGATTTTGGTCAGTATTCCAGAATGAAAAATTAATTTACTAACTATCTAAAAAAATTGATAAATTAAAGTTTTCCGAAATCTTTCTATCACAATGGGGTCTGACAATTAAAAGAGAAAGACAGTAAAGAATTTCCCTCTCCTTACTAAGGAGAGGGATTAAGGCTTGCCCGGCACTGACGGGGTGAGGTTGAAGGAGGGTTTATGACAAAACATTTTAATAAAAAAGAACTAAAAGACACGAGGCGAATGTTACGAAAGAACCAAACTTTTACTGAAAAGATAGTGTGGCTGTATTTACGTAATCGGGCAACAGATGGTTATAAGTTTAGGAGACAATATTCCGTTGACCGGTTTGTGCTGGATTTTTATTGTCCCGAGTTAAAAATGGCAATTGAACTTGATGGCAGTGTTCACGATGTACCTGAACAAAAGGAGTATGATGCGGAGAGACAAAAATATATAGAAAAATTCGGGATAAGGTTTGTGAGGATAAGGAATGAAGAGATTGCGGGGAATGCGGAGATGGCGTTTGCGAGGATTGAGGAGGCGATAAGAGACCTCACCCCTTCCCCCTCTCCTTATAAAGGAGAGGGGCTGGTGGATTGGGAGAGGGGTGGTGATGTTAAGAATTATTGATGGGTGTAACTTTGCTTGATGCCTTATTGGCGTAAACTTAAGCAGGGTTATAATGTGGAAAGCCCGGAGCGCCTTGCCCGCCGCTTCGGGCGTTTTTATTTTTAATATTGAAACTGGTTATGAATTAATATAAGTTTGTGTTGTTTTTATACGCCCCTTTGTTTCTTCCGAAAAAATCCCGGGGCAGTGCTTTGAGGCAGTTGTACAGGTTTGGCTTGTATGTGGAAAGCGGTTCGGGAGAAAAATAATTTGTAAATATTGGTTGTTTAGTATAATAAAATCAGTCTAGGTAACAACATAATTTCCTAAAATTAGCAATAGAATAAAATTATGCAATCATCACTAGTTGATATTTTGTCTTCCTTATTAACTCCACTTATTGCTTTATTGGCTTTGTATATAGCTTTCCAACAGTATCAGATTAATCGGAGAAGATTAAAGTTCGATACTTATGAAAGAAAGCTAGCTATGTACAAGATTGTTAATCAATATTTTTTGGAAATTCAAAGAGATGGACATACTAATTTTGTACGTTGCTCAGATTTTTATTCTAGTGTTTCAGAAGTATTTTTTCTGTTTAGTGAATCGATTCAAAAAGCAATTGATGAGGTTTATACAAAATCAATTGATATGATAACGCTATATGAACAACTTTATCCAAGGGATGGTTCTGACGGATTAGCTGTTGGAGAAGAACGCACAAAAATATCACATCAGAATTCACAACTTCTTAAATGGCACTTAAATAAATTTAAAGAAATTAAAGAATTATTTAGAAAAGAAATGGCAATAAAATAGATACATAACTTTTTTAAAAAGTAAATATTAAACTTAACCAAGTAAAATAGTTGGTATCAGTGCTTTGGTTCATTTAGCTTGGTTAAGCATTTAAATAGAAATGAAAAGTTTTTTAAAAAATAAACACACTGGAAATCTTTTAGATAAAATAATTACGTCGTTTCGTTTTAACATGATACACCGTTAACTTTATAATTAAGAGGTGGAAATGAATATAAAACAACAAATTGTTGAAACTAATGTGGATGAATTAAAACAATTTTTGGGCTGTGAAAATGATTATGCTTTTTTTCGTTTTGCACATTCAACATATACTGATATAGGATTAAATTCCTATGACGATACCGATTTCGTTGATGGAGGTCAAGATAAACAAATCGACTCAATTACAATAGAGGAAGAAGGCGATGAGTGTTTTGTATATATAATTCAATCAAAATTTACAGATTCATTTGAGTCTAATAGAGTTATTCAGATAAGTAATGGCCTTAACTGGCTTTTTAATAAAACACGAGAGGATATTGATAAGATATCAAATATAAAATTTCGGGATAAAATTCTTGAATATCGAGCTACACAAAGTTCATTTGGACCTTCGAACATTCATATAAAAGTAGCATACATTACAAATTCAATTGGAGTTGAAGTTTCAGAAGAATGTGTTCAAGAAAGAAAAACAATAATTGAAGCGTATGACAATGATACTTTTGCAAGTTTTTCTTTCGAATTCGTAAGCTCAATTCAATTAGTAGACAAATTAAACGCAAGTGAGAAAAGAAATAAAAAAATCGATTGTGATATAAAAATAAAATATGATGCTAATTCACCATCGTTAATTAAATACCAAACTCAAGGTTTAACCGGAATAATATGTACTGTCCCAGCTTCCGAGATTGCAAGAATTGTTAATGAAGACAAACACGGTTTTATTTACGATTTAAATATTAGAAGATTTTTAGGTACGCGAGGTTCTGTAAATTCTGATATTTTATCAACTTGCTCATCCCTTGAACAGTCTTATTTATTTTGGTTTCTAAATAATGGAATTACAATGGTGTGTGACAGAGTAGATCCTGTCACCGATCCTGACAATCCACATATAAAGCTAAAAAATGTTCAAATCGTTAATGGATGCCAAACCGCCTCAACATTGGCATTAGCTGAAAAACAAGGGAATTTAAAGAAGGATTCACGTGTATTAGTTAAAATTTTTCAAACTGATAATTTAAATCTAGTAGACAAAGTTGTATTAACAACCAATAATCAAAATAAAATATCCGGGAGAAATTTAAGAGCCAATGAGCAAAGTCAAATTGACCTTGAAGAGATAATGAAACATTTTGGTTATTACTATGAAAGAAAGCCGAGACAATATCACAACAATAAAGGAATTACAGCTGATAATATATTCCCCAACGACATTGTAGCAGTTGCATATTTAAGCATAGTTTTAAAACGCTGTTCTGATTCAAGAAGTAGGAAATACAAAGTATGGAGTGAATATTACGACAAAATATTTACGGGTCGCCCTGCACAAATATATATTTTTTCAACTCTTATATATAAAAAAGTTAAACAAGAACTTAGCAAAACAGAATATGCTGAGAATAAAAATGATATAAGTAGATTCCTGTACCGAAACGCTACTTTTCATTTGTCTAGAATAATCTCACATAAAATCAAAGGTGATGACAATTGGTCTAATCTTCAGAATATTCAAAAATATTCTGATGATATTAAAGCAAACAGATACAATTTTCATGATTTAATTAATACATCAGTCGAGGTACTAAAAAATACTATTGGTAAAAACACAAGTGATTTAAATGCTTTGCTAAAATCATCCAATTTGGATACTAAAATCACAACGATGTTGAATAAAAAAGTAGTATCAATCTAATCTCTTTAGTCGGTCAAAGCCGGACGGGTGAGTATTGAGATAAGGCGCAAAGAAAAAAATAGTTCGGGTCGATCTTTTTGAATAGAGTTCATTGGAGAAATAAACACAGGAAAATTTTTAAATATTTACAAACACGGCGATGCACCGCCATTAAAAGTATGAAGTTATTATTAAAACCCTGGATATATTTTAAACTATTCTATTTATACCTTCTTTATTGGTTTGTTGGTATCACTCAAGAAGATTTTAATTTATCTAAAGCAAACTATCTTGCTGATTTAGGTTTTTTTGATTCGGCCATAAAGTATTATGAAAAAGCCTTGTCTGATTCTAAAAGTCCAATTATTTATGCATCAATTGGTTGGTGTTATCTGACCAACGGTGATTTTAATCTTTCTGAAGAGTATTACAGCAAAGCGTTTGATAAATCAAAAGGCAACTATTATAAATTGGGTTATGCAATTTCTCTTTTCCATAATAACAAAGTAGATAAGAGTTTACTATTGTATCAAGAATTGCAAAACTATCAAGAAAAATTTACAGAAATAGAAAGAGAGTACTTTGTTATTCTTGGAAATCTATTAACAAAAGATGTGGTATAACATCTTTAATCCGTCGAAGATGAACAAGTAAGTAAAGAGATACGGTGCTAAGAAAAAAAAAGCTCGGGTCGATTTTTTTGAATAGCGTTCTTTAGAAAAAATAAACACAGGAAATCTTTTAAATAATTATAAACGCGGAGTTGCGGTTTAACATAACACGCCGTTAGGTTGTTAAGCAATTACTGCTTTCTTATCGATTGATAAAGGATTATAAATTGAAATATTTACTAATTGTAGTTTTGGGGTTAATACTAAACTCCTGTTCAAGTAGTTTAGTTACTGTATTCAGGGATCCGAACATGGATACTAAAGATTTTACGAACAAAAACATTATTGTATGTCCATTAACAGGTGAATGGCACTTTGTTGGAAGTGACTCAAGTTTTTATGTTTCCCCTGAAGCAAAATTATATACCAGTGCATTTACAAAAAAATTAAAAGAACTTAGACCTTGTATAAGTATTATTGACCAAACCAGATTATACTATGCAGCTCCGGATTTAGAACGTTCAATGAACAGCAGAAAATACTGCTTCAGCAATATGACAAAAGAAGATTCAACCTTTTTTGAATATTTAAGTACTACTTTTAATGCCGATTATTTAATCTTCTTTGAAAGTGTAGAGTTTTTTTCTTCAGAAAAATATTATTATCAGGTACAGGTTGGCGACAAAGAATCACGGTTAATTTTGCAATTGTGGGACTTAAGGCAAAGAAAAATGGTTTATCGGGTTCAATCAATTGGTAGCAGTTCAAGTGTTATGGATTTATTTAAAAGTAAAAGTTCAACAAATGCTTTAGAAACTTCTTTCGTTGAGTATATTGAAAGTTTACCCAACTGTATTCAGAATTAATAAAAGCAACCTAACCTCTTTAATCCTTCAATGACGGATGGGTAAGTAAAGAGATACGGCGCAAAGAAAAAAATAGTGCAGTTCAATGATTCATAGGAAATAAAATTATGAAGACACGACTAACATTCTTCTTAATTGGCTTTTTGTATCTGAATAGTTTTGTTAATGCCCAATCTGCAGAAACAAAAATTCAGAATGTTCTTGATTCAATTTATACTGCAAATCCAAAATCAGTCGGGCTAATGGTGCACGTTGAATCACCGTCTAATGGTATTTCCTGGAGCGGGGCGAGTGGTTATTCAAATAAAAATTCCGAATCAGAACTTGAACACGATCAGCCAGCGCTTATCGCAAGCAACATTAAACCTTATGTGTCGGCGACCATTTTGAAATTGGTTGAGGAAAATAAGTTGTCCATTCATCAATCCGTCAAAACATTACTTACTGATAAAACAAAAGAGTTGTTTCAAACAAGAGGTTATGATCTTGATTCAATAGCTGTTAAACATCTTCTGTCACATACAAGCGGAATACAGAATTACGCTACACAGGATTACATCGATTTTATAAGCGCGAACAAAACTTACAGGTGGACGCGCGACGAACAATTAGAATTGACGATAAAACAGGGAGCTCCGCTCGGAAATCCCGGTACGGTTTTTAACTACTCAGACGCAAACTATCTTTTGCTTACAGAAATAATTGAAGGTATAGTTAAGAAACCATTCCACTTAGCAATGCGTGAACTGCTATCGTATGAAGCGCTCGGATTGAACGACACCTGGATGCCAACACTCGAAAAAAAACCTCGAGGTACAAAATCATTAGTGCATCAGTATTGGGGCGAGTATAACTGGGATTCTTATGACATAGATATTTCGGTTGATCTTTACGGCGGTGGAGGAATTGCATGCACAACTCACGACCTTGCTATTTTCACTCACAAACTTTTTAATTCTGAAATTATAAAAGACACTGCAGTATTCAATTTGATTTATACGAAGATTCAAACAACAGATTCTACTGAGAGCAACTACTACCTTGGAATTTCTTCCGGTGAATACAGCGGTTACAAAGGCTATGGGCATACAGGCTTTTGGGGAACGGCGGTAGAATATTTTCCGGCATTGAACACCACTATTTCTGTTTTTGTTTTGGATAGAGATGAAAGAAAATTAAGGCCTGAAATCATAAATAAAATTTTAGAAATTTTGACAGACTGAAATAAACTAAAATGAGCACCTTCAATAAAGTTTTAATAATGAAAACAATTGTAATTGTAATTTTAGCACTAACACTGTTATCGTGTTCTTCATCTTCGAGTGGGAACAGTATTAAGTTGGATGGAAGTAATAAAATTATCTTTAGGGATGGCGATGTTATTTATTTTACTAATATCGATTCGTCCGGAGTTTCTTTTCATTATTCAGATGATGATTCAGTAAAAACAAAAAAAGCAAAGGATATAAATATTAATGATTTTGTAATTGATTATGAGAGTGAACAAACATATGATTTCTTTAAACCGTTTGAGAGGCAAAACAAAGATTCTTTACAATCACCCCGGGCTTATATAAGCGAAAAATACAATTCATTCGCGAAAATACTTGAAGGAGAACAATGGGGAACTATGACAAAGTACAGACATAAAAAATTGAATGTGAAACGATTGGATTGGAGTGCAGTTGCGGATTTAGTTTCTACAGAAGTTTATTGCAGACCGGAAGATTCACTTCATATTGCTATACCCATACCTGAAACTTTAGAAACATTTTGCAGGGAAATGAAGACAAGTTATCCTGATATAAAATATTTTATCCTAACAAAAAATGTTTATTTAACATATAATATTTTTGAAGGAGGTACCAGTACAGGTCAATGGATAGGGTTACCTGTTCCAGGTATGCCAAGTCCAATGTTTTATATTGAAGAGGAAGAGCTTGATGATGCATTTATGATAACGCCTAAAGTAGTAATAGATATAAATAAAGGTAAAATTCTTTCTGTTGATGTACAGAGTTATTCTATTAAAGAATGGGAATACTTAACATCTCTCATAAAAAGAATTGTTGAAGAAGAAGCAGAATTTTATAATTTAAAATTCTGAAAGAGCATAGATTGTAATCTGATTATAGAGCAGAAACATAAATATTAGTCTGTTTTGAATTCTGTACTTTCATTTATAATTTCCTATCAGCAAATCCTTTTATAAAAATTCTTAACAATGAAATAGAAAGTGAGATAATTATGATTTTTGTCATGATATTCTTAGCTGTTTTTATGTTCAACGGGTTTAACAAATCAACAGAAATAAAAAGCAACATTTCAAACAAAGGAGCGGCGCTTATGCCCGAAAGTAAAAAGGTGACAGGAATAGGCGGTATCTTTTTTAAATGTAAAAGTCCCGAGCAGATGAGAGAATGGTACAGTAAAAACCTTGGACTCGTGACAAATGAATATGGCTCGATGTTCGAATTCAGGGAATCAGACCCGCCGCACGAAAAGGCTTACCTGCAATGGAGTCCGTTTAAGGAAACCACCACGTACTTTGAGCCATCAGATAAACAG
>JAEXTA010000001.1 GCA_023453665.1 Bacteroidota bacterium | reverse complement strand
TAAGCGGGAATGATAAGAGTTATTAGAAAAAAGAAAGATATTCGTTTCATAATTAAACTAAACTTACTCGCTTTAAATTAGTTCATTATGGTTTCAGTAGCAAAGCGTTCCTTTTTAGTCTTAGTGCTCTTTGCATTTTCTCTCCGCTCTTTGCGGTAAAAAAAGAGGATAAACCCAAAAAACACACAAAGTATTTATTTCAGCAGTAAAAGTTTTTTTGTTGAAATATTGTGTCCCGCTTTTAGTTGATAAAAATAAACCCCGCTTGTTATTCCTTCCGCATTAAACTCAACTTCGTAAGTGCCTGCGGGTTTTGTTTCGTTTACTAATGTTGCAACTTCATTGCCGAGTATGTCGTAAACTTGTAACGTTGTCAGTAGAGACGCATCGCGATGCGTCTCTACGGCAGGAATTGTAAACTTTATTTTTGTTGAAGGGTTGAAGGGGTTAGGATAATTCTGCTGAAGCACAAATTCTTTTGGTGTCAAATCAACATCAATTTCTATTTCATTTGAGTATTCAAATGTCCCATCAAAGTCAATTTGCTTCAGTCTGTATTTTATTTTCCCTGATAAGATTTCATTGTCAATGAAGGAATATGTGTGAGTTTCTGTTGTTGTTCCGTGTCCTTCGACAAAACCTATCTTCTCCCATTCATTCGAACCTTCAATCTTTTGATCTTTTAATCTTTCAATTTCAAAACCCTGGTTGTTTAGCTCTGTCGCAGTAATCCAATTGAGTATTATTTTTTTATCATTAGCTTTACCAGTAAATGAAAGTAGTTCTACTGGTACTGGTAGCACTTCACCCAAATTACCATTCCGACTGACTTGCTGAACTACAATTGTAAATTCATTTTTTGTACCTCCAATTATGAACCCCCCATTTTTGTCAGCTGTAAATGATTGAGATTCAATTGGAGGATGTGCAAGATGAACACCCGATATTTGCCATACTTTATTTCCAAGTGTATCATAAGTTTGAATAAGTAAAGAATCAGGTAAAAAGTCACTACTATAATAAACAAACCCTGTTCTGTTTTCTGCCAATGGGATAATTATAGTTCCGTTTAAGGGCGGATTTGAAATCTGAATACCGATATCGGAAAAAAGTTTACTTCCATCCTGCCTTAGTGCCTGAAATCTTGTTACTTTGTTTATTCCATTCTTCGTTCCATACCAGCTATAATAATAATATCCTGAACTATAGCTTACCATTGGAACAGAATTAATGTGAAGACTATCAGCAATTTCAATATAAGGTTCCTGCCATAAATTATTCCCAAGTGAGTCTTTTCTTTGTGCTACAAGCTTTGGTATCATACCATTCCATACTCTGCTGCTTAATACTATTCCACCTTCATTGTCGGATATTGTATAACCTAATGCAACACTGTCCTTTCTAACTATTTCTCCGTTGTCTCTTAATCTGTATATGTATTCGCCTGTTTCCACATAATAATATCCATCGGATGCTCTAATCACCCTCGGTTTTGTTCCACTAAAGTTACTTTCTCCTAATACTAATCCACTATCGCTCCATAATCGTTCGCCGTTTTCACTTATTCTGTTTACATAAAAAACTGAACTGAATGTCTTCCACGCAATAACACATCCTCCACTGCCATCACTAACTAAATTTTGTGATCCTTGGTTATTGTCTTCAAGTGTTACATTTATTCCTGATGTACCCCACAAAAAATTCCCACTGCTGTCAACCTTTTGAACTCTAATTTTCTGTATGACTTGTGGAATATTTTCGAAAAGGTCTTGGAAACTTATTATTACTCCACCTTCGCCATCTTCAATTAACTCTGCATTCCATTGGCCAGGCAGTTCACCCATTATTTGTTTTTTTGTACCCCACGGTTTATAGCCATACCTGTCTATTCTTTCAAGTGCAAGTTTGCGTGGATAGGAAAGGTTGTCGTAATCGTAAGTGATATAACAGCCGCCTGCGCTGTCGCTGCAGATATTCGGATCTAAACCATAACCAACTATCAGGTTGTTGTTGGGATCGGTTGACCATTGGGGGAAAATGATAGTGTTAAGCAGAATAATTAAAAGTGCTGATTTGATTTGAAATATTTTCATTCTGCCCTCATTCTTGTTTGAAAGTAATTGTCATAAAACTTCCTCTCATCCAAATTATATTTTCACCTGACAACTTGCAACGAGTTTTTCTCTCCGCTCTTTGCGGTTTAAAAAAGAGTATAAACCACAAAGCACACAAAGTGAAACTCAAACATCTCTGCTTTTCACAAAGAATGTGAAGAGATAAAGTTCATCTCTTTTATTATATTCGCAGCAATGTTCGGGACATCTTTCCAACAACACAATTTATTATATGAAAATTTATCAGCTTCTCATTTTTGCTTCATTGGTACTTATCCTTTTCGTATTTCAAAACAACTTATTCGCACAAATGGAATTTTCCGGTTATGGTTCTACCGGTTATAAATTCTGGAACAGGAATCCTCTTATAAAAAATAACCAGGAAGTTTTTTATGAAGGAAAATTCCAGGCGGATTATAAAGTCAACAAAGACATTGAAGCCCAACTTGAACTCCGCGGAAGTTCAGAAGATAATATGGTAAGGCTTCGAGAGTTTTCAGTTAAGTTTGAATATATGCGGAGAATGAAATTCAAAGTCGGCAATATTAAAACTCCTTTTGGTTATGAGCAGTTAATTAACAGGGAAGAATCCGTGTTCATCGAGAGAAGTTTAATTCACGATAACTTTTCTGAATTCGGTTATACGCAGCGAAGCGTAAGTTTACAGGTTTACAGCAAATACTCTGACAAAGATCCCGACTTCCCTATTTCATATTACTCATCATTATTCAAGAATAATTCTCTCGCATTCGGCTGGGCAAACAGGTTCAGTTATCACTGCGGAAATTTTATTTACTCAGCTAATTATATGTACCTGCACAAAGGCGGTGAAGAACCTATAAACGTAAACGGTTTCGCGGCCGATGCCGGTTATGAATCAAACTCACTCAACGCGAATATTGAATTAAGTTATGTCGGTAATCCGGAAGAGCAGGTAAGATATTTACTGATGAATGATGAAAAGAAAGTCAACGCGACTGCTGTTCGTGTTGCCGGTTCTTTTGTGTTTGATATTGGTGGTGATGTAATAAAGTTTATTGAGCCGGTTTTGCTGCTCGGTTATTTTGCTCCTGATATAAATGATTCTGATATTCATACTGTACAGACTATCATTGGCGTTAATCTTTTTTTTCACAAAGATGTAAGATTAAAAATTAATGGGAACGGATTGTTCGCTAAAAATAAATTCCAGTCAAAATACAGCAGCGATGATTCAAGATTGTTTTTAGAATTACAGGTAAACTTTTAATGAAAAAATATCTGTATCTATTTTTTGCTGCGTTGATCTTTTCTTCCTGCGAGACAGTGAACGAAGTCAACCCGGTTAAAGCGCAAAACACTCTACCCGTTGTTGATGCACAGATAAACACTGAAGATTACCAGATGCTTCTTGAAAACAGGTTCGGCAATACAAATGTTGCGGTGAAACTTTTATATAATGACGAGTTGATAAACGGAAACATCGAAGCTTCAGGAGCCGGTTCAAGGTTTTTTCCCAAATGGTCTTACTCCGTTACGACTCTTGACGGACTTATTGAAAACGAAAGTACATTTAACTTAAGCGCTCAGGTTTATGACAGATCCTTCACAAAGACGACATTGGCATCGTATATATTTCTTCAATTGGGTTTCCCTGTTTTTAATTCATCTGAAATATTTCTGATACTCAACGATAAAAATAAAGGTGCTTATAAACTCATAGAAAGAATTGATGAAAACTTTTTCCTTAAAAGAAATCTTCCTGTTCACGAATTGATTAAAGTTAGATTCGAAGCAAAGTTCAGTATGATCGGGCAGAATAACATTCACACAAATTTTGACAAAGAAATTCCAGACGATGATAACTTAAATAACCTTGCTGAATTCTTCAATGCAATCGATACAACAAGTTCAGAAAATCTTTTAACACAATTAGGCAAATATCTCGATATAAAAAATTATCTGAGGTATCATGCTGTATCAACAATAATCGCGAGCGTTGACGGCTTTACCAACAATATGTATTTATATAAAAGTTCATCTGATTCCGCTTACCAGATCATTCCCTGGGATTTTGACCGTTCATTTGATCCGCAGTTTCAGCCCATCATATACGGTGATAATGAAATTATGCGTAAGCTGAAAACTAATCCGCAGATCGATTCGATGTACAGGAATGAATTAAGATATATCTGTAACGAAATATTTACTGAAGAAAATCTTTTCCCAATCGTAGATACAATTTATAACAAAATAAAAACCGCATATTATCTCGATCCGCATCTTGGACTGGCGGGATTCAATCTTGACAATGATATAGCTGCCATAAAAGATTTTGTGGTAAACAGAAGAAGGATTATTCTCGATAATCTATAGGATGTATTTTGTCATTGAAAAAAAAGTGAGCGTTATCCTAATTTTATACCGAGTCATCCCGAACTGGTTTCGGGATATATTAAACTGAGCAGATCCTGAAATAATCCGCCGCTGCGGACAGAATGACAGTTTAGTAATTTGAAAGTACTAGTGAAATTTGTTCACTATTGAAAAGTGGTTCAGATTCAAATTAAATACAAAAGAAAATCATTTGAAAAAATCAGACTAAAATAACGGGGAAAAATGTTTAACAGGTTTATCTTCATAATTGTCATATCAAATTCAATAATACTTCCGCAGAGTTTATCTCTTACAGGTAACTTAAAAAAAATTCAAAACGCGGCTGTGCAAGGTGTTACAGAAGGATTAAGCTGGCATGATCTTTTGCTCACAGGTTATATGCTTTCAAGGAATAACATTCGTATAGAGGAAGATGATAAGTTATCTGTAAGACCATCTTCGTTTGAATCGAACATCCAAGATAATATCGGGAAAAGCGGAAGAGTTTCAGTTGGAAGTCTTGATCCACATTATTTTCCCAACATTATTTTTTATTCGCGCTTAGCTTTTACACTCGGTAAAAATCTTATTGCTCCTTCCTCGACAGATAAAGAAGATTACAAACATATTTTTCTTTTCGGTAAATCAATTCTTTACACTTTTGCTATAACTGACATTACTAAAGAGACTATCGGAAGAAGACGACCGGATGGTTCCGATACAAAAAGTTTTTTCAGCGGGCATACTTCGACTGCATTTGCTGCTTCATCTTTTCTTTATAGGGAAATTGATGATTATCTTGACTCATCACCAATGACAGCGAACAATGACGTATTAAGAAAAAGTCTTAAAGCAGTTTCCTTTCTCACACTTTACGGCTGGGCGGGATATGTCGGCTATTCAAGAATGCAGGATAATAAACATTATCTGACTGATGTGATTGTTGGCGCGGCAGTAGGCACAATCATTTCAAATGTGATTTATGATTTTTACCTGAACGAAGATGCGAAGATATTAAAGAATGTAAATGTAAGTATTGTTGACAGGACGCCTGTTATTTCCTTCCGAATGAACTTTTAAACTTTGTGGTCTTTGTGCAAATTTTTTTGTGAACTTTGTGGTTAAATTCTTAATACCACAAAGAACACTAAGCAAATCTAAAAACTATAACTCATGTGCAATGTTGGAATAAAATCAATTTCTCTTACAAGGTTATTCTGTTCCAACCTGAACTTAACGGTTAAATCTTTATTATAATTTATTGTAGTCCAGACAGCGTCAAGCACGCTTAAGAAATGGTTTACATAGATACCAATTACAGCTTTGGAGGCAATGTTATAATAGTCATTAGCCTTTCCGCGTTCACCTGAATAATAAAGATAATTTGGTGATAGTATCCTGTAATCTGTATCATCAAAGTTCGCGTCGTTCCAGCCGTGGCTGAACTGATGATACTTCCCTATCATTTCATAATACTGCTGATCGCCAGGCAAAGGTAATGCATGTGTATATCCATAAATGCCCGCACGTTCAAGCCTGTTTAATTCGCCCCAGTTAATTGAACCATCAGGATTAATAACCTGGTAGTCTGCCGGATTTATTCCGGGGTTATAAATTGTTGATGCAGGATCTGCCACATTCTCCAATGTCCATTCAGCATATTTTCTAACACTCCAGTTTTCATTAGCATATTTTTCAAACTTTTCTGTCTGAGTATCACCTTTATTATCATGAATAATTGCAGTAGTTATTAATGCTGCTTCTATTGCGATAAAGATTCCTGCTTTCCAGTAGCTTTCAGCATAAACTTCTCCGGCTCCGGGAACTACAAATGAAAGTACGCCTGCCAGTAAAGCAGATTTTTTTTCAGACTGAGGTAATTGTATCTGAGGATTAACGTTATCAGAATTTATCATCAGTAATTTTGAATCAGCAAGAAGATTTCCTGTCAGTTCAATTTCACGTTGATTATCCTGGGAATTTATCTGTTGTGCACAAAAAATAATTAAGGCTAATACAGCTATTTTTTTTATTTTGAAAATCATAAAATTTCCTTCATTATTATTTTACTGATCAACAGTAATTAGAAATCAAAACCAAATAAAATTCCGCCGTAAAATCTCCATTCTTTTCCATACTTAATGGTTTCATTACGGACTGTTCGTTGTACTTCATCAAAACCGTAAGAAGCATTTACAAAAAAGTTTGTCGGGAACAGATAATAAGAATTCATCGCTATCCTTAGTTCAGCTCCTGCACCTTTTTTAAAAGTATCAAATTCAGGTAACTTTCCGTTCCAGGCATTTCCCAAATCACCATAAACTGATAGGAAGATTTTGTCAATGTATATATGACCAACCTTGCTGTCAATATTTCTGAATAACGGCATTCTGTAAGTAAGGTTTAACCAGCCAATCTCATTTCCACTCATAGCGTAAAACGGATAAGCCTTCATTCCAATTAATCCGCCGAGATAAAAATCGAAAAAGTCAGGCTGCTGCGGACCGAGTATTGAACCCGCTCTTATCTGGGCAGTTATGGTATGACTGGCCCATAAAGGAAAATGAAGTTTACTGTTAAGCTCAAGTTTGTGGAAATTGAAATTATCATACTGCGGCACTAATGCGCCGGCATCATTAACCTCATATTCACCACTTTCATTGAACTTGTTGAACTCGTAATTATATGTAAGATCAATTGAAGCTCCGACCGGATTAATATCACTATCACGGTCCGGTGCAATTGCATCGAAAGTATATTTAACCTGAAGATTTCTGCCAACTAAATAAGTATCATCTGTTGTTGGATACAATCCGACATCAGGAATAAAAAAACTATTTAAAGCTGCAGAGTACCTCGAGAAAATAAATCTGAATTCAAGATTCATTGCCCTGCTGAATATCCTGTGCCTTGCAACAATATCGACTTCAAAAAGATTATAAGTAACATCTGTCGGAATAATAACATCATAAGTCGGTGGAATAGTTGTCGAATCCACACCAAATAAAATATCAACATTTGCCTTTCGACTTATGTTGTATAGTTCGAGCGATAATTCCGGTTTTAATCCGATATCAAAAAGTAAAGGCAGTTTATTTTTGTAATCAAAGATTAAAAATAAATCACGTTCAAGTCTTGTGTTGATAGAAGCACCAGCAAAAATAGAATAACGATTAAGCATATCGCTTGAAGTAACATAAAGTCCGGGCTTTAATTTTTCAATAAATTTATTTGAGGTGTTGTAATTATCATACCTGAGGAAAGGATAAAATGTAAGTTTTGAAAACGCACCTGAATATTTTGTCTTTTCATATTCGGGTGTTTCATAATCATTAAATCCTTTTAATTTAGCTATGTCAAATGAAGCTATATCACCATTTGGTTTATCTTCATTTAACGGAGGGTTTAATGAACGCACATAACTCACTCCGGGTTTTACCTGGTTTTGTTTATCAACAGACAAATAAAATATTTTATAACCTGTTGATGTATAACCAGAATAAACAATATCACCGTTCTCGTTAACATCAGGCATAAATGCACCGCCGGTTACATTTGTAAGCTGTACCCTTTCGCCTGTTTTAATATTCATTGAATAGATGTTGTAAATTCCTGTTTCATCAGATGAATAAACAAGATTCCCGTTTTTATGGAATACAGGATTTCTTTCATCATATTCTGTTGCAATGATTTTACGGTAATTACTTCCATCTGTGTTCACAGCAACAATATCTCTAGTTTGATGATATGAGAAATCAAAAATTATGTATGAATCATCCTGTGAAAATTTGGGGTTGTAAACCTGTTCACCATCGTTAAAGAATGTAAGCTGTTTAAAGTTTTTTCCATCCGAATCCACAATACCAATATTCGTCGTTCCGTCTTTCTGAAAAAGAAAAACAATTTTATTTCCGTCATTTGAAATTGAAGGCTGATTAGCTCTCAGGTTATTTGTTAATCTTATTTCATCATCTTCTTCAATATCATAAATGTACAGATCGTGTATGTTATACCAGTTGGGATTGTCATCTGTTATTTTAGCGAACAGAATTTTCTTTTCTCCCGGCAAAAAACTGATTGTTGAACGCACACCACTTACAATTTCTTTTTCAGTTTTGGAAACCAGGTCATACATATAAACTGAAGCGGGAGAAAAATAATCTGAGTTCTTATTCGATATGTAAATGAATTTTGTGCCATCGGAAGTAAATGTCGGGTAAAAATTTCCAAACCCGGTTTTACTGATAGTATCACCTGTCACAAGATTATTTTTAACATTTTTTATTCGCTCATTATAGTCTTTAACAAGATACTCTTTCCATTCGTTATACAATTCAGTTCCTGATTTACCAATTACATCTTTAAATGCTGCATCAAATGTAAATGTTCCGAAGTTACCAAGAGCATTGCTTACTCTTCTTAATTTGTCCTCGCCATACTTTTGTGCAATATATTTGGTTAAAGCAAAGCCCGAGTTATAAACTGATTCGTTACCAAGACTTGTTTTTTCAAATACACCCATCTGATTCCAGGTAAGCATGTTATTATCAAGCACGTAAGAACGAAGAATCATATCACGGTGAGAATCCCAGTTATCATAATCAAACTCTTTACGCATATATTGTGCTGTGCCTTCAGCAAACCAGGCAGGCATATTAATAGTCGCAAGAGGATATGATACTATAAAGTTCGGAAAGCCGTAGAGAATATCAGGTCTTCTTTCATCTTCATAATTCAGCATCTGTAAAAAAACAGCAGGCAAAGTTCTTGTAGCTTTCATCGACGCCTGTATCTGAACAAGATGTGTAAACTCGTGAGATATAACATTACGAAGCCAGTTATGGGTACCGCGAAGATCAAAGTCCAGAGCGCTTGTCCATATTTCAATTTTGTTGTCGAAGAAATATGTAGCACCGTTTGAGTAATCATCAATGTCTTTAATGATGTAGTGAGTTCTCTCCGGTTCATATTGATATAAAGAAGTTATAGGTTCCCACACTTCATCTGCAATTTTACACACTACTTTTGCTGTTCTTTCAGCACCTTCGTGAAAGTGAACATCAACGTACTTTCCTTTTATAGTGAACCAGTTTAGTTCGGGATGAAAGTCTGTAAACTGTGAGTAAGATTTTGAGTTTAAAACCAGAAAAATGAAAAGGATAAATATTCGTTTAAGCATTATTGTATTTTCTTCTAAGAATATTTTGTGAGAGAATAACACTTCCCCTAAAAATGACTGCGGTTATTTTACAACCGCAATCTTAATAATATTAGCTTCTGTTTTGCCGCTTGTTGAAGTTGCTTCTATCCGGGCTAAATATACACCGCTTTGAATCCCGCTGACATTCCACACGGTTTCATTATCAAATCCGCCTGATGCGTCATCGTTTAATTCAGCTACAAAATCTCCGGCAAGATCAAAGATT
The DNA here is from genome assembly GCA_023453665.1 of Bacteroidota bacterium. Lineage (GTDB taxonomy): Bacteria > Bacteroidota > Ignavibacteria > Ignavibacteriales > Ignavibacteriaceae. The sequence goes on along the minus strand of JAEXTA010000001.1, from coordinate 4,998 downwards.
TTAATATTGATCTTTGAATCTTCTGAAACATAGTACCTTATAAATGTTTCACTACCATAAACAGGATTAGGATAGTTGTATGCTTTTTCTTTCGGGAAAAAAGTATTTACAAAATTTTGTGATTCGGCAGCATCAATAAAAGCTGAGTTATAACTGTTTCCGTTTTTTTCGCTCCAGTACAACTTGCCTGCTGCAGGACTGATATTCCACGCAGTTAATTTGTTTTTAGCATCCAGTGCTGCGAGTGAGATTTTATCATTATCACGATAAAGAACCGGAGTTGAAATTAATTCAGCACCTGTAGAAAGAGGAAAACCGTCGATTACATTTCCTGTTCCGCCGTCAATCGCAAAAATTCTTCCGTCTTTTGTGAAAGTTATTATCTCTGCGTTATCATCATTTTCAAAGTCTGCTGACAGTGGTGTTCCTTCAAATCCTACATTAAGCGGATCTTCAAAGGGAAAATTATCTGCAAGCGCACCTGACAGGTTTCTTGCTTCAATCTTATTTCCGTTAGAGAAGACGATATAATTTTCGCCGTTGCGTTTTAAATCGGTGATGATAAATGAGGTTATCGGTTCAATCGAATTAATAACAAATGAATTGATGATTTCATTTCCTTTTATTACATAAAAAGTATTCGCTGATCCAAGAACAACAGAGATATAATTTCCGGATTTGTTCTTTGTCAAAGCGAGATCAAGAGCAGAACCATTTATAGAAATAGAATTTCCTGAATTATCTAAATACAAAAAGTTCGGTCCGGGAGGTACTGAGATGACTGGTTCTTTAAGTCTAAGAAGGAAAGAAATAAAATTTCCTGAACCAGTGATTTTAACAACTGTGTGAAGGGTATCAATTATTGTTACAGTACTATCACTAAAATCATTCAGATTGATCGAATAAATTTTACCCTTTTCGGTTCCAAACATTATCCTGAAAATTTCTGTTGCTGATTCAATAATGACAGGTGATGTCGTTATATTTTCACTCGCAGAAATAATTCTGGTAACCAATCCATTATCTGAAATTACCTGTAATGTATTTCCAACTGGCTGAAGTATATAATCGACATTATTAATAATTGCAGAAGCTGGTTTGAGTGATGAGACAAGATTCAGCGGTTGCAGAATGGTGCTGCCTCTTGAGTCAATTGTGATCAGTGATGAATCTGTCTTTAATAAAAATCCATTAGTAGTTTGTGAGTGGTAACCCGTAAGACTATTCGAATCAGATGATATCTGTACTTCAATACTAAACACAGGTTTAATAATTGAATCGCCATAAGCAACTCTAAAACTCATCCTGTTAGATATACCGGAAAATCCTGAAATGCTTATAAGGCTGTTTGCCCCTGAATTCGATTTTGTATCCGGACGTGAATTTTTGTTAAACCTGTTTTTGAAAAGAAAAGATTTATTTGAAGCGAACCATAAATCTTCCGGTTCACCTTCACCAATTACTTCGTCCCCGAATATAGTGAAGAATCTTTCCCCAATATCCTGAACGCCGTCTGCCTCTTCAACGTCAACTCCGCGTTTATGTTTATCGGTGTTAACTTTGTTTTCAGAAATTTTTTCATTGATAATATTTTCGTCTATGTGCCAGATTACAATTCCGCTTCCGGGTACAGCCCAATCAAGCTCATCAACATTTATTACAACACCTTCAAGCGAGTCGGTGTCAAAGCTGTAAAAACCGGTTGTGTCTTTTAGAAATGTTCTTTCAATAACATTGCCATTACTTACATAAGTTATTTTTGAACCATCGGAATTTGCATCACGTGATCTGTTCTCAAGTAAGAAGTATTCTGTTGAATTGATTGGTACTTTTAAAATAACGGTATCAGTAATTCCGGCTGCAAGTTTTGTAACAAGATTAATATCATAATTGCCGGGAGCCAGCTCAGTAACCGGTAAATTCCAGTTTAATTTTTCTGATAAGAATATTTTTTCCCATGCTGAAGGTTCAGGCGGGAATAAACCATTGTAAGCAAATATCGATTGACCATCCATCAATCCAAATCTTCCGATTGCGCTAAGACCAGTGTTGGTATCGAACAAATCCGGAAGCCCAAGATGACTTGCAACACTCGCTGCAATCAAACCATTAATGGAAATCTCAAATAGAAATTTCCCACTAATGCTTTCAATTTCACGGCTTTCCGTTTCAGGTATTATCATCGAATTTGTGATGTTGAAACTTCCGCCCATTACCGGGAACCCCTGAAAAGTTTCACCATAAATATTTTTTAAAGCGTTTGAGCTGAGATAAAGTGAAGGAAGATCTCTTTCATTTCCAATACTGCCGGGTAAGGAAATATCCCTGCCAACTCCGGCGTGGAAAATTAAAAATATATCATAATCACTAAAGTTAAACGATGGGTTTAACGAATCAGCAATGTGCCAGACTTCTTTTGAAAATTCTGCAATAGGAGTAAAGTCATCTGATTTAGGATCAGGTGAATAATTCCTCATGGTCTTAGAGACCGAGAAAGTATCATTCATTACAGTGTATTCAATTGTAGTCTGACCGCCTGAAATTTTTGAATAGTAGTTTTTGACAAAGAGAAGATGATTTTCAAAATAGGTTTTGTCATGTGGTAATGGATCGATTATGGAGTTGCCATAATTTTGTGTATAAATACTGCCAAACTTTCCCGTACCGAATGTAGCCCCGTCACGATCTTCCTGAAAGCTAACCATAACAGCAAGAATTTTTATAGTATCATTTTCAGCAGCCGACGTTTCATTTACAGGGAAGGGATTTAGTTTGCCGATAAAAGTTTGGGCAGATAAACTGCCCAAACTTAAAAGCATTGAGAGGAATAAGAAAATATTTTTAAACATTATAGATTAGATCCCTCTTGGTAATCCTCTTGTACTTTCGGGAACAGCGCCCCAGCCAATTAATACTGTGAATCTCAGTGTATCAGACAATGGATGGTTTTCGCCGCCGGGGAATACGGATGTTGTTATATAACTAAAATCGAATCCGTAAATATCATACCTGATACCCGCACCAAAGGTTAAGAATTTTCTGTTTCCGTAAGATGGATCTTCATAGAAGAAACCTGTTCTTAATGCAAATAAAAATTCGCCCGGTGTACCATACCAGTATTCAAGTCCCATTGAGGTCACAATATCTCTTAACTCTTCACTAAAAGGTTTATCACCCCAGGCATAAAAAAGTGCTTCATAAAATTCTTTTGATGAACCTTTATTTACAGTAACTGTGGTATCTCCACCAGGTGAAACTGAAAAGATAGAATCTGTTGGTGTTCTGCTAACAAGCAACTTACTGAAATCTAAAGTATAGATAAGTGAATTATATTCATCATCAAGAACTTTATATGCAAAACCTAATCTGAAGTTTGTTGGAATAGGATCCGCCTGTGCCTGATCTATATAATAAATCTTTGGACCAAGGTTGCTAAGATTAATACCAAGACTGAATTTTCCGCCGATGTTTTCATCAACCAAAGGAAGCACTAATCTTTCCGGTCTCCACATAGCGCCAATATCAAAACTGACAGATGTTGCTACACCTTTTCCGGTTTCGTTTGCAGTCGGCTTATCTGAAAGTCTGCTGTGAATGAGTCTGAAGTTAAAACCAAGTCCCCAGTCAGGGCTCAGTTTGGTAGCATAACCTAAAGTTAACGCAGCATCAAACGATCTGAATGTTTCAAGAGGTGTAGGGTCATCAAGAGTTCTTACAAATTCACCAAAATTCATGTAAGTGATACTAGCAGTTACGCTTCCGTCTATCTCTTCAAAATATTGTCTGTATGAAAGGTAATCATAGAACAGATCAAGTTGAAACTGCGGCAGCCAGTTGCTGTGAGTAATACTGACTTCAGTTCCGCTTAAGAATGCAATACCCGCCGGATTCCAGAAAATTGCAGCAGAGTTATCAGCCAAACCACCGCCTGATTCACCAATACCACCGGCACGTGAATCTGGCGCCAACAACAGGAATGGAACCGCTGCTTCACCCTGTGCATAATTTATTTTATTAAAACCAAGTACCATCAGGCTGATAAACAAAAGCCTTATGACTATTTTCATTCTATATTCCTCCGATAATTATATCACTATTCTTATAAAAAGTTATTTCTGAAAAACGGGAATTGAAAACTAAAGAAAATTTATATAAATACAACAACATTTATGCCTACCTTATTACTGCAAGTTTACCTAATACATCCCGATTATATTGACCGTCTGATGTAGTAATTACAATTTTATATAAATATGTTCCATTAGCTATTAAATCACCATCCATATCTCTTCCGTCCCAATCAACAGTTACAAAGCGGTCGTTAACGTTCTGCCGTTCAATCTCATGTATAAGTCTTCCGGCAATTGAATATATCCTGATCTTAAGATTTACAGATGAATTGAGATTATGTTGAAATGTAAATGTTGTGTTTGATGAAAACGGGTTAGGATAATTATATATGTCTCGTACCACCAGTTCATCCCCGGTTACTACACTAAAATAAGTTGTTTCAGATGAAAAGTTATTAAACACATCCCATGCTTTAATCAGAAGTTTGTATTCTCCTGTTTCAATGTTACTGAATTTGTAATTAATCTCACCTGATCTTCCGCCAGCATCAATATCCCCCGTGAAGTAATTGGTGAAATCTATCGGATTGTTTTCGTCATCATTAAGTATACCTTCAAGTTTATGACCGATACCGGTACCTGTAGTATTCAGACCTGTTTCATCTGATAATTTTACTATCAATGACGAATTTGGATTAATCAAATTTGCATTTTCGTATGACTCACTGTCGAAATGAATATTTATCTCAGGACCTTTACCATCATTTTGAGTTAATGAATCAGTACCGCCTATTATGACTTTGTCAGTAAAAATTATACCGTCACTGTCATCGTTATAAAAATACACAACCACTTTACCGTTTTTATTTTCATAAGAAATATCTTTTGGTACAATAAAATCACTTTTGAATTTACCGTTCTGTACAGA
>JAEXTA010000239.1 GCA_023453665.1 Bacteroidota bacterium | reverse complement strand
GCATTGGAGTGGCTGAATATTACAGGTGCTTTCGTGATATCGAGAATATCATTCATTGCTTCTGCGGAAATGTGAGACATGTCGATAATAATTCCGAGACGATTCATTTCTTTCACCATCTCCTCTCCGAGTTTAGAGATGCCGTGATACTTAACAGTGTCGTTACTTCCGTCAGCGAGCTGGTTGGTGGAATAGGCAAACGTAACACTGCGCAAACCAAGTTTATAAAATGATCTCACAAGGAACATATTATCACCCAATCTTACTGCGCCTTCAAGCGAAGGAAGTATTGCAATTTTTCCTTGGTTCATTGCTTGTTTCATTTCAGATGATGAACCAACAACAGTCAAATCATTTTTATATCTTTCTTCAAGTCGATATAATAAATCCCATGCTTTCAGGTATGCATCTAATGATCTTGTTCCGCCGAAAACGTTAAGTAACTGACCTCCCACTCCGCCCTTTCTCCAGCGGATGATGTCTGTGTGCCCTCTAGTAATGGTATCAAGCGGGTAATCGTCAATATCTTTTGGGCAATCTTTACAGTCGAAATAGTGAATGAAAAGATCATTGTGCCCATCAATCACCGGGGATATTTTTAAAATATTTTCAACTATTGTCTTTGGGTTTTGATCCTGTCCGGTTGTAATTGATTGAGAAAAAAACAGGATGAAGGCGAAAAGCAAATAACCATTAATCATATTTGATACACTGATACTTGACATAAAAATACTTTCAAAAATTTTTAAGGTGGGAGACTATATAATTTTAGCTAATACGACCAGGACTGAAGCTCTATTATATTATCTTCAGGATCGGCAACATAACACCACGTAACATTTCTGCCGTCTGAAGTTGAGAGAGTGACTATTTCCCCTATTTTTTTACCGCCTGAATTTAAAACTTTTTGTTGTGCATCCAAAACATTTTCTACTTCAAAGGCAATATGCCCGAATCCCGAACGGTTAATCGGGTTATCTATTCTTTCTGCCGAAGGGTTATAGCTGAAAATTTCTAATGTCGGCCCGTTATCCCATCCCGGCAACCGGAGATGAACTCCTTTTACAGAAACATTTTTAATTGAAGTTCCTTTTTCTATTCCTTCTCCCGAATAATTTCTTTCTGGAGGGATAAGCACACAGCCAAAAACATTGATATAAAATTCTGAAAGTGATTTCCAGTTTTCAGCAATAAGGTTAGTGTGGACGTATTTTGCCTTTATCATTTTATTGGCTGCTCTAAAACCAGAGTATTTATTATTTAATTTGCATCAGGTATGAAGTTAGTCGTTTTATAAGATTATCTTTCATTTCAAAAACATCACAAAAAACCAGGTTGATATGTTCAGCATCTTTTTTCTTTGCGCGAACGGTTCCTTCGGTGATGACAACATTATTTTCTTCAATAGCTCTTGTAACAACGATTTCTGGTTTTCCTTCAAATGCAGGATTTTCAATTTCTTTATCAAAAGCATCTTTGCCTTTCAGATGAAATATTCCGGGCAATATCCATTCTACATCATCGGTAAGGCACGAAAGTATTTTTTCGTGATCTGATTTGTTGAAACCATCAATATACTTTTCAACAACTTTTTTATTCATCGACATAAATTCAAACATCAAAGAAGACTTTGCTCATATTCCTATTCCTCTGTTAATTAATTCACACTTGTACATTTTTCCACTTACCTCTTGTAAACAACCATAGAGTAAAAAGTCCGACAGAAGTTTCTGAAATAAAGATTGCCCAGAATATACCAATGTATCCAAGATCAAGAACCGTTGACATTGTATATGCAAGTGGAATCTGGATCATCCAGAAAAAAACAAAATTAATTTTTGTTGGAGTTACTGTATCGCCCGCACCATTAAAAGCCTGGCTTGATACCATCCACCAGCCATAAACAAAATATGAGTATGATACAATGTGAAGCCATTCACTGCCGATAGTGATTACTCCGGCATCATTAGTAAATATTCCGATGAGTTTATCGCTGAAAAGAAAAAACACAACGGCGACACAAACAAGGAATGCCATGTTCCAGAAACCGGTAATCCAGACAGAACGCTCCGCGCGGTCAGGTTGTTTTGCGCCAAGGTTTTGTCCGACTAAAGTTGCAGCGGCGTTAGACATTCCCCATGCTGGCATCATTGAAAACATCATAATACGAATAGCAATTGTAGCTCCAGCCACGGCCTGACTTCCGAATTCTGAAATGATCCTCATGATAAAAATCCATGATGTCATGGCGATTATCATTTGTCCAATTCCCCCTAAGGATGTTTTAATTATCTGTGATATTATTTCCCAATTAATTTTTAAGTAGGACGAGAAAATTTTTATATGTTTACCGCCCTTGAAGAGGAACCATATTTGCAACAGTACTCCAATACCTCTGCCGATATTTGTTGCTATTGCCGCTCCTTCAATTCCATAAGCGGGAATCGGTCCCCATCCGAAAATAAGTATTGGATCAAGAATGATATTAAATCCGTTTGCAATCCATAAAACACGCATTGCAATTGCCGCATCACCCGCACCGCGGAATATTGCGTTGATCATAAACAAAAGCATAATTACAATGTTGCCGCCAAGCATCCACTGCATATAACCATAACCATGCTGAAGCACCCATTGATCGCCGCCCATTATTGCAAGAAGATCTTTTGCAAAAAATATTCCCGCTATAGAAAAAGGAACGGAAGCAATTACAGCAATGATGATCGTCTGTACCGCACTAATGCCGGCTTTCTCTTTTTCCTTTTCGCCGACTCGTCGGGCAACTATTGCAGTTACAGCCATTGATAAGCCCATCGCGATAGAGTAAAGAAGAAAGAGATAAGTTTCTGTCAGCCCTACAGTCGCAACGGCAGATGCGCCGAGTGAACCGACAAAGTATATATCGACAACCGCAAAAACAGATTCCATGATCAACTCAAGTATCATTGGAACCGCAAGCAGGAAAATTGCTTTGCCGATTGTTATTTGTGTATAATCTGCTTCACTTCCGCGTATAGCATCTTTCAGCTCCTGCCATATTGAAGAGGCAGTTTGAGTTTCAGCTTTGATCTCTGAGTTTGAATCTTCCGCCATATATTCCACTGTTATCGGTATAAATTATTGTTGTTAAAAAAATGTAGTGTGCCGCAGTATTTTTTTATCTGAAAAGATAAAGCTTTTATTTCAATAGATTAGCAAAAAAATATTTCACCAGAATAATTTTATCACATTATTTTTTCTTCCCGGGTTTTCTCATGTTTTCAACTACACGGGCTTTTGTGATTTTTGATATGAGCGCCAAGGGAATTTTTTTATCAAGTGGAAACTGAATTGCCCCTTTAGAAGTTTTGTATTCTTTCAGTTCTTTTGAAAACACCTCTATCGCTTTTGAACCCGGATAAAAACCTATATGATTTTTAAATGCCGCAAAGTGAACTAAGTTTCCGTTCAACTTAAAAGTAGGAATCTGGTAACTCATCGCCTCTTCGGCTAATGGCGCAGCTTTGTGAATAGTTTTCCTTACTTCTTCAAGAAGTTGTTTTATTTCCTTCGGAAAAGTTTTTATGTATTCATCAATAGTTTCAAATTTGATTTTTGAGGAGATCATAATTTCTTTCTTAAAATATTAAACGATCAACAAACCGGAGGAAATTATTTTTCAGCTAATTCTTTAAGTTTTTGTAAAGCCTTGGGCCACATTTCATTGAACATTTCTTTGTACTCGCTGTTTATATCCATCTCTATCTGCACTTCTGATTTTCCGTTCTTTTCTCTGAAGGTATAATTTTCAAATGCCGGTGTCCATTTTTTTACTTCTTCACTCGTTGTGTCTTCTATGCCGTCATTGATAATACCAAGATGTTCAACAGATACAAATTCATAAAGCTTGTTCTCTGCAATTCTGCTTACCATACCACCCTCTTTGCCGGTTTCAGGATTGGGACCTAAGAAAAGTATTTTTGATCCCTTACTCCAATCACCTTTGTAATATGAGCCTTCACTAAAGGGTGTTGTCCATAATCTGTAAGTAGCGTCATCAAGCATTGTGTTCCATACTTTTTCTTTTGGTGCATTTATTTCGATTTTAAAATTAAGTTTTTCCATAACTTTTTCCTTTCAATTAATAATGATTATGTGATGTCAGTCTGAGCGAAGTTGAAGACCGGCTACTGCATCGGAGAAGGTTCAAGAACACCGACGCGATTTCCTTCAGTATCCAGGAAGGAAATATATTTTCCAATTCCCGGTATATCCTGAACATCACCCAAAATTTTTCCGCCGTTGTTTTTGATCTTTCCAACTGATTCATTTAAATCGTCAACCGAAATAACAACAGAAGGATGATTTGAAACAGGGTCATCCGTTTTTTGGTAAAAACCCCCATTTATTGTCCCCGGATTTTTAGGCATACCATTTTGTCCGGATTCGGTTGTTGATGCAAGTATATATCCCCCCATTTCTTCACCTAACTGTTGTGTCTGCCATCCAAAAACTTTAGTGTAAAATTCTGACATACGCTTTCCATTTTCCGCAGCCATTTCAAAGTGAACTACGGGATTCATTTTCGACATTGTTCTTTCTCCTTTAGATTAGTTAGTAATATTTTTAAGTGAATTAACTTTAATTTCATGCGATAAATTTTTTTAGTGAGTTCCTTTCGAGTATTTCAAAACTACGCCCCCGGTAGAAAGTTGTTGTGTTGAAACAAGCGATAAATTTTTTGAAGATATTCCTGGTCTGAAAAGAGGTCGTCCGCTTCCTAAAATAACCGGGGCTATTCCAATACGGTATTCGTCAAACAAGTTATCCTTAATAAAGGTTTCAGAAAGGTTTGCACTCCCGAACACATACATATCTTTACCAACATGCTCTTTAAGTTTTTTTATTTCGGCGGAAGCATTTTCTTTAATCAATCTAGAGTTATTCCATTCAACTGAATTTAATGTTTTAGAAAAAACAAGTTTCGGAATGCTGTTCATGAGTCTTGTAATTTCTCCCGGCTCGGAATTTTCTTCAATTGCTTTTGTCCAATGAGCCGCCATACCTTCATAAGTTACACGTCCAAAAACAAGGTAGTCCGCTGAATGTAATTGTTCGATGCTAAGTTGCTCAAGTTCTTTTCCCCAGATTAAACTGTGAGAATCCAAATCCCAGTTATGGTTCCCTTGAAAATATCCATCAAGAGTTATGATGTTCCACATTATTAATCTTCTCATAGATTTTTCCCTTTGAATGATCCTTCTGTTTTATTCTTCAAAAAATCCTTTCGGTGTTTCACCTTTAAGGAAAGGTTCGATAAATGCAATAAGAAGATCGGCCTGGCTTATGACTGCTGTGTGAGATGTTGCCGGTAAGATTGCTAACCGTGATTCAGGTAAAGGGTTGCCCATATCGCCCATTACACCGCCGCCTAACAGCCGGAACATAGAGACAATGTGTTCAAGAGTTGCTACATCAGCATCCCCGGCAATGATAAGTACGGGCGTTTTCATTTTTTTAACATCTTCTTCCCAGGACATTGGTTCATGTTCAAGCGCGATCATCTTTTTAAGGAATGCAATATAGGCCTCCGGATTTTCTGCCTGCTTATGTTTTTCCGCGAAGTAAGGCATTTGGAGAAACATTTCCGGTGTCATCATCGGAATGAATTCAGTATATGCAGGCTGCCAGCCTTTAAGATCATAGGAGCCGGAAGCAAAGATTAGCTTGTTCACCTTCTGCGGATGGTTGATTGCGAGCTTCAATCCTGCCTGGGCACCCATAGAATATCCAAACACATCTGCCTTTTCAAGTCCAACTGCATCCATAAATTCAGCTACATCATCTGCAAGATTCTCATAAGTGATTGGTCTGTCTATATCTTCTGTGTGACCGTGTCCTTGAAATTCCAATGCATAAACTTTATAAGTTTCTGCAAGCTTGGGGATAATCTTACCCATAGACATAATATCCATATGAGCTCCGGTCAATACAATCAGAGGATTGCCTTCACCGGAAACTTCATAATACATTTTCATACCATTAACATCTACATATTTTCCGGAACTGCTTTCTTGTTGAGCATTCAATGCAAAAGCCAACACAAGTAAAAAAATTATTGTAAGCCTTGCGAACCAATATATTTTCTTGTTCATTTTTCTCCTAGCCTAATTTGATTCAACATACTTTTTAAAATTATCAAGAATAGCCTGCCATCCGGTTCTTTGCAAATCAACAGAGTTTTGAGTTTCCGCATCAAAGACTATCGTAATTTTTGTTTGGCTTCCTGAACTTTCAAAATCAGTTGTCGCCATTCTGCCGTCGAGCATTGTGTAAGTAATTTTTTTATGATTAACGATCTCATCATAAATTGCTTCAAAGTCAAAACCAAAACTGCCGTCTTTTGCTTCCATCCTGCTGTTCATTTTTCCCCCGACCCTCAAATCGATTTCAGCTTTCGGGCAGTGCCAGTCGCCAGAAGCATAATTCCATTTTGTAATATGCTCTGGTTTCGTGTAATAGTCCCATACTTTTATTACATCAGCAGATATCTCTGCGCTTACTGTGATTTTTGTTGAGTTCATTCATACTTCCTTTCATTGTTAAATTGTTTGATTGCTGAATTGTTAAAAACAATTTAACAGTTAAACAATTATTAATTACTGTTGTACGCTTTTTCAAGCACAGCAATATCTATTTTCTTCATCTGAAGCATTGCGGTCATTGCCTTTTGCGCTTTTGCAGGATCTTTATCACTTAACATTTCAATCAATATTTTAGGAACGATTTGCCATGATACACCATACCTATCTTTAAGCCAGCCGCACATACTTTCCTGTCCGCCATCAGAAGTTAGTTTATTCCAATAGTGATCAACCTCTTCCTGGTCATTACAATCAACAACAAAAGATAAGGCTTCGTTAAAATCAAAATCATGATTTAGTGTACTGCTCATTGAGTTGAATAAGTAACCGGATAATTTGAATTGCGCAAACAGTAAAGTTCCATCCGGCAATCCTGCGGACTGATCATAAGTAGCTTCCATCATAGTTTTTGAATCAGGAAAAACCGAACTGTAAAATGAAATTGCTTCTTTTATTTTTTGATTTTTTTCATTCGCGAATAATAAAGCGGGAACAATTTTTTGCGGCGAATTTATCTTCTCAACATCAAGCTGCCATGATAGTCCGAACTTGTCCACAACCCATGTGTATCTTGGGCTCCAGTCATATTTATCAAGTTTGAATATCACATTTCCGTCTTCACATAACCTGTTATAAACACTTTCAATTTTTTTATCAGACTCACAATAAGTAAACAAAGAAATTGATTGATTCAATTTGAAATGAGGTCCGCCGTTTATTGCTGTAAAGTTTTGTCCTTCAAGTTGAAAAGCAATGGTAAGAACTGAACCAGCGGGTCTTCTTGCTGCTTTAGCAGAAGCTTCATCATACCGCACAGTCTTGATGATCTTTGAATTATCAAACAGTGAAGTATAAAAATTAACGGCTTCTTCAGCATTGCTGTCAAACCAGATGAACGGAGATATTTTGGACATTAAAAACCTTTCATTAAAAATTTCTTAAAATTTTAATTTTCTTGCTGAGGGGAAGCAAAATTGATCATCCATTTTACCCCGAACTTATCTGTTACCATTCCGAAATATGCGCCCCAGAACTGATCCATCATCGGCATTTCGGGATTACCGCCTTCAGAAAGTCCTTTGAAAAGCTGATCAGCTTCTTCTTTACTGTCAGCATCGATTGAGATATGAAAATTATTTCCGAAGGTAACATTGAATCCCATTGATTCCAGGGCATCTGTAGCCATCAGCATATTTCCATTTCCCAGCGGCAAAGCAATGTGCATAACTTTTTCCTGTTCTTCTTTGCTGAGTTTGCCGGCTTCGGGTGTGTCTTTAAAGCGGTAAACGCCACCGAGAAAATCTCCGCCGAAAACTTTTTTATAAAAGTTAAATGCTTCTTCTGTGTTGCCTGCAAAATTCAGATATGGGTTGATTGATTTCATATCACAATTCCTTTAAAATATTATTTGTTGTTTAGTTATTTCACTTTGATAAATTCCAAAACACAAAAGTCAAAATCCAAATAAGCACCAATATCAAAATCTCAAATCCAAAACCCTTTGAAGATTATAAAATGGAATTTGAAATTTATTTGTTATTTGGAAATTGTTCTTTGTTTTTTCTTAAAAGCTGATACCGGAGGTTATTGATAAACCTGTTTCCGGCTCCCCGGGTTGTTAGATATGATTGATTAAGAATCGCTCGTAACTGCTGAACAAAAATACTAACGTTCATTGAAAATCAAAGTGGCAAAACACGACTTTAAAAAGGGGGGAATGCGACAAAGCATAAATAGGAGGTATGAAGCATATAATTAATAATTAAAAAGGTGGTCCCGTTACTGAACCACCTTTAAGACCAAAAGAATTAATAACTATTCTAAATCAAACCGGTCAAGATTCATCACTTTATTCCAAGCAGCGATAAAATCTTTCACGAATTTCTTTTTTGCATCATCCTGTGCGTATACTTCTGCAAGCGCACGCAACTGCGAGTTTGATCCGAAGATTAAATCGACACGGGTTCCCGTCCATTTGAGTTCATTTGTTTTGCGGTCGCGTCCTTCAAAAACATCTCCCTTCTCTGAAACGGGTTTCCATGTTGTATTCATATCAAGTAAGTTTACAAAAAAGTCGTTTGATAGTTTACCAACTTCATCAGTAAACACACCGTGTTTTGAACCGCCGTAATTTGCGCCCAACACACGCATACCGCCAACAAGTACAGTCATCTCAGGTGCGCTCAATTTAAGAAGCTGTGCTTTATCAACCAGCATTTCTTCTGCCGAAACAGTAAAGGCTTTCTTCTGATAGTTACGGAAACCATCTGCTTCCGGTTCCAGGTATTCGAATGATTCAATATCAGTCTGAGCTTGCGTTGCGTCCATACGTCCCGGAGTAAACGGAACTTCGGTTTTGTGTCCCGCGGCTTTAGCTGCGGCTTCAACAGCAGCACATCCGCCGAGCACGATCAGATCAGCAAGAGAAACTTTCTTACCGTCTTTACGGTTGTTGAATTCTTTCTGAATATTTTTAAATACTTTTAGAACTTTCTCAAGTTGTGCGGGTTGATTTACCTCCCAGTTCATTTGTGGTTCTAAGCGGATACGTGCACCATTCGCTCCACCCCTCATATCCGAACCACGAAATGTTGATGCGGATGACCATGCTGTATAAACTAATTCTGAAATTGATAGACCCGATTCCAGAATTTTTTTCTTAAGACCATCAATATCTTTTTTATTGATAAGCTTATGATTAACCGCCGGAATAGGATCCTGCCAGATCAGATTTTCTTTTGGAACTTCCGGTCCGAGGTAACGAGCCTTTGGTCCCATATCACGATGGGTAAGTTTAAACCATGCTCTTGCAAACGCATCAGCAAATGCTTTCGGGTCTTTGTGGAATTTTCTGGAAATAGGTTCGTAAATCGGATCGAAACGTAAAGACATATCCGCAGTTGTCATCGTTGGCGGATGTTTTATTGATGGATCGTGAGCATCCGGAATCATGTGTTCAGGTTTAACATCCTTTGCCTGCCATTGCCATGCGCCAGCCGGGCTTTTAACTTTTTCCCACTCGTAACCGAAGAGCATATCGAAGTAACCATTATCCCATTTAGTTGGATTTGGTTTCCATGCACCTTCTAATCCGCTGGTAGTAGCGTCAATTCCTTTTCCTGATTTATATTGATTTATCCAACCCAGCCCTTGCAATTCAATAGGTGCAGCCTCAGGTTCAGGACCAACTAATTTCGGATCACCGGCGCCATGCATTTTACCGAATGTATGTCCGCCAGCAGTTAAAGCAACTGTTTCTTCATCATTCATTGCCATACGTTTAAATGTTTCGCGCACATCACGACCCGAAGCAACCGGATCAGGGTTTCCATCAGGACCTTCGGGGTTAACATATATCAGACCCATCTGAACTGCAGCAAGAGGATTTTCCAGATCTCTTTCGCCTGAGTAACGGCTATGGGGTTTATCGCTGGTTGCTAACCATTCTTTTTCCGAGCCCCAGTAAATATCTTCTTCGGGTTGATAGATGTCTTCGCGTCCGCCGGCAAAACCAAAAGTTTTAAATCCCATTGACTCAAGGGCAGCATTGCCTGCTAATATCATTAAATCAGCCCAGGAAATTTTATTTCCATATTTCTGTTTAATAGGCCAGAGCAGTCTTCGCGCTTTATCAAGGTTACCATTATCAGGCCAGCTATTTACGGGCGCAAAACGCTGATTGCCAGTTCCGCCGCCGCCGCGACCATCTGCTGTACGATATGTTCCCGCACTATGCCATGCCATACGAATAAATAGACCACCGTAATGACCCCAATCAGCAGGCCACCAATCCTGTGAATCAGTCATTAAAGCATACAGATCTTTCTTGAGAGCTTTGTAGTCAAGTTTTTCAAATTCTTTTGCGTAGTCAAATTTTTTATCCATTGGGTTGGATGCCGGATGGTGTTGGTGAAGTATTCCCAGGTTTAGCTGGTTAGGCCACCAGTCACGGTTTTTCGTCCCACCGCCGCTATGATGTACAGGGCATTTGCTTTCATCACTCATAATATTTCTCCTGATGTTATTAAGGTTAATTAATTATTCAATTATTTTTTGTTATTAAACGTTCCGATTATCTGCAGCTTTATATCTTTTACTTTGAAGTTGGGAATTTTCTTTTTCTTAAAATAATCTTCCAGAATTGCATTAAGGTTCTCATCAAAAAAATCTTCTATTCGTTCGGTGTCTTCGCAATACAGATGATGATGTTTGTCAAGTATAGCATCATAACGCATAAAGTCCTGTTCGGTTTTAACTTTTTTAACCAATCCTTTTTCAACGAATGTTTCAAGTGTTTTATAGATTGTACCAACAGCAATATTCGGATGATTCCTGACAACGTACTCTTTGATTTTATCAGCGGTGGGATGATCTTTCAGATTAGCTAACGCTTCCAGAACGGCAATCCTTTGAGGAGTAACCTTTAAATTGCTGTTCTTTAATTCAATTTCAAGTTTGGGCTTTTTCATAGATAGAAATTATTAGATAAGAATTATTCCTAACAAAGATAGGGTTTTGTTTGTAAGATTACAAGGTGAGAGAAGGTAAGTTTAGGATTTCTATTACATAAAAGCCCTTAAGAGAATCCCAGGGAACAGTAAGCCAACAATGAAATATTCACACGAATCAACTAAAAGTTTATAAAAAATAAAGTCGTAGTTTGATGATTTATAATAATTCTTTAGTTAGTTTTGAGAAAATAAAAGCTCATAGTTATGGGACATATACAGCTAATTGTGTTTGTATTTGTCTGGTTTTGTGAGACATATAAACTAGTTATCGGCAACCTTAACGCTCCGAACAAACGACAGTGCTAACAACAAAATAATAGTTTCAAAATGACAGACGACAACAGACGAAAACGAGTATTCCTCTCTTACTCCTTTGCAGACAAGGAGAAAGCGATGCTACTTGCTGACCGACTTCAAAATACGGGCTTTGACATCGTAACTGATTACAAAGATATTTCATACGGAGATAAGATTTTTGATGAGGTAAAGTATTTATTTCAATCGAGCGACTTTGTTTTGGTGTTATTGTCAAAGTCATTATTTGAATCGTCTTACTTCAAGTTTGAATACGCACAAGATTTCTTTCAACAAACACGACAAAGAAAAATATCTGTTATACCTGTTCTAATTGAGAAGTGCAATATTCCAAGCGATTTTCTTGAATACGAGATTTTCAATTTGACGACCGACTTTGATAAAGGACTTAACAAACTTCTACAAAGAATCAAAACAATTCCCGAAGTGTCATTTGAGAATTTGAATCATAGAGACTTTGAGGAAATCATTTACGACTTGCTAAAAGCGTATGGCTTTAAAAACATAAAACGAGAACAACGATTCAATGACAGAGGGGTTGATTTTATGGCCGAGTATTTTTCCAGTAATCCTTTTGGACAAAAGAGAAAAGAGCTTTGGATGATTGAAACTAAATTCTATTCTGAATCACGGTTTGACATTAAAACCATTAAGCAAGTTCTTGACCTCTATAAATACATTAACAAGGAAGATGCAAAGCTGTTGCTTATTACCAACAGCCAAATAAACTCTGTTGTTGAAGATTATATCAATGACATAAGAAGGGAAAACTACTTAGATATTGAAATGGTTGACGGTTTGCTATTAAAAAAACTAATCGTAAATAAAAAACGAATCCTAAATAAATATTTTCTCAAATGAGCCAGGTAAACACATTCATTCAGCAATTGGATGCCTGTCCTTTGGGAACCGCAGGGTGGAGTCAATTTGAAACTCTCTGCACAGGGATTTTAAAATTTCTTTTCGTTCCACCGTTAAATGAACCGACAAGACAGGCAAGAACTTATTCAGGTGTTAATCGAATGGATGCTATTTTTCCAAATCGTAATATAACATCAAACGATGATGCTGCTGCTAAAAATTGGCATCATTTGTTCTTAGAACTTAGTGCAAGAATGGTTTTGTTTGAGTTTAAAAACTATGACGCAACAGAAATTGGACACGAAGAAGTGAATCAGACAAGAAACTATTTGACTGAACCTATGGGAAAATTGGCAATTATGGTTTGTAGCAAACTTCCCAATGATTCTGCACATAGACAGCGGAATACTGTTTATTCTACGCCAGAGAAGAAAGTTATTTTATTCATTACCAAAGAGCATTTAAAAGAAATGCTTGCAATGAAAGACAGAGGGGAACAACCTTCTGACTTAATCGTTGACTTAATAGAAAAATTTTACATACAACACGAATAGACAATGGATGAACGAATTGAACTGAAAAGAAAGGCAGCCGATAACAGCACCTACAAGCAAGGCAGGGTTTCGTGCTTCTCAGACACATTTGTGGTCGCCGAAAGTTCAGTTCTCCGTATGAAGTTTAGTGGTAAAAGTCCCGCTCTTCGTGTAGCTGCAAACCGTTAGCATCTCTATAAAAAACCAAGCCTATTCATTTCTAAGCACTTAATTCCTTTGTTAAAGTTTTTGGATCATTGTGAAATTAATTATATGCGTGATGACCCGAGAAGAAGGTTTTTATGTCAGATAAACTCTTCTACATTATAAAGATTAACTTCATTCTCTTTTCCTTTTAGTTTTATCTTATCGATGAAGGTAATGTTATAACCATCGCCGGTCTCCAATTCATTTTTAAGACTTTCGGAAATCAAATAATATTTGCCAAAAGTATTACAAACACTTTGTATTCTTGATGCCGTGTTTATAGTGTCACCGTGATATGCTATCTCTCTTTTAAAATCACCGACTTCAGCAACAGTAATATCACCTGAATTAGCTCCCGCTTTAAACTCAGGGACTAAATTATATTTGGCGAGATAATATTCTTTACGTTTTTGTATTTGTTTCTTAAAAGAAAAAAAGAATTTTATACAATTGTTATTCCTTAATCCCTCATCACTTCTCCAGGTAAGTACAACCTCATCGCCCACGTATTGATATATTTCAGCGTTAAATGGCGGAGTCACTTTGTTCAAATCAGCAAAACAATCCTGTATAAGTTCACTGAACATTAGATTGCCGAGCTTCTCTGCATAAGTTGTTGAATCTTTCAGATCCATAAATAAAAATATTCTCTTCTCAACACGTGGTTTACGAAACTTACCCAGCAGCATTGGTATCAATATTCCCGGACCAAACTTTGTGTTCATTTGTTTTATAAAACTTATTACGGGAATCATCATAGCAGTGTAAACAGATGAAGCATAAAAAATATTTGTAGTGAACAACTGCGTGTAATTTATAAGCGGGCTGTCAACAAAAACCGATTCGAGGGATTTTCCGATTGCAATACCAATGATTACAACAAGAAACCATGCGGCAATGTATAAAACAGCTTTTATAAGAATTTCAATTCCTAGTGATTTGCCCCGGATTTTTTTATCAACTATGTAATCTATAATTCCAAGAGTTCCGCCAAAGACTATTCCGGCAACAACAGCAACAATTAAATTTTCACCAACATACACAGACACTTTGTAAGGAAATAAACTTGTCACTGCTTTGGTAATGAAGTAGATAAGAAAAAAGAAAAGTACGTAGGAGATGATCCAGAAATTAATTTGTGTGCCGATATCCAATAGTAAACGGTATCTTAGGTAATATCTTCGGGCAAGTGTAGTGTAATCGGGTTTCATTAAGATATTTTTGAATCAAATTATTGAATGACTTTATGTAATATATAAATCATTTTGTAGAATTTAACTCCCCAACCCGGTTAATTGAATTTCTGAAACAATCTTTGGTCAGTAATTTTAATTGCAATTATTTAAAGGGTTGTATGCTAAAAATATTTTCTTTAGACTTGCACCCAAATTTCCCCAACAAAAAGATCAAGACTAATCATGAAAACAATAACTATCATCGTTTCCAAAGGCGCAATATTAGGCAACATTGAAGGACCCAGACAGGTATTCACTGAAGCGAATTCATTTCTTGAAAGAATGGGACAGCCACCACTATTTGAAATTCAACTTGCAGGACTTGGCAATACATCACAACTGAATGATGGTCTTTACACAATTACAACCGAGCCGATAAAAAATATTGAAAAATCAGACCTCGTGATTATTCCAGCAATGTATGGCGATCTTGGAAAAGCTATCGATGCCAACAAAGAATTTATTCCATGGATAGTCGATCAATATGACAAAGGCGCAGAGGTTGCAAGTTTATGTCTTGGCGCTTTTCTTCTTGCGTCAACGGGGCTGTTGAAAGACAGGAATTGTGCTACTCACTGGCTCGCGGCAAATGCTTTCAGAAATATGTTCCCGGATATAAATCTTGTTGAAGATAAAATCATTACAGATGAAAACGGTATTTACTCAAGCGGCGGCGCATACTCATCGCTTAACCTGATTTTATATCTTGTTGAAAAATATGCCGGAAGAGAAATAGCGGTTCTTTGTGCAAAAGCATTTCAGATAGATATACAGCGCGACAGCCAATCGCCATTTACAATTTTTGTCGGACAAAAAGAGCACGAAGATGAGCCGGTTAAGAAAGCACAGGAATTTATCGAAACCAATTTCCAGGATAAAATTACTGTTGATCAGATAGCCTCAATGGTAGCGCTTAGCAGAAGAAATCTTGAACGAAGATTTAAGAAAGCAACAGCCAACACGGTTGTTGAATATATTCAGCGAGTAAAAATTGAAGCGGCAAAACAAAGTCTTGAATCATCAAAAGAAAATGTAACAGAGGTTATGTACAAAGTTGGATATACAGATAACAAAGCTTTCCGTACAACATTTAAACGAATTACCGGATTATCTCCAATACAGTACAGGAACAGGTATAACAGAGAAATAGCTGCGTGATAAAAATTTATATTAACTGTATTTAACAGTCTTCAGAAATTATTTCATTTCACTTTGAATTATGGATATAAAAAAAGCATATAACATCTGGTCTGAACAGTACGATACAAACGAAAATAAAACGCGTGATCTTGAAGCCGGTGCGATAAGAAAGACTCTCGTTGAATTTCAGTTTGACTCATGTCTTGAAATCGGATGCGGAACAGGGAAGAATACTGAATGGCTTTTGACAAAAGCAAAACAAATTACTGCTGTGGATTTTTCTGAGGAGATGCTGGCAAAAGCAAAAGGAAAAATTCTGTCAGATAAAGTGAATTTTATTCAGGCTGATATAACAGAGAAATGGAAATTCACTGATCAGAAGAATGACCTTATAACGTTCAGCTTAGTGCTCGAGCATATTGAAAATCTTGATCACATTTTTAGAGAAGCCTCAAGAGTAATCAACACAGGCGGATACATTTATATCGGCGAACTTCATCCATTCAAACAATACTCAGGCAGCAAAGCAAGATTTGAAACTGAACATGGTACGCAGATTTTAACTTGCTTCAATCACCATATTTCTGATTTTATTCAATCAGCAAAACAGAATGGTTTTGATGTTGTGGAAATCAATGAACACTTTGATGATGATGACAGAAACACTCTTCCTAGAGTTCTTACCATACTTTTCAGGAAAAAATAAATAGTACTGTATGGAATTAATAATTAAAGCTACCGAAAAACATCTTGAAGACATTCTAAAGATGGCGAAAGATTTGTGGAAAGACGATTTCAGCGAAAAGGAAATGCGAAACTTTTTTAAAGAAGCATTGAACTCAGATAAATTTAATGTGTTGTTACATTTTTCAGAAAACATCGTTACGGGTTTTATATTTTTATCATTAAGAACAGACTATGTTGAGGGATCAAACTCAAGTCCGACAGGATATATCGAAGGTATTTATGTCAAACAGGATTTTAGAAAATCAGGCATTGCAAAAAAACTTTTGATTGAAGGAGAGAAATGGGTGAAGCAAGAGGGCTGCACACAATTGGGATCGGACACGTACATTGATAACCGAATGAGCATCGACTTTCATATAAAATCCGAATTCAAAGAAGCGGGCAGACTTGTAACATTTATCAAAGACATTTAAAAAGTAATTAAAACATTCCGGGTTTTCTTAAATTGCAGCCAGTAAGGTTAAGGGTTGGCGATTACATTCATTTCTTTTTTATGCACAATATCTGAAACGCCTTCTCCGGTTTATTGCGGACAAATATTTGTGTTATTCTTGAAACAAGAAATCCAAGCGCTCTCGGTTTTATTTTTGAGCGCGCAAATTCACCGCGAAGTGATTTTGCCCCGTTTATTCCAATAACTTCATATCCTCTTTGTTTCATCTCTTCTGCAGTCCAGCCGGATTTATGCACCTGCCATGGGTTGTTATCATATTCTCTTTGTGCAACAAAACCGTTGGGAGTAAATATCAGCACTCTTTTCGTTGCAATGGTTTCCATCATTTCAATTAGTCTAAATCCCTCTTCTTTTGTCAGGTGTTCGATCAGGTCATTGGCAAGGACACATTCAAACGAACCGGGTTTAAATTTATTTCCGATATCAAGTACATCAACCTGGTGATACTCGTTATGGATTTTTGAAGCGCGGCTTTTTTCAATGCTTGGCGCAAAGGCATCAACCCCGACACAAAAAAGTTTATGTGAGAATGATCGTATAGGAGAGCCGCTTCCGCAGCCCACATCAAGCAGACTTTTACAGTCGCCAACAGCGTTTTCAAGTTCAAAAAGATAGTGTTTGAAAATTTTAATGAGAAGTTTATTCACCCGCTTATTTCTTTCTTCTGTTTAATTTTCCAGGCACAGATAAATATTATTTTTGTGTAGTATCATTTCTATTGAGTGTTTAAATAACCATGTGAACGGTTCGGATTTGCATCTAAGGTTGAGTTGTTTTTAGAATTAAATCGCGTCATCGCTCTTCAACATTTCATTTAAATGTTTGCCTTTTTTGGTCAGGCGATATTTTTGGTTTTTGCTATTAGGTTTATCAGGAATTGATAACTCTATTAATCCAGTTTCTAATGCAGGATGTAAATAGTTATTCCTAAAAGTTTGATTGTGTTTCATATTAAGTTTTTTCATCAATTCTTCCCGGGTATTCTCGCCATCCATAAACAAAATTAGTCTTTTGACTTGGTCGGTAACTTGGTCGGTAACTTGGTCGGTAACTTGGTCGGACTTTTGTTTACCTAATTGCTCATAAACTTCTGGATCAACAGGCAAGGAAATTCTAATAAAATTTTCAGTAAAGTTAAAATATTCTTTGCCGTAAAATCGTAATATGCGAGGTATGCCTGAACCTAATTGTTCTACTAATTCAACATCTTTAAAAATCCGCATAAGCTCTTTATTTTTGGGAACAGAAATGCCTTCAAAAAATTCTTCCTTGTTTATCGCCTCTGGTAAAGAACCTGCTGAAGTGATCTCAATTCTATCGGAAAAAAGTTCAAACTTTGGAACTATTTCATTGCTGTAATCATTGTGCACAATAGCATTAATTACGGCTTCCCGAAGCGCAACCTCATTCCACAATCGTTTTTCAAGTCTCTCTTTAGATGTAATTTTGGAATAAGTAGCATTTTCAATATTCAGTTTGTCTAGAACACTCTTGGTGGCTTTGATTAAAGAACAATAACCAAATTCACTGTTTTCAACCAAATCCGCTCTGTCTTTGCCTTTGTAGCGGGCTACTTTTATAGAGATGGAATTTTCATCTGCCAGAAGAAAAGCCACATAATTCAGCTGTTCGTTTTCAGTAAGAAGTTCAAGATTTTTTCTAAATAGTTTATTGAGTGGTTTTCCTTTCTCTTCGTAGTAAATACGCAGTTGTTCAAATGTTAAATCCTGACGAGGTGATTTTATTTTACCAATTGAATTTCTTGTGCGAGTAGAAAATAGCTGGTCAATTATCTTTTGGGGCATTGGTTCCACTGAGGTGCCAATACGTATGAAACTGCCTTTTTCTGTCATCCCGTATTTTTTCTTGAAGTATGGTTTTTCACTTCCGCCAGCAACAATAATTTTTATTATTTCTTTCCCAGCTCTTTCTTCAGTTATTACATCAAACAGTCCCATCGCCGAAGGGAGAATATTGTTTTTTATTCGATCTTTTATTTTAAGTATATCTTTATCAATGTACTTAATCCCAATTACTTCTTCGTTGTTACTAATTCCAATGTATATAATACCGCCATCACGAGAATTTAAAAAAGCAATCACTTCCTTTTCTAAATCAAGTTCATCATTTAACTCGCGTTTATATTCTATCCGATTATTTTCCAAACCAATGCCTTGTTAATAAGTCAACGTCAATATTTTTTTTGTTTGAAAATGATTTAATGTAATTGGAAAATTCTCGCAAACTCTGGTTTTCGGGTTTAAATAAAGAATGTTTGAATATTTTTATGAGAAGTTTATTCACCCTCGTCGTTCCTTCGCAAGTTTGTACAGCTCCAGATATTTTTCTGCGGAACGTGTCCAGCTATAATCCATCTTCATTCCGTTGAGCTGAATTTTTTTCCAGACTTCTTTATTGTGGAATGCATTAACCGCCCGTTCAACAGATGAATAAAGCGCATAAGCTGAGTAATCGTTAAAAGAAAATCCTGTTCCGTGATCAAAGCCGTAATAATTTTCTTCATCCCAGTCTTTAACCGTATCTGCCAGTCCGCCTGTTTTTCTTACAACGGGTACTGTTCCGTATTTCAGACTGTAGATCTGGTTAAGCCCGCAGGGTTCATATCGTGACGGCATTAAGAATATGTCCGCGCCAGCTTCAATAAGATGTGAGAGTTCATTGTTATAACCAATGTATGAACTGAATTTTCCGCTATAGTTATATGACAACGATCTGAATAAATTTTCGAAACGGTCTTCACCGCTGCCGAGCAGTATCCATTGAGCGTCGAGTTTCATCAGTTCGCTGACAGCTTCGGCAAAAATATCCAATCCTTTTTGCGCGACCAATCTTGAAACCATCCCGATTAAAGGTCTGTGTTCATCATAAGCTAAGTTAAAATGTATTGCAAGAAATTCTTTGTTCTTTAATTTTCCTGAAAGATCATTTATCGAAAATTTATAAGGAAGGAATTTATCAGTCTCGGGATTCCACTCGTCGTAATCAACACCGTTAAGAATTCCGTAAACATCCTGTTTGCGTGAACGAAGAATATGCTGCAGTCCTGCACCGTATTCATCTGTAAGAATTTCGTGAGAGTATTTATTGCTGACTGTGTTGATCATATCAGAAAAAACAATTCCCGTTTTCATAAAAGAAACAGAATCTTCATGTTCAACCGGTCCGCCGGGATAATATAATTCGCCGCGAATCTCAGCGGCTAATAATGTTGATTTATGAAATCTTCCCTGGTAACCAATATTGTGAATCGTAAACACTGACGAGGTGTGATCGAACATCCTGTCCCAGTTGTAATTGTCTTTGATAAAAAGCGGAAGCAGTCCGGTTTGCCAATCGTTGCAGTGAACTACATCTGGCGTCCATTGCATTCGTTGAAGAGTTTCAATAACAGCTTTAGAAAAAAGAATGAAACGTTCATCTTCATCCATATCGTCTGTATAAATTCTTCCGCGGAAAAAATAATGCGGGCAGTCAATAAAATTTACTTCAACATTTGAACCCGGAAGAACCGCCTGGTGAACGTGAACCGATCTGATTACACCGTTTATTCTTATCGGCATTTCACCGATTGCCCAGCTGTAATGAAGTCCGAATTTCCCTTCATCAATTAAATTATATTTTGGTATGAAGAGTTTAACTTCGCAGCCGAGTTTCTCAAGAGCTTTTGGCAAAGAACCGGCAACATCGGCCAGACCGCCTGTTTTGGCGTATGGAACAGCTTCTGCGGCAACAAATGCAATTTTCATTTTTATGCTTTTTATTTATATCCTGAATGCTGATGACATTAAAGGATGATGTGATTATTTAAAAGAAAACTTTATTTCGATGTGTATAATACGGCATAATGAATTAATTTTCATCAAATGACTTTTGAGAAATTAGTATTCAGACAGAAAGAAAAATTATGAGCCGTATAATCAATCAACTGCTTGTGTTTACCGAAGGCAATCCATCAGACAAACCGATAATTTTTGTTCATGGTTTTCCTTACGATCATTCAATGTGGGACAAACAGGTTGAATTTTTCAAACAAAAATATTTTTGTATTACTTATGATATCCGCGGGCTTGGTCACTCTGCCGCTGGCAACGGGCAGTTTACAATGGAAATGTTTGTTGATGATCTTGAAGTAATCATTACCGAATTGAAATTAGACAAACCTGTTTTGTGCGGGCTTTCAATGGGCGGATATATTTCATTGCGAGCGCTTGTAAGATTTGAAGAAAAGTTTTCTGCTGTAATTTTATGTGACACAAGATCGGAAGCTGATGATAATGCCGGAAAATTAAAACGCTCCGGTGCTATTAAAAGAGTTTCGGAAGAAGGTCTCGAAGGATATGCAAAAGATTTTATATCAACTTGTTTTGGAGATGAATTCAAAAAGAATAAAAAAGATGAATTTGAAAAAATAATTCAAAGATCATCTGCGTTTAATCCGGTAGGCGTTAAAGGCTGCCAGCTTGCAATGCTTAGCAGAACCGATACAACTGATTACTTAGAAAAAATAAAAATTCCTTCGTTAGTAATTTGCGGTGAACACGATGCTTTAACACCGCCCTCAGTAATGAAATCAATGTCGGATAAAATACCTAGTTCATCATTTGTTATGATAAATGATTCAGGTCACATGTCGCCGGTAGAACAACCGGAGAAAGTGAATTTCGCTATAAATGATTTCCTGGAAAATCAGCTGTGAAATTCTATCAAATAAATAGTTTGATAAAACTTTTTATCACGTTTTTTGTTTTGTTTAATCTAACATCGTGCGGAACAATGTTTAAATCGTCAATATCGGAAATTAAAATAAACGAAGGCTGGAAAGTTTCATCTGATGATGATTCGGTTTCTTTTACTGCCAATATTCCAAATGAAATTCATCTCGACCTTTTCAAGAATGGTTTTGTTGAGCATCCATATTTCAGCGACAACGAAAAAAAAGTTCAATGGGTTGCTGAGAAAAACTGGATTTATAAAAATGTGTTTGATGTTGATTCGACTATTTTGTCATATGAAAACGTTGAGTTAATCTTTGACGGAATTGATACTTATGCAGACGTATTTCTTAACGACAAAAAAATTCTTTTTACAGATAACCAGTTCAGAAAATGGCGTGTGAATGTAAAAGATATTCTGAAAGAGAAAGACAATGATTTAAAGCTGATCATCTTCTCACCATTTAAAATCGAAAAACAAAAAGTTAAAAATCATGGTTTTCAACCGCCCGATGATTCAAGAATATTTACTCGTAAAGCACAATACGTTTACGGCTGGGATTGGGCTCCCCGGCTCGTCACTTCAGGAATATGGAAAGATGTAAAATTAGTTTCCTGGAATGGACCCGAACTAAAAGACGTTTTCATTGTTCAGGATTCATTGTCTAAAGAAAAAGCATGGTTAACGGCAAAGTTTGAAATTAATTCTTCAGAATATGATGAAGTGATTCTTTCTGTCAATGATGTTGAACAAAAAGTAAAACTTAATCCCGATTATCAAGTCATCGAATTAAAATTTTCAATTGATGATCCTGAACTTTGGTGGACAAATGGATTAGGTGAGCGGCATTTACATAAAATTATTTGTTCGATGAAGCATGAAAAATATGGTGTGCAGGCAATCGAAAAGAAAATTGGATTAAGAACAATCGAACTTGTACAGCAACCTGATTCATTGGGATCATCTTTCTTCTTTAAACTGAACGGCGTTCCCGTTTTTATGAAAGGCGCCAATTACATTCCTCTTCAAATGATAGGCGCTGGTATTGATACAAATAAATATCATCAGCTTATAAATGATGCTGCTGAAGCAAACATGAATATGATTCGAGTATGGGGCGGCGGGATTTATGAAGACGATTTGTTTTATGATCTGTGCGATGAAAAAGGAATTCTTGTCTGGCAGGATTTTATGTTTGCCAACGGTATGTATCCTGCCGATTCGTCAATGTTAAATAATATTCATGTCGAAGCAGAAGAACAAATAAAGCGTTTGCGCAATCATCCTTCGCTGGCATTGTGGTGCGGCAATAATGAAATTGCTGAAGGCTGGGCAAACTGGGGATGGAAAAATAACTTCACTCCAGAACAACAGAAAAAAATGAGTGATGATTACAATAAAATATTTCAACAAACACTTCCTGAATTAGTTGAAAAATTTTCACCGGATATTCCTTATTGGGAATCCTCACCAAAGTATGGAAGAGGAAATCCTAAAAGTCAGTATGAAGGCGATTCACATTACTGGGGCGTATGGCATGATGCAGAACCATTTGAGATGTATGAACAAAAAGTTCCGCGATTTATGAGCGAGTTCGGATTTCAATCTTATCCTTCTTTAGCAACACTTAAAAAATATTTTAAAGAAGAAGATCTTCGTTTTGAGTCACCTGTTTTGCACTCTCATCAGAAACATAAAAGAGGAAATGAACTGATTAAAACTTATATGAAGCGAGACTATCATATTCCGTCAGATCTTTCAAAGTTTATTTATGTAAGCCAGCTATTGCAGGCGGAAGGAATAGCGAAAGGAATTGAAGCGCATCGCAGAGCGATGCCTTATTGTATGGGCTCAATGTACTGGCAGCTTAATGACTGCTGGCCCGTTATTTCCTGGTCGGGTATTGACAACGAAGGAAGATGGAAGGCACTTCATTATTTTGCCAAAAGGTATTTCAGCCTGGTAATGATTTCGGTAGAAGAAGAGCAAGATGTTTTAAAAATATTTGTAATTAATGACAGGCTCAAAAGCATCATAGCTAAGCTTCTGATTACCAGCAAAGATTTTAATGGCAACGAAATATATTCTGAAGAAACTGAGATCAATGTGAAAGAAAACAGTTCGTACAATTACAAAGAATTAAACCTGAAAGCATTAAATAGTATTGAACGGAATAATTCGTTGCTAAATATTAAATTGATTTCGGGTAATGAAGTTATGACTGAGAAAAATTTCTTTTTTGTAAAGCCCAAAGAAATGAAGTTATCTAAACCGGACATTGTGTTAACCAGCGAACAAATTGCAGACGGATTAAAAATTACTTTAACAACAAATGTGCTGGCTAAAAATGTTTATATAGAGACAGATGATGGGGGAAAATTCTCTGACAACTTCTTTGATCTGATTCCCGGGGAGAAGAAAGAAATTATATTCAGTTCTTCATCTGTGCAAAACGAACCACGCTTTAATATTATTTCTTTGTGGGACACACTTCCTGAATCTTCAGAATAATAACGGTTCGTTTTATTCCTTAATCATATATAACTTATTATCCTCCACAAGGTAAAGCATCGGAGCAACTTTAATTTTGGGATAACGCATACGAAGCCTTATTGTTTCGCTCAACACAAAATCAATTTCATTTCCTATCTCAAACATCGGCGCATACTGGTTGAAGTGTTCTTCCGCCTGTTCTTTGGTCCAGCCAGCTCGTTCGCTTAATCCTTTTATGAACAGTTCTTTTCTATGAACAAGATTTACCATTCCGCAGTTATTATGCCCGATCAATGCTATGTGCTGAACATCACCAACCGAAATGGCATAAGA
This sequence comes from Bacteroidota bacterium, assembly GCA_023453665.1. Lineage (GTDB taxonomy): Bacteria > Bacteroidota > Ignavibacteria > Ignavibacteriales > Ignavibacteriaceae. The sequence goes on along the minus strand of JAEXTA010000239.1, from coordinate 40,283 downwards.
AACTTTAAACTCACTGTAACGAAGATTAGCGCCGCCTGATCGGATTATAAACGCAAAGTTCTCAGGTATGTGAAGATGTTTGCGGTTATCCATACACATCCCGATTAAAAGTTTTGCGTTTGAGTAAACATCATATTCTTTGTCAAGATTGTGATACTCAAGCAATAGTCCAATCGGTGTGTTTTGATATTCTGCGGGAATATCGTTCTTGCCTTTTATACTTAATAGTCTGTTCATAAAACTCTCTTTTAATTTGAGGATTAAATTATTTATCGCCGCTCAATGAATATGGTAACGAATCTATTGATTGTCCAAGTTCTTTGTTTGGAGCGGAACCCATTTCAAAAATTAATTCACCGCCGTTCATGATATCTTCATGACGGATAAAAAGTTTTTCATACTTTTCCCCGTTCAAAGTGATTCTTTGAATATAAATATTTTTTTCACTTAGATTGTTTGCTTTTATGTTGAATGATTTTCCATTCTCAAGATTTATGTTTGCTTTATTTAATCCGGGTGTTCCAATCACATATTCATTAGAACCAGGACAGACAGGGTAAAATCCCATCACACTGAAAATATACCAGGCTGACATTTGTCCGCAATCATCGTTGCCACAAAGTCCATCAACCGCGTTGCGGTAAAAATGATTTGTGATTTCATTTACTTTTTCCTGTGTCTTCCATGGAGCCCCGGCATAGTTGTATAGATAAGGAACGTGATGGCTTGGTTCATTACCGTGAACGTAACCGCCAAGAATTCCGGCGGCGCTTATATCTTCGGAATGTTGAAAATGTTCTTCATCAAAACCCATATTAAAAAGTGAATCAAGATGTGAAATAAAATTATTGTTTCCGCCGTAAAGATTAATTAATCCATTAACATCGTGCGGAACATATAACGAGTAGTTCCAGGAATTTCCTTCGATGAATCCCTGACGCTCCGTACTCATCGGATCAAATGGTGAAAACCATGTTCCATCAGAATTTTTAGGACGAATGAATTTTATTTCCTTATCAAACAATTGACTGAACGAGTTTGCTCTTTTCTTAAACACATCTTTGATGTGATCATTACCTGCAATATCCGCAAGTTTATATATCGTCCAGTCATCATAAGAATACTCAAGTGTTTTTGATGCCGCATTTGAATTAAGATCCATCGGAACGAAACCGTAATCCATATAAGAATCAATGCCATCATACTTGCCGTAAGTTGCGCTCATAACACAGGCACTCAACGCATCATTAAGATTGAAGCTTTTTATTCCTTTCATATAAGCATCAACAATTACAGGGACGGAATGATAACCGATCATACACCAGTTTTCATTTGCGTGATGCGACCATACAGGAAGTATTTTATGAACACTCTGCTGCTGATGTGCAAGCATTGAGTTTATCATATCACCCGTTCGCTGCTGCTGAACAATTGTAAACAAAGGGTGAAGCGCGCGGTAAGTATCCCACAATGAAAAGGTTGTATAGTTTGTAAAGTTTTCTGCTTTATGAATATTCTGATCAAGCCCGCGGTAATAGCCGTCAACATCCATATAAACTGTCGGACCTAAAAACGAATGATAGAGCGCAGTATAGAAAATTGTTTTCTTCTCTTCGGTGGTTTCAACTTTGATTTTACTTAATTCATTTTCCCACATTTGTTCCGCTTCGGATTTTGTCTGATCAAAATTCCAGTGAGGGATTTCAGCAGATAAATTTTTTAATGCACCTTCAGTGCTCACAGAAGATAAAGCAAATTTTATTTGAAGTGATTCATCTTTGTTCATATCAAAATTAAAATATGCACGAACTTTTTTCCCAGCCATCTCAGGAAAGTTTTCTGTTTCATTAAATTTTCTATAGAAGCCGTTATAAATTATTTGCTCATCATTCTTATATCCGTATTTTTTTATGGGTTTGGAAAAAGTCATCGCGAAGTAAAGATATTTTGTCCGCGCCCAGCCGCGTGTTTGCCTGTAACCGGTAATGAGGGTATCATTCTCTACACGAATGCTTGACCAAACAACTTTTCCATCGTAATCATAAATGCCTGAAATCATATCAAGTATAATATTTGCTGAAGAAGATTCATCAAAAGTGTATTTATGAAATCCGACACGAGTACTTGTGGTTAGTTCTGTTTTGACTTTATAATCATCGAGATAAACAGAATAATATCCCGGAGAGCTTTTTTCTTTGTCGTGTGAAAACCTGCTTCGGTATCCCGAGTCAGGATTGTCTTTTGTTCCAGGATTTAATTTCAATTCACCTGTTGTTGGCATGATTAAAAAATCACCAAGATCGGAATGACCTGTGCCGGAAAAATGAGTATGACTGAATCCGACTATTGTATTGTCTTTATATTGATAGCCTGCGCAATAACGGTAAACATCTTTATTGTAACCTTGTCCGAGTGAATAAGGAATAGTATCCGTTTCCGGACTAAGCTGTACCATTCCAAACGGAACGGTAGCACCGGGATATGTATGTCCCATATCATCCGTCCCGATCATCGGGTTAACGTAGTTGATTAGTTTTGTTTGAGAAATTGCAGCTCCGATTAAAGTTGCGGAAAGAATTATTGAATAAAGTATTTTCATGTTTTTAAGTCTGTTTAATTAATTCATGATTTTATGCAAATAACTTTATGTGGCTAAAGCCAATCGGTTTTTTGATTTTTTCCGTCAGCTAAAGCTGACGGTAATATAAATTTTCTGTTTTTTAATTTCCGTTCACTTTAGTGAACGGGATAATGCTCAGCTATAGAATTGGCTTTAGCCACATTATCACCATTATATAAAAAACATGTTAGTCGCGAACTGGTAACTCTTCGCAACCTGAAGGTTGCGGCTACCAGTGCACAATTATTTTTTGTAGTATTCGACAGTTGTTTTTATTCCTTCATCATAAGAAGTTGGAGTAAAGTTAAATGCTTTTTCAAACTTGCTGCTGTCGAAAAGATAGTCATATTCGTTCTGATATAACATCTCAACGCTTTCTTTCACAATCGGGTTAAACAATCCAACCGCCTGAACCATCCACTTTTTTAGAACAGTATAAGATGGTTTAACATTAAACTCAGCGGCTATCTTTTCAATCATTTGTTTTGCTGTTAAAACATTTTTATCTGTCGGTAGATGCCAGACCTGGTTATAAGCTTTGTCGGTGTTGCCGAGCAATGCTGTGGCTTTTCCCGCATCAGGAGTGTAAGTGAAAGAGTGTTTAACGTTATCATTTCCCATCCACATTGCCTTTTTACCCGCAGCAAGTTTTTGAAAAACTACAACAGTAATAAAACTTAACGGAGTATTCGGCCCGTAAAAATCTGCCGCGCGGACAATGATTGCTTTAATGCTTCCTTTATCAACTTCATTTAAAATTGTCTGACAGATTTTTGATCGCGCTTCTCCTTTTTTGCTGCAGGGATTGATTGGTGTATCTTCCCGCATCCATCCATCAACTTTACCATAAGAGTAAACATTATCAAAAAAAACTAATTTTGATTTATACTGTTTACAGGCACTTATAACATTGTTAATAATAGTGGGCCATTGAGTCTGCCAAACAGAAATGTCATACTTTAATCCGACTGTGAGGTAAACTACTTCAGAACCTTTAACTGCATTCAGAGTTTGATTAATGTCTAACAAATCCGCCTGAACAATTTCATCTGTTGAGTTTATTTTGTGAGGATTACGGCTTACTAATCTTATTTGATTCGTATAAGCAGGTAATGCTTTCGCAAGTTCATTGCCTATGGTTCCTGTTGAGCCGAGTATGGTCTGCATATATTTTTCTTTTCAAGATTTCAATAATGAAATAATATTTTCATTTAAAACCTAAATGAAAACATCTTGTTAATCAAATCTGTATAAAACTAAAAAGCCTGCGATTAATACCGCAGGCTTTAAAGTTAAGTCGAATTAAAATCAGTTTACAAAATTAGCTTTATGCATTTCTTCTATCGAACTAAGAAATACGTTTATCTTTTCAATTTTTGATTTTGGATAAACTTCTCCCGGCTTCATACTTAAAGCTTTTTCGTACATGGATTTAGCATCAGAGTATTTTTTATCTGCAAGAAGCATATCTGCTTTTTTAATTGTTTCGTCATAAGATGAGCTCATATCTTTTTTTACATCGCGCATTTTAAGATAAGGTCCGTTCTCCGCAACTATTAATTTTTTGAATTCATCCGGGTAACCGACATTCTTTGGATTGTGAAATTCATTTTTAACAACACCATCCATGTATTTCAGCAGAAGCTGTTCGCCGAGTTTTTTCCAGGTTTCATACGTCCGGTCGCCGAGTGAAATTGAATAATCTGTAAGAAAAGATACCGCTTCTCCTTTAGAATTTTTTAAAAGAGATAAAGCTGTTTTTTCAATAGTCTCCTGTTGTGCAAGGAACGAACCTTCAAGTTCATTCTGAACTCTTTGAACATCATTAATCACAATTGAATAACGCGGATAAGCAAAGTTAGAGACAAAGTTAAACACCCAGAATGCAGAATCCCATGTGAAATTAGCAAGCGATCCCAATCCCTTTTTATAGTTATAAGGAACTTTAGTCATTGAACAGTACATTGGCGCATAAACTGTGAAGTAAGTGTCATCAACTCCGAACCATAAAATTCCGCCGACTTCATTTGGAAGATGTGAACGGGATTGAGCCACAAATGAAAATCCTGTTTGCGGTGTTGAGATAGGACGCTCATTAAAATATTCCTCTTCATTATATTTCCATGTTAAAGGTCGCCATCTGTAAGGCATTCCATAAGGACCGGCAGCTACACCTTTGGTCATATCAAGCTCGGTTCCTTCATAATGGTCCCGCATAAGAAACATCACATCCTGAACAGAAATTTTTTTATCCGGTTTAATGTATAAAGGCATTCGTTCGGACGACTCGCCATTTATATATGATAGATATTTATCCATATCTCCATTTACTCTTCTGAACAACGACCATACTCTTGCATCACAAAATCTTATTCCGCCAAAATCCAATGGGGCATACGCGGCAGAAAAATCAAAGTCCTTATCGTTTCCGCTGAAGTAACCTTTTTCTTTTGCGAATGAAATTACATCAGGAGCGTAAAGACAATTATCCGGATCATCAAGCGGGAAGGTTGTAATTCTTGCCTGGTTTGCATGACCACTTACATAACCATCGGGAATTCTTATCGCAACCCAAACAGCTCCTTTGTTTCCTTCGCCTTTGCCAATCATTTCAAGTATCCATGCTTCATTTGGGTCAGCGATAGAAAAAGATTCCCCGGAACTGCAGTAGCCATATTCTGCAACAAGGTCGGTCATAATTTTTATTGCTTCTTTTGCAGTCTTTGCTCTCTGAAGAGCAATGTATATCAAACTCCCGTAATCTAAAATTCCCTGCGGGTTTACAAGTTCTTCACGTCCGCCGTAAGTTGTTTCACCTATTGAGACCTGGAATTCATTAATGTTGCCAACAACATTGTAGGTCTGCAATGCCTGTTTAATCCTGCCAAGAAATTTTCCTGTATCCCATTCGTAAATATCAAGCATGGCGCCGGCGGGATACATTGCTGCCGGAAAATGATAAAGTTCGCCATACATATTAAACGAATCTGCGGAGTAAGTTATCATAACAGATCCATCAGTGCTTGCGCCTTTGGTAACAATAAAATTTGTACAAGCATAGAATACGTCATTTGCCATCAAACCAAAGACGATCATCATTGTTAGAATGAATTTTCTGTTCATAATGAATCCTTTTTTGTTAAAAGATTTTGCAAAAATTTTGCCGGAAAGATAATAAAAAGATTTTGAAGGGGGAATGAAAAACGGATCGGACAATGAACGAGTAACTTTAAGGTTATGGTTTATAAATCATATTTATTGATTTCCAGACATTTCCATTAACTAATATTTCATTAGAGATTTCAGGATTTATTTTGAATCCGCATTTTTCATAACATCTGATCGCCGAGAAATTATGCTCATATACATTGAGTTCTATAAGTTTAATTTGATTATTCATCCGAATCATACTTATGAGTTGATTTAATAATTTTGTTCCCAATCCATTCCCGCGGAAAGATTTTTCACCGATTAAAATTCTGCACAACTTTGCTGAATGAACATCTTTGTAATAAATCTCAGCATGACCCAGCACAGAACCGCGGGTTGAATCAATCACTTTAAATGAATTTCTTTTTTCATCGGATAAATATTTTAAAAGCTGAGAATGAGTTAGCGGGTATGTAAAAATAAGACCTGAAAATTGTATTAGTTCTTCTTCAGAGTGAATCCAGGAAATCAACCGGTCAAAGTCTGATTCGGAAAATTTTTCTGAACGAATCATAACTGATTCTTTTTGAGTATATAAAAAACATATCCGTAATACTCAGAATATTTTTTGAACATTTCTATTTCGGATTCAATTTCATCAATGACTTTTAAGGCGATTTTGTTATTTGAATATTTAGATTTGAATTCCGGCAATCGTTCAAACAAAGGTGAATAATAATCATTCCACCAGCTTTCATCAGGAAGATTAAAATAGTTGACTATCTCATAACCACATTCTTTCGCAGTTGCAAGATTGATTTCAATCTGCTGTATATCCTCATACATACTTTTCCAGTAATCGATAATTTCTTGGGGCGGATTTTTTTTGAACCAGCTTATATGTGAGCAAACCATATAACCATTCGGTTTGATAAACCGGTTCCAGTCTTTCAGAGCTTTTTCGAAACCGTAAATATAAATTGCCCCTTCAGACCAGATAACATCAAAACTTTCATCGGGGAAGTCCATTTCAAACATTGATTTGTGAAGTGTTGATATCTTGTCCTCAAGATTTTCATTTTTAATGTTTTCTGTAAGCTGATTCAAAAAGGTTTCGTAAAAATCAAGCGCGGTTATTTTAGCATTAATATTTTTAGCGAGAGTTATAGTTTGCATACCCGGTCCACAGCCAATATCAAGAATCGTGATTTCTTCAGGCAAATTTTTTAAACAGCTTAGCGCAAGTATTGTGGAATCATTATCTCCGGGACCCTGCCGTTCCAACCCGTATTGAATTTCTATGAGGTAATCTAATTCTGTCATTCGCCCATTAGTATTTTATTTCTTCTTTTTCAGAACCCAAACCACACATTTTATTTTTGTGCCGAATAATTGTGTTTCCGTCTGCTGACGATTTATGTATTCGTCAAACAATTTTGATTTTTCAGGATGTTTCTTTTTAAGTTCTTCTGCTCTTTGTGTGATCAGGCGTGTATTAGATTCGTTGGTCTGTTTTATTTCTTCATCACTAATAACTTCTTCGGAAATGATTTCAAGATCACAATCCGAAATATCCCGTATAGCATTTTTCCTGGATTGATATAAATGTTCATTGCCTTCATCATCTAAAGTATAACCGTCGTCAATTATAATGATGCCATTTTCTTTCGTACAGTCTTTTAGCGCTGATAATGTGTTGTGAAAATCTCCCCACAAATGCCCTACCGCAGATAAAATCACGATATCATAATCTTTCAGTCCGGCGATTTTATATTTTATATCAGCATGTTCAAAAGTGCATAAATGTGATTGCTCAAGTTTTGCAGCGCTTTCTCTTGCATGTTTAATAAACGGTAGTAAGCCATCAATGCCATGTACTTTTATCCCGAATTGTTTTGCGATATTAATTGAGATCAAACCCTTGCCGCAGCCAAGATCAAGACATGTCGTTTCTGAATTAAAGTTAAGATTAAGTTGTCTGATCAGTTCAACCATTAATTCTGATGAACCGCCAAGTTCTTCAAGATCAGCAAGCAGTTCGGGGAGATAAGGAAGTATTTCTCGTTTACCTCCGAGTGATTCAGCTACATCATCCTTAAGTGTACTCATACTTCCTTATTTATCTCTCCGAATATTTTTTTAGTAATAAACGATTATAATTTTAGAAACTCAACTCTTCGGTTAAGCGCTTTGTTAACAGCACTGTCATTTTTTGCTATCGGTTCACCCTCGCCTTTTCCATCTGTTTCAATTCTTGAATCGTCTATTCCAAATTCTTTTACAAGGATGTTTTTAACCGCAGCAGCCCTGCGTTGTGATAAATCCAAATTCGATTTATCATCACCATCCGAATCCGTATGTCCGACAATTTTTATTCTAACACCAGCATTTTCGTTTAAAACATTTGCTATCTCTTTAATAGTTCCAAATGATTCTGATTTTACAACGTCTTTATTTATATCGAAATAAATTCCATAGCTGATAAGTTTACCTTCAGTTAGTAATTTGCTGCGCATATCGGGTGAAGCGTTAGTGATCCGCAGGTTAGATATGTAGGATCCGGCTGAAGCACCACGGCTTAATCTGAAGCAGAGTCTGCTGAGTTTCACTCCGTCATAAATATTTGTCGGCATATCCAGCACTTTAGTCTGTTGATGATAAATCCTTAGTCTCCTTCCCTGAACCCAAACAATTACGTGATTTACTTTTTCAGGTGTAACAGGATTAATATCAGATTTACCCGTTATGTTTTCGTTGCCCCCACTTTTATATCCCCAAGTATTCCAGTTTCCTTTTTCAATTGAAATCATAATTCCGCCATTGCCGGGCTGAGGACCATTGTCCATTTCTTTATACTTATTTTCACCATAAAGCAAAAGTCCTGCAGCAATTCTTCCGCCGGTTTTTTTGGGTACGATATCAAATTCGATAATAAAATTTTTGGGAAAATCTATTTCATTCAATAAAAAATAATTTCCGTCAGTGCTGTTAAGGTTAAACCATTTACCCGGGGCAATGCTGATGTTATTTATTTCACCAGCGGAGTTTGTTGTCCATAAAGCAGGAAAATCACCAACAGCATCCTGGCTGAATCATCATATAATATTACTTTATCACCGGGAATAAAATCATATTTAGTTGAACTGGAAAACGGAACTTCATTTTCGTTTTGCCCTGACGAGGTTTCATTACCGGAATTGTTTTTTACTTTTGTTTCATTGGTCTTTGTGGTTTCGGTGGTAGAATCCTGCTCTGAATCATTAGATTCTTCACCCGCATTTTTAATGCCTTCTTCAATTCCATCGTATCCCTTATTTACCCCTTCATCAATTTTCTTTTCTACTCTCTTTTCCCCTTCGCTTTTTATTTTTTGCTCAGTTTTTTTCTTTAGCTTTTCAAAGAACTGGGCTTGTGTGATCTGACTTACTCCTAACGAAAAGATGAGAACTAGAACCAAAGTTAAATTTTTCATGATACCCATCCGTTTTTTATTTATTCACCCTGATTGATTATTTAGTTTCTAAAAAATTTTCTTTTCAGAATTAATAACCGGCAGCACCGGCAAAAAATATAGTTGAAATTAAAATCAATAATAATTGTTTTAACAAGAATCAGAATTTCTATTACAAACTTATAAAAGTATTGATGAAGAATAAAAGCCGGAAAAAAAGGAAACAAACGACTGTTCATTTATTCAACAAACCAGTCCGAAAGTTTGAGGAGATTTTAATAGCAGCTTTAATAAAAACTTACTTCGTGGCTTAAATATTTGCCGTTGTCATAATTAAACTTTGCGCTGAAGAATTTATCCTGGTAAAGCCATTCCAGAAAAATTTTATCGCCGTCCCATAGATTAAGCGAAGTAACCTTGCTGTTCGGTATCCACTCGAGGTTACCCTCCGACGAATCAATTAATTTACCCGAAAAATTTTCTGCTGTGAAAATAAAAACATACCAGTCATGCTTACCGTCGAATAAAGGGAAAGTAATGAACCCATGCATTCTCGGCGCTGTTATGGTTAACCCGGATTCTTCTTTTACTTCGCGTATTACGCAATCCTCCGGGCTTTCAGTTTTTTCAAGTTTCCCTCCAAGCCCGTTCCACTTGCCTTGGTGATAATCATTTTCTTTTTTTACCCGGTGGATCATTAATGTTTTATTTTGTTTTTTGTCGATGACGTAGCAGAGTGTTGCAAGTTTCATAATAAATTAAACTGTTTAAAAACAAATGTATTGACAATAAATAAGCGCAGGACTAATTTTTATCAGAGTTAATAAAAACTTAATCTTTCTTATTAGTTTTTATCAAATATACCTATAAAAAATATTTTGCAATTAAATTATTTTTAGAAATATTTAGTTGAGTGATTTTTGTAATTAATCAAGAGCGGCTAAAAACCGTATGGTAAAAGCAGGAATTTTATTTTATACAACAAAGGAGAATTCTTATAATGACACCGACAAAAAAAGTTTCGGCTGAAGATGTTGTTAAATCCAGAGAAGAATTAATGGAAGAATGTCTTGAGCTCGGAATTCCGGTAACAGGCAACGAAGATATAGACACGCTAAAACTTTATCTTGCGTCTTCTGATGATGACGATGATGATTTTGATGATGATGAAGACGAGGACGAATTTGAAGAAGATGATTTTGAAGATGAAGAAGCGGTTGACGATGAAGAAATTTTTGAAGAAGATCTCGACTTCGATGAAGACGAAGATGATCTCTTTGACGATGACGAAGAAGCCCCTTACAACTGATTTTTATTAACCTCGTGTTCTAATTCACGGCTCGGGTTATGCAGGGGACTTTACATACCGAGATAAATCTTTTTTAACAGATAGTTTTTAACGTAATCATTCACTCCGTCTTCAAGAGGAGTGAGTGGTTTGTTATATCCCACTTTTTTAATCTTTTCTAAATTGGCTTCGGTAAAATACTGGTATTTATCAGCAAGATGATCGGGCAGCTCTATATACTCTATTTTTATTTGTTTACCGAGAGCTTTAAAAATTGAGTTTACAAGATCGTTCCACGTTCTGGCTTTTCCGGCACCAACATTATAAATCCCGCTAATGTTTTTCTTATCAAGAAAAAACAAAGTCATATCAACAGCATCTTTTATATAAACAAAATCTCTCATTTGTTCGCCGTCTTTGTAAGAAGGGTTTTTTGATTTGAACAGTTTTACTTTTCCGGTATCGCGTATCTGTTCAAAAGCTTTGTGAACTACGCTTCTCATATCTCCTTTATGATATTCATTCGGTCCGTAAACATTAAAATATTTTATTCCGACAATATTCTTTACTGCGCCGGTTCTGATCGACCATAAATCAAAAAGACTTTTTGAGTAGCCGTACATATTCAGAGGACGAAGCGAGTGAAATGCAGATTCAACATCATCAAAACCAAGAAAACCATCACCATACGTTGCTGCTGATGATGCATAAATAAATCTTATATTATTTTTTAATGAATACTCTGCCAGTGTTTTTGTGTATTCATAATTATTCTTCATCAGGTGATCTGCATCTTTTTCGGTTGTTGATGAGTTTGCACCCATATGAATTATTGATTCAATCTTAAAGTCTAAACCTGAATTAATCTTTTCAATGAACTCATTTTTGTTTATGAAATCATGAAAATTTAAACCAAGAAGGTTTTTCCACTTTTCATCTTTACCAAGCTCATCAACTATTATTATATTTTCTTCTCCGAGTGAATTGAGCCGCCATACAATTGCACTTCCTATAAATCCCGCACCGCCTGTTACAACTATCATATAAATCCTTAGGTATTCAAGTTAGTTTTATAATCGAAAGCAATTTACTTATATTTCAAAAGGTTTTCAAAGACAGACAATCGATGAACTCACAAGCAATTTTTAATAGTTTAATTTGAAAGAAGGATCTTAAAGCAGAAACAATGGCAACTACACTGGAACAACTAAAGCAGATTTTACAGGAAAGAATCTTAATAATTGATGGCGCAATGGGAACGATGATCCAGCGTTATAAATTATCTGAAAAAGACTTCCGCGGTGAATTATTCAAAAATCATAAAAAAGATTTACAAGGAAACAACGATCTATTAAGTCTTACACAGCCGGATGTTATAAAGACAATTCATAAAAAATATTTTCAGGCAGGTGCGGATATTGTCGAAACGAACACTTTTAATGCTAACGCAGTCTCTCAGGCAGATTATAATACAGCAAATTTTGTTTACGATATGAATGTCGCATCTGCAAGGCTGGCAAAAGAAGCGGCAGATGAATTCACTCAACTCAATCAATCCAAACCAAGATTTGTTGCCGGAGCTTTAGGTCCTACAAACAAAATGTTATCGCTTTCTCCAAACGTTAATGATCCTGGTTACCGTGCAATTACTTTTGATGAATTAAGTTCAGTTTACTATGAACAGGCGCGCGGATTAATTGACGGGGGAGTTGATATACTCCTCGTTGAAACGGTTTACGATACATTAAATGCAAAAGCAGCGTTGTTTGGAATCGACAAATTACTGAAAGAGAAAAAAATTCAGATACCCATCATGGTTTCGGGTACTATTGTTGACCAGAGCGGAAGAACTCTTTCCGGTCAAACGGTTGAAGCATTCTGGATTTCAATAGCACATACAAAAAATCTGTTAACGGTAGGATTGAACTGTGCACTTGGGGCAAAACAAATGCGTCCTTTTGTTGAGGACCTTTCAAACATTGCAAGTGTAAATCTCTCTGTTTATCCAAATGCAGGATTGCCAAACGAGATGGGCCAATATGATGAAACACCGGCGACTATGGCATCAACGTTAAAAGAATTTGCAGAAAGCGGATTTATTAATATTGTTGGTGGATGCTGCGGAACAACTCCTGATCATATAAAAGAAATTGCAGAGATTATTAAAGATTATAATCCGCGAAAAATTCCCGGAGAAAAAAAATTACTTAGCCTGAGCGGAATGGAACCGGTTATAGTTTATCCTGAATCAAACTTTATTAACATTGGGGAACGTACAAACGTCACGGGTTCAAAAAAATTCGCACGGCTCATCAAAGAAGGTAAATATGAAGAAGCCCTGACTGTTGCCCGCGATCAGGTGGAAGGCGGTGCGCAAATTCTTGATGTAAATGTTGATGAAGGAATGCTTGATTCAGAAGAAGTGATGACAAAGTTTCTTAATATGATGGCTGCAGAACCGGACATCGCTAAACTTCCTGTTATGATTGATTCGTCAAAATGGTCAGTTATCGAAGCCGGTCTAAAGTGTCTGCAGGGAAAAGGGATTGTTAATTCAATAAGCCTTAAAGAAGGCGAACAAGTTTTTAAAGAACATGCCCGGAAAGTTTTAAGTTATGGTGCGGCTGTAATTGTAATGGCATTTGATGAAAAGGGACAGGCAGATTCATTTGAAAGACGAATAAGGATTTGTGAACGTGCATACCAGATATTAACCGAAGAAGTCGGCTTCTCTCCACAGGATATAATTTTCGATCCGAATATTCTTACAGTTGCTACCGGGATTGAAGAACATAACAACTATGCTGTCGATTATATAGAGGCGGCGTTATGGATAAAACAGAATTTACCATACTCAAAAGTAAGCGGCGGTGTTAGCAATGTTTCGTTTTCATTTCGCGGGAATGATGTTGTTAGAGAAGCAATGCACTCAGCATTTCTTTATCACGCAATAAAAGCCGGAATGGATCTGGGCATAGTTAATGCAGGACAGCTTGAAGTGTATGAAGAAATCCCCAAAGAGCTTCTTGAAAAAGTTGAAGACGTATTGTTGAACCGACGTGCAGATGCTACAGAACAGCTTATTTCATTTGCGGAAACAATAAAACAAAAAGATAAAACTGAAATCCAGGAAAAGGATTGGAGAAACAATTCCGTTGAAGAACGATTAAAGCATGCATTAGTAAAAGGTATTGTTGATTATATCGAGATTGATGTTGAAGAAGCCCGGCAAAAATTCTCAAGACCCATTGAAGTTATTGAACAACCGTTAATGGACGGAATGAATATAGTTGGAGATCTTTTTGGTTCAGGAAAAATGTTTCTTCCTCAGGTAGTTAAAAGCGCAAGAGTCATGAAGAAAGCAGTCGCTTATCTTATTCCTTTTATAGAAGCGGAAAAAGAACTAAACCAGAACTCAAAGGAACAGGGGAAAGTACTTCTGGCAACCGTCAAAGGAGACGTCCATGATATAGGAAAAAATATTGTCGGGGTTGTGCTTGGTTGCAACAACTACAAAGTAATTGATCTTGGAGTTATGGTTCATTCAGACAAAATTCTCCAGGCAGCGATAGATGAAAAAGTTGATGTTATAGGTTTGAGCGGGTTGATCACACCATCATTGGAGGAAATGGTTCACGTTGCAAAAGAAATGCAAAGACGCGGAATGAAACTTCCGCTGTTGATCGGCGGGGCAACAACATCACGAGTACATACGGCAGTAAAGATAGCGCCGCACTATGATAATCCGGTTATTCATGTGCTGGATGCATCCAGAAGTGTTCCGGTTGTAAGTAATCTTTTAAGTGAGAATGAAACAGACAGAAATAATTTTCTTAACTCAGTCGCGCTAGAGTATCAGAGGGTAAGAGACGATCACTCAAAAAGAACCTCTGAAAAAAATTATATTTCGCTCGAAGCCGCAAGAGCCAACAAATTCAGGATTGACTGGTCAAAGGAAAAAATAATTAGACCAACTGTATTGGGGATAAGCACTTTCAGAAATTTTCCACTTACTAAACTGAGAAATTATATTGACTGGACACCATTCTTTCAAACATGGGAACTTAAAGGAAAATATCCGGCAATCTTTAATCATTCAGATTACGGCAATGAAGCAAAAAAACTTTTTGATGATGCAAATGCACTTATTGATAAAATAATAAAGGAAAATCTTTTAACAGCAAACGGAATAGTGGGGCTTTATCCGGCAAACTCAGTAGGTGAAGATGATATTGAAATTTATAATGATAATTCGAGACAGGTTGTTAAGCAGGTCTTACATACTTTAAGACAGCAGCAGCAAAAAACAGAAGGACAGCCAAATTATGCGCTGGCAGATTTTATAGCTCCTAAAGAATCTGAAGCTGAAGATTATATAGGAATGTTTGCTGTGACTGCCGGAATAGGTATAGAAAAGCTCATCAAACAATTCGAGAAAGATCACGATGATTATAAAAGCATATTGGTTAAATCAATTGCAGACAGGCTTGCTGAAGCTTTTGCAGAATGTATGCATGAAAAAGTAAGAAAAGAACTTTGGGGTTATGCAGTTGAAGAAAGTTTAACTAACGAAGATCTGATCCATGAAAAATATACAGGTATTCGTCCTGCGCCGGGTTACCCGGCACAACCGGATCATACGGAGAAACCAATTATTTTTTCTACACTTGATGTGGAAAACAATATAGGGATTAAACTTACGGAAAGCATGGCAATGTACCCTGCCGCAAGTGTAAGCGGATTATACTTTGCCCATCGTGATGCAAAATATTTTAATGTTGGTAAGATAGGTAAAGACCAGGTAATCGATTATCACAGGCGCAAAGGAATGAGTGTTGATGAAGTTGAAAGATGGTTGAGTCCGGTTTTGTCTTACTAATAATTTTATTTAATAGAATTGCGTAAATAGTATCGTTAAAAAGATATCATCAAATATTCATTTGTTTTGTTTGATAATTACTATATCTTACAGATGCCTGCATAAAAATTTGAAGACAGTCCGCATTATACATTCTCGTTTTTAACTACAGGATATACACATCACCTTTTGTGATGCGTGAATAAATTATCAAACAAAAATTTTTAAGGAGTCAAAATGAATATATTCGTTGGCAATCTATCCAATGATGTTAACGAAGATGATCTTATGGGATTATTTTCGGAGTTTGGGCAGGTTCGTGAAGTAAAAGTAATCCGGGATCTATTTACTCAGCAATCAAAAGGTTTTGGGTTTGTTGAAATGCCTGGACTTGCAGAAGCACAAAAAGCAATTAATGAATTAAATACAAAAGAAGTTAAAGGAAAAAAGATCACCGTTAATGAAGCGAGACCAAAACGCGACAACAACCGCAGGCCGGGCGGCGGAGGCGGCGGCGGACATCGTGGCGGCAGCGGCGGAGGTGGTGGAAGATCTTCAGGCGGTGGTCAAAACCGAAGAAGGTTTTAGTCTATTAAGAACCAGCCTCTCTTTTTTGCGAGGCTGGTTTTTCTATATCGCTCAAGTGCAATTCAAGAGCATCAACCGAAATAGCTATTTCACGCATTGATAAAACAAGAGACCACATAAGCAGCAAAATACTAACCCCGAAGATATACTTTCCAAACTCTATCTGACCGGCAAATAATAAAAACATACACAACACACACAAAAACAAACTGGCAACACCAACTGCCTGCATTTGTTTAATTAGATGTGCCCGCTTACGAAGATTTGCAATTTGCTCAAGAATAACTTCGTGCGGATCGGATTTGTAATTTTTATGAAGGGAGCGGATTAAAGTTGCAAGGGTTAAAAATCTATTTGTATAAGCAAGCAATAGTAAAGATATAGCTGGAAATAATAGCGCTGGGGTTGTTACATCAATTTCCATCGGATTTACCTTTTAATCAAATTACAGTGTGCAATTTATCTGAATTTATCAATAGTTAAAAAAACAATTGTTTTTCAGCCTAAAAATTAATTTGGTTATTATTCAGCCAATAGATAGCTTTGGGTGTCCGGTTTTAACCGGATTTTTTATTTATTAATTATTTTTAGAGGTTCTTTAGTGAGTACTAAATTATTTGTGGGATCACTCCCCTGGTCAGTTGATGACTCTGTTTTACAATCAACTTTTGAGAAACACGGCGAAGTTGTTTCAGCAAAAGTTATTAAAGACCGCGAGACCGGACGATCTAGAGGTTTCGGTTTTGTTGAAATGGGGAATTCCACGGATGCAGGTAATGCAATTAAAGCATTACACAATTCAGAATTGAAAGGTAGAAATATCGTAGTTAACGAAGCTAAACCGAAAGGTTAATGATATTTTTAGTTTGATTCAAAAAGGCGTCCTGATCAGACGCCTTTTTTATTTTAAATCTCTGAATGAATTATGAAATCATGGCTTTTTCTTAAATCTTGAACCAATAAACACACCTGCCGCCCCGATCAAAGGATTTAACAATGCAATTAAAGGAGGTTGTTTTGCATTTTGCATAGCCTCAAAATTTGAGACGTTTCCATCCCGTACTTTATTCATTTCTTCATCAGAAACATTAAGAGCGGGGATAGCGAAAATAATTCCGAATAACAAAACAATTCCTGCTAAAAATAATCCAGCCTTTGGGTTCTTTGAAATCAATGTGCAATCCATCCTCCTAATAAAGCAGTAAGAATTCCAATTAAAATGCTGGCGATGATCCATATTGATGATACCTTATAAGAGCCGGGCTCAAATGCACCATCAGCACCCAATGCAAAATATAATCCTGTGAATGTAATAAACATAAAAACAGACATTGATAGATAACCGACGATTACTCCGATAATGTTACGTGCCATTATACCTCCAATTCTTGTGGTACTAATTTAATTTTCTAATTAATCTTTGAACACAGTATTCTTGACCATTTCTTTTGAATCATACGGTGCCGGATCACCGCCAAGATATTTATGGAACCACTCAAGATGTGCATTGTAATACAAAGGCATTGATTTTACACCGCTTGGCCAGTGTCCGTCATTTTTGAATATCACAAGACGGCTGTCTATTCCCAATGTTCTAAGCGTTGTAAAGTATTGTATGCTTTGTGTGTATGAAACACGGTAATCTTTTTCTCCGGTTATAATAAGAGTTGGTGTTGAAAAGTTTTCAACAAAATTTGATGGAGAAAACTTTTTATAAAGTTCTGATTTCCAGGGCTGTCCTTTCATATCCCAATTAACAAACCATAGTTCTTCGGTCACTCCCCACATGGATTCGATATCAAATATTCCCATCATTGAGGCAAGACATTTGAAGCGTTTGGTTTTTCCCTGCAGCCAGTTCATCATATAGCCGCCGTAGGACCAGCCCATTGCGCCTATCCTGTCTTTATCAACATAAGGCAGTTTTTCAAGTTCATCAGTTACTTTCATTACATCTTCATATACTTTACCACCCCAATCTCCCGAAATAGCTTCGGTATATTTACTTCCATATCCAGTTGAACCATGTGGATTTGGAAATGCTACAACATAACCGCATCCGGGATAAACCTGCCAGTCACCACGGAATGAATCCATCCATTGTGATTGCGGTCCGCCATGAACATTAAGCACCAAAGGATATTTTTTATTCGGATCAAAATTGTGAGGTTTGACAATAAAAACGTGAACAGGAATTCCGTCCGCACCCTTAATCCACATTTGTTCGGCGGGACGAACATCAACCTCTTCGAGAAATTCCTTATTCAAAAATGTCAATTGATTATAAACTTTATCTTTTGTGTTGAAGGAATAAATTTCTCCCGGCTTTCCAACTTCTCTGTACATCACATACATTTTTGAATCAGCATCGGGAAGAGTAAAACCGAATATCGATTTATCATCAGTTACTTTATCAACTTTTTTTGTCTGGATATCAACTTTATAAACCGGAGAATATCCCTGGTAATCAGCATTAAAATAAATTGAGTGCGAATCATCCGACCAAGTGAGATTATCAACAGTATAATCAAACGCTTCAGTAAGTACTTCGCTTTGATTTGTGTTACGATTGTAAATTGCGACACGGTATCGGTCAGCTTCATAATCCGGTGTTAACTGAATTTTATAAGCAATATAGTTTCCATCAGGTGAATACACAGGATGACCATCCCAGGCTTTATTTGACGAAGTAATATTTTTTGAAACTGTGTCGCCAATCTGGAATATATACATATCAGCATTTGTTGAAGCCGCAAGATTTTTTTCAGGAGATGAAACAAAACATATTTCTTTACTGTCAGGAGAAAAATTATACTTAACACTTCCACCGAGTAAATACATACCGGAAAGCACATCACTCGTTGCAATAAGCTGGTATTCATCTTCATCAATATCATAAAGTATAAGCGCAGATTCTTTACTTCCTTTGTAATCAGTCCAGTGACGGAATAAAAGTTCATCAGTCACATAAGCCTGTAAAGGACCGGTCGATACTGATTCATCAAGTTCTTTATTGCAGTCATTTTCAACTCCGCACTCAGGAAATATTTCAGAAGTGAACAGTATAAATCTTCCATCATTCGATAATACGGGATCGGAAACACCCATATTAAAATCAGTAATCTTCAACGTTTTATGTGTATTGAATGAATAACTGTAAACCTGTCCGGATGTTGAAAAATAGACTTCATCATCACCGTTCCAAATTGGTGAATAACCCCCGGGGGTTTTAGATGTTATACTGACTGGCTCTGTGCCATCAGCATTCATCACATAAACATTTGTTGAGGATTTTCCGGTTGATAGGAAAGATTCAGAAACGGTGTAAGCGATTTTGTTTCCCGATGGAGAAACGACAGGGGCTCCTACATTTTTAACTTTGTAAAGATCTTCAATTGTGAAAGCGCGCTTTTGTGCTAAAGTGAAAAAAGGCAGAGCGATAATTAAAAGAACAGCGATAAGATTCTTATACATAACATCTCCTATTAGAACAAAAATTTGTTATGCGGAATTTAACCCGATTCATTCTGAAGTAAAAGAATTTATACATAAAAGGAATGGCAAATATTTCAAATGAGTTTTTTACATGAAAGCGTAATTCTTACTAAAAAATTTTGAACCGGGTTGATAGTTTAATCATTAAAAGATATTCTCTTGGTGGTACTTAAATTGATTTGTTCTTAACCGGGAAATTATGGTTAACCAGAAATTAAGGAGTTAACATGAAAAATTTAATTACTGTTTTAATAGTAAATATACTTTTCATTTCTTTTACTGATGCGCAAACAAAATATTATGTATCAACTACAGGTAGTAATTCAAACAACGGACTAACACCGGCAACTGCGTTTGCAACACTTCAATATGCAGCAAACCAGGTAAACGCTGGAGATTCAGTATTTGTTTTTAACGGAACGTACGTCGGTTTTGATATCCGTACAGACGGTACGCAGTCAAACCAAATCACATTTAAAGCCGAAAGCGAAAACGTAATTATTAATGTTCGCAATACAACAACTCCCGATGGAATAAATATCGAAAACGGTTCATGGATTGTAATTGATGGTTTTACAGTTGTCGATCAGCCGAGAGCGGGAATAAGAATTGTGCTTTCTGATAATGTAACTATTAAGAATAATGTCTGTGCAGATAATTATCGCTGGGGAATTTTCTCTGGCTTTGCTGATGATCTGCATATCGAAAATAATTCATGTTCAAGCAGTGAAGATGAACATGGAATTTATGTATCCAACAGCGGCGACAGACCCGTGATAATCAACAATCACTCATTTAACAACAACGGGTGCGGCATTCACATGAACGGGGATATATCTATGGGTGATGACGGCATTATCAGTGACGCAGTTGTTGCGGGTAATATAATTCATGGTAACGGACTCGGCGGCGGGTCAGCAATAAATATGGATGGTGTGCAGGACTCAAAAGTTTTCAACAACATTATCTATAATAATTTTGCAACAGGCATTGCAATGTACCAGATTGACGGGGGTGAGCCGTCAAAGAACAATAAGATTTTTAATAACACTGTTATAATGCCAACAAACGGCAGATGGGGAGTGCTGGTTGTTAACGGCTCGATAGGAAATACTTTATACAACAACATCCTTATTAACTATCACAGCTTCAGGGGAAGTATTTGTATAGACGATGAATCCAAAACAGGATTCACAAGTGATTATAATATTCTTGTTAACAGGTTAAGTGATGATGACGGCAGCAGCAACATGAGCTTATCGTCATGGCAATCAATGGGATATGATATGAATTCACAAATTGCTGTTGCTGAGAATCTAATTTTCGCAAATCCGACCGGGAATGATTATCATCTTCTTGAAAATGCACAGGCGACAAACACAGGAACTTCGTTAGTTAATTCAGTTGTACTGACTGATAAAGATGGTGTTGCCCGTCCGCAAGGCAGCGGGTATGATATCGGAGCTTATGAATTTCAATCTCCGACAGGTATTGATGAAAAAAATATCGTAAATGATTTTACTTTAGAACAAAACTACCCAAACCCCTTTAACCCATCCACAAAAATTAAATTTACGATTCCGTCAAATGTCAAAAGTGAAATGTCAGATGTGATTTTGAAAGTGTATGATGTGCTTGGTAATGAAATAGTTACACTTGTTAACGAAGAAAAAACTGCGGGTGCATATGAGGTTATCTTTGATGCAAACGATTTATCAAGCGGTATCTATTTGTACAAGCTTACAGCGGGAAATAACTCCTATGTAAAAAAAATGTTGTTACTGAAGTAGTTGATTTATATCCATCGTTTGAAAATCATCTCAGAGTCAGGGAGGATAGAAATATTCTCCCCTCATATTTCTTCCATGTCCCGATCTTTTGTCAGCTTGCACTAAACAATACATCCACCTATTCCCCGGTCTAAATATATTTATTAAATCTAATCTGAGGTGCACAATGTATAAATCTTTACAAAAAATGATTTTGCTGACACTGATCTTTATTTCATCAAATTTTTCCCAATCACAATCCGCAGTAGAATGGTTTGCTATGTCTGGAGGTATGAGTACAACAGTAGACGCGGTTGCTGTTATTGGAAATGATGTATATGTGGGCGGACTTTTTACTTTTGCTGGTGGCATACAGGTTAACAGAATTGCAAAATGGAACGGAACAAATTGGTCGTCACTTGGAGGAGGCGTAAATGGTCAGGTCACATCACTTGCTGTAATAGGCAATGATGTTTATGCCGCTGGAAATTTTTCAATAGCGGGCGGTGTTCCTGTAAATAACATAGCAAAATGGGATGGGGTAAGCTGGTCAGCGCTTGGTGAAGGATTAAATGAATTGGTTTTATCTCTTGCCGTTAGTGGAACTGATCTTTATGCAGGAGGCTTTTTTACTCAAGCTGGAGGAGTTGCGGCTAACCACATCGCTAAATGGGATGGGACTTCCTGGTCTGCATTGGGAGAAGGAATAAATAATGAAGTTGATGCAATTGCAGTTGATGGAAATAACGTTTATGCCGGCGGATATTTTAATGTTGCAGGAAGAAAAGATGTCAGAAGTATTGCCGTATGGAATGGGTTTGATTGGAATCCAATGGGAGAAGGAATATTCGGCATAGTAAGATCACTGATAGTAAAGAATGGAATTGTTTACGCCGGAGGAATATTTGAAACTGCAGGAAGTGAAACTGTCAACCGTATTGCAAAATGGGATGGGGTAAACTGGTCAGCATTGGGAACGGGGCTGGGAGGAAGTGTATTTTCAATGACTTCTTTCGGAGATGATATTTATGTCGGCGGATTATTTACAACCGCGGGTGGAAACACTGCAAACAGAATTGCAAAGTATAATATTTCAAGTTCAACATGGTCAGCATTAGGTACAGGCTTAAGCGGGTCGGTTGATGCAATGGCAGTACAAACTAACACCGGTTCAATGATTATCGGCGGCTCATTTGGTCAGACCGTATCAGGCTTAACATTAAACTATATCGGGCGTTTCACTGATAGTGATAATCAACTTCCTGTCGAATTAATTTCTTTTGAAGCGAATGTACACCATAATAAAGTAACACTTAACTGGCGCACGTCATCAGAACAAAACAACAGGGGGTTTGAGGTGGAGCGAAGGGAAGTAGGCGATAGGCAATTGGCAGTAGGTAATGAAGAATGGAATGTAATTGGATTTGTAAATGGAAGTGGAACAACAACACAAACACAAACATATTCATTTATAGATGAAGTAATAACACCAGGAAAGTATCAGTACAGATTAAAGCAGATAGACTTTGATGGAAGCTATGAATACTCGAACATTGTAGAGGGTTCATTTATAAAACCCAATGTATTTAGTCTTGAGCAGAATTATCCCAACCCATTTAATCCGACAACAACAATTAAATACGCGGTAGGCGACACATATTATGCGTCCCCCGTTCTGTTAACGCTGCGTGTTTATGATATACTAGGTAATGAAATAGCTACACTTGTTAACGAAGAAAAATCTGCAGGAACGTATGAAGTCAATTTTGATGCGGCGGACTTCCCGTCCGGAATATATTTTTATAAACTGCAATCCGGTTCTTACGTTGGAACAAGGAAGATGATGCTTTTAAAATAAACCCGGTTTCTATTTTATAAATTTTAATTGTGGGATACATTCTTTGTATCCCTTTTTATTTCATTTCAACTTCTGATTTAAAATAGAACATCTGTTCTATGTTCATGCCCTCTTTAATCAATTACTTTTGTACTGTCAAATCAATCGATAATTAATCTAAAGGACACATATATGAAAAAGTTAAGCACAACTATATTTATTCTTTCGATCATCTTTGCCGGGAATCTTTTTGCACAGGAATCATCGTTAAAAATGTTTCCATCAAAAAAATATTCTTCAGTTATTGAAAAATCCGGAATAAAAATAAACTCGCTGACCGGTATTAAGGTTACAGAAAACAGAAACAAAAGATCTACAACCTCTTACAAAGTACTTGAAAACGGTTACGTACTTGAAACATCTCTTACACAGCTTGGCGGCGGCGGAACCTGGACTAATTTTGAATTAGAAAAATTCTTATACGACCTTGACTTTAATCTCATTGAAGTACTTACACAGGTATGGGATGGAGTGAACTGGATAAATGAAACCCGTGCATCCCAAACTTATACTCCAACCGGTAAGCTTAAAGATAAAATTTTACAACTATGGAACGGAACAGATTGGAATGATGATGTAAAGCTAAGTTACGAATACAATGCAGAAGACAAAGTAAGTATTGTTACATATTATTCAGCAATTCAAAATGGAGTATTTAATCCAACCAGCAGGGACCTTGTGACATATTCAAATAATCCACTAACTGAAACAACGGAAGTGCAAAACATGAATAATGGAACATGGGAAAATCTCAGCAAGATGATAATAGTTTTTCTTGATGAAGAACGCGTACTTGAACAAACAGTTTTTGGCTGGGATGCGGGCTCCTATATTCCGGGAACAAAAACTTCTTTTAGTTATGAAAATAATCTGCTTAAACAAACAACGGGATTTTTATGGAATGTTTCTCAGTGGGATTCGAGTTCAAGACATATTTATGCTTATGATGGTTCGGGCAGAATGACTGAATTTATGTCCTCGGATTATGAAACAGCATCACAAACATGGCAGAATCTTTTTAAGGGTAACATAACCTATTGGGGATCGGATTCGGCGATGTCTGTTATTCAGCAGGGAACTGAAAACAATACATGGGAAAATTTATTTAAAACACGCAGTCAGTTTAATTCATCCGGTAAGCTGATTAATGTTCTTTATTCTGATTGGATGGATAATGATTGGGTTTTGCAGGCGATGAGCGAAACATTCTATGATGAACATGGCAACGATATTGAGTACGTAGAAAAAACATACTTTAACGGACAGTGGGAAAATGCAGGAAGAATCTTAAGAACATATATTCCAAACAACACAACAGGTGTTGATGACCCGGTTCTTGCTGATGGTTATTTACTTTATGAAAATCATCCAAACCCGTTCAATCCATCAACAACAATACAATATTATCTTCCGGTAGAAAGTTTTGTGTCGGTTAAAGTCTATGATGTTACAGGAAGTGAAATAACAGAGCTGGTTAACACTGTGCAAAACTCAGGGTTAAGCAAGATTACATTTAACGGAAATAACCTTGCAAGCGGAGTTTATTTTTATGTGGTTAATGCAAAGTCACTTGATGGCAAACATAGTTTTAGTGAAACGAAGAAAATGTTGATGATCAAGTGATGTAATTACTTAATCAGAAAACCCACAGCGAATATTGTTGATATAAGCAGAATAAAACAAAGATGACATCTTCAGAAAAAGATGTCATCTTTTATTTGTCAATTCATTTTTAATTTGAACTTATATTTCATCGGGCTGGTATCCATGTTCATTCCCGGTCCGCGTCCAAAGCCTCTTCCTTCAGGACGTTCACCCATATTGCCGGGCATTTGTTCATCATCAGGTTCTCCCATTCCTTCGGGAGGTCTTCTTTGCATTCCTAATCTTTCCATCTCCCCGGTTTCAAAAACAATGTTAACGGTTTTTCCGGCACCGGAATTCAGCGCACCCTTAACATCTGTGTTGGTGCGGAAAGGAATTTTCACTTCATAAAAAAATTTACCATCGGTAACATCAATATGTGCTTTGTAAGTTTCACCATTAATTGGAAATGCATTCAGCACAAAATTATTTTCTTTAACGACGTACAACTCATTCTGCATTCTTAACATATTCTGTATTCTCGAATCATCATTCGACTGCTGCGATATTTCTGTGTTGTCTCTCCGCAGTTTCATTAATTCAGATGGGTCTGCTTTGTCCGGGTATCTTACACCGATTAAATCATCAGAGTTTTCAGGTTCAAGCCAGATGGTTAATCCGCCCCGAAGCATTTTCATTATTTTATTTCTGTCGCTTGTAATAACACAGAGATAAAGATTTGAAGCGTCATTCTTAAAACCGAATGAAATATTTTCGCCGTCGATATAGTTTAAGTTGTTCCAATCGGTTTGAATTCCATCAATAATAATTTCATTATCTGTTACAGATGAACTAACCTCGCGCCCGCCCGAACATCCTTCAATAAACGGAAGAGTTAATAAAACAAATACTAATTGAACAATATATTTTTTCATTGTAATTCTTTATTTAAATGGACTGATATTATATATAAATGAAACCAGGAAATATCTGCCAATAACATTTGTGCTGGAATCTTCGGTGTAAGACTCAGTTGTTGTCCTGGTTACATTTGTATTCTGATTTAGAATATCATAAACAGTAAAACGAAGTTCACCGCTGTCATCACTAAATAATTTTTTGCCAAGACTTGCATTAAGTAAATATGAATTTGGTTCGTATTCATCCGACACGCCGCCATCGTAACGATGATTTAATTCTCCCTGCAGAATTATTCCCGCATAAATGTTCCAGTAAAGTTTTAGCCTTGAATTCTGGCTGAGATAATTTTCATCACTTGAAGTAGAGCTTGTGTTCTTCAGGTCATTGTAAATGCTGTTGCTTGATATTGAAAAATCAAGGTCGGATCCAACATTACTGGCAATAACAAATCCGAAACCAATTCTTGCAAGTCCTGAATAGTTTTTAACGCTGTTGATCAGCGCCGGTGTGCGTGTGTAACTCAGATTTAAATTCAGGTTGAGGTTGGATTTTATCAAGCTTACGGGAATTCCGTAACTTAAAAATGTACGAAGGTTGTAGTAACCATCAAGATTTTCATACGTTGTTAACCTGCTGCCGCGGTTTAATGAAATACCATTTGGAAGAACGGTATCTCTTGCCGCGATGGTGGTGCTGTTCCCGATATAATCTTTCGTAAATGATCCGCCAACCATTACAAATAGTGAAGTCATACTTTCAAAAAA
Source organism: Bacteroidota bacterium (assembly GCA_023453665.1). Lineage (GTDB taxonomy): Bacteria > Bacteroidota > Ignavibacteria > Ignavibacteriales > Ignavibacteriaceae. Next base: position 13,898 of record JAEXTA010000239.1, on the reverse strand, counting down.
GATATTTGAATACCGCATGGAAAGAAAATGTCTGTAGTCCTGTTTAAGATTTGGATTACCTGTTGATAACTGAATGGGGTTTGAATTATCAACCACATTCTGAAGCTGCTGAACGGAAGGATCGGTGTTAAATGTCCGGTAAAAGAAACCGTAACTTTGATCTCTCGTTTTTCCGTATCTCATTCTTACAGAAGGCAACCATGAATAAAAAGTTTTATCAAGTGAATTTGTCAGCGGGAAAACCTGATCATTACTAAGCTTCGCTATCGAGAAGTTAAGATTAGCGTTAATTGATAAATCATTCATTTGATAACTGTAGCCCGTGCCGAAAGTATTTGTCCGGTATATTTTTTTATAAACATTACTAAGGCTTGTATCTAGTGCTGAATAAGAATTCGACGGCAAAGAATAAGCGTAAGCTTCCTGATCACTTTTTTCCTGCGAATACAAAACTGCGGCATTAAATATAAGCTGTGAATTATCACTCAATGGTTCTGTGTATGTTACATCCGTTGATGCTGAGTAACCATTACGCATAATATCTGTTAACTGATCGATTGTATCCGAAGGAGTTGTGCTGTTATAATAAATACTTTCAGAAAAAAGTTTATTGTCCCCCTCATTTTTTTTGTATGAACTATTCACAGTCAAAGCAATTGTTCTTCCCTTGGTTTTAAACTGATGACGGTATAACAATAGTGACGAAGCATTTATTGCGCTAAGATCTGAGGAATATAGATTGTTAATCGAATTTAAATCTTCAAGTGACGTAGTTGTTTTACCAAAGGTTGATGATTTCAAATCATTTTGTTGAAATGAAACTCTTGGAATAAACCTGATTGAGTTAGATGAATCAATGTTATAATCAACACGAAGATTAAACCGGTGGTTAGTATTATCTGAACCGGAAAATGAACTTTCGTTATAACTCTGTCCTGCTGCATTTGAAAGAAAATAATTTCTGTTCAGGTATGATTCTGCATCATTATCAGATCGGTTGAAAAAATAACTTCCGCTTATTTCAAACCCGCTCCACCATTTATCAACATAATTAACACCGAATGCTTTTGTCTGTGTTAAACCGCGCAAAGAGTTCACGAGAAAATCAGAAGAGCTGCCGCCGGGAAATCCAACACCGGGTATTCCACCCTGCGGCATTTGTCCGCCTCCCGGACCCTGGAATGACCGCATCCCGCCGCGGTTTCCTGACGCGCTCATTACTCCAAGTAAATCCTCACTTGAAAAATTTTGTTCGTTAATATTATTAAGCTGTCCGAGAATCGATATACGCCTGTCATTGTCAAAAAAATTAATGTTGCCGGCAGTTAAATGTTTTTCTTCATTTCCATAACCCGCGGTAAACTTCCCAAATGTTCCTTCTTTGATTTTCATCCTTGTAATGACGTTGATCGCTTTTGTTGTGTTGCCGTCATCAAAGCCTGTAAACTGTGACTGATCACTTTGCTGATCAAACACCTGTATTTTTTCAATTATTTCTGCGGGAATATTTCTCAGTGTAGCATTCGGATCATCGCCAAAAAAAGGTTTGCCATCAACGAGTACACGTTTTACATCTTCCCCCTGCGTTTGGATTTTTCCATCCTGTACGGTTACACCAGGAATTTTTGTTACAAGATCTTCCGCCGAAGCATCTTTGTGTGTTTTAAATGCGTCTGCATTATAAATCGTTGTATCACCGCTTTGTGTTGCTGGTGGAGTTTCTCCAATAATCTTTACTTCTTCCGTTTCAATGGATACTTCCTTAAGTGTTATTCTGCCAAGATCAATTGAATTTGTACCGAGTTCAATCTGCTGATTATGAGTTTTGTAACCGACATAACTAATGGTTAAAATATATTTTGAAGCACGAAGATTTTCAAACTTAAAAATTCCTTTGTAGTCGGATGTAATACCTCTCATACTTGAATCAGGAAGCTGGTAGAGTATAACATTTGCCGAAGAAAGAAAATGCCCGTCATCAGAATCAACAAGCTGCCCCTGAATAAATCTGTTTTGTGAGAATAAACTTATAGAACATAGGATCACGAGAAATAGAATTTGTTTCATAAATACCCTTGAATATCAACAAAGTTTAGACAATTAGATCAGCATATTAGTTTAATAATACCGCGGTTTAAATTCCCCGCCTGTATCAGTTAAAATTTCAGCCGCTACATTACAACTTTTTAAGTTTCATTGATTAGACTCCCAATAACCAAATTAACTTTCGTCCGAATTATATAAAGTAAATATTTAATATTGTTAGTGTTTCATGAATAAAAAATATTTATTTTCTGTCAGCGGCTCTTATCCACTCTTTACGTTAATCATCAGGGATAAAATTAATTGACATAGATCAGCTAATATTTTTTTCATCTTACAAGGAATAATTATGAGTAATGACAAAATTAAAATCAGCGGTGTACGGGGTGATGTGATCGGCGTAAAGGTTTCCGGTCAGGGTAATGTTGTAGGTAAAAACATTACTGTTTCGGGAACAATTAATATTAACAGCAAAGAGCTGGAAAAAGTACCAGATAAATACGCAGGCAGCCTGAAAGAATTCACAGAAAATATTAATAAAGAATTATCTACAAATAATATTGAACCTGAAAAAATTCAACCGGTACAGGAAAGTATAGATGAACTAACAAAAGAAGTACAGGATCTTCCACCTGCAGAAGAAATTCCTACAACCAAGAAGAAAAAAATCGGGGCAAAACTTGCAGCAGTCGCCGAGGGACTATTAAAACTTTTGCCCAAAACCGCACAGACAATTGCAGCATTTACACCGTTAGCGCCTTTCAGCGAGCTTATAGGGGAAGGTGTTGAAGCTTTAGTAAAGGGCATTCAAAAAGAGGTCTGACGATGGATGAAGATAAAATCAAAATGAATGATATAAAGGGAGATATTCTTGGCGCAAGTATTTCCGGTCAAAGTAATACTGTGAAAAAAGAGGAATATCACGGAACAGTGATTCATCACACTTATAATATTTACGGTGGAGATGCAGCTCTGAAAAATATTAATTCTTTTCGTACAGATGTTAATCCTGATGAAGCAGCCGGGCTCCATTCCAACAAAACTGCCGACGATAAACAGAGAGACGGTATAAACGAACTGTTTGAAAGAATCACTAAGCTGGAAAAAAGCGGGACAAAGATTGACAGTATTCAGAGTCAGAATGAAAAGATCACCAGGATAGAACTTACAATAAAAAAGGCGGTTATTCTTTCAACGGAAGCGGAACAATCATGGATTGATCATGTTTCTAAACGTACGAGGGAATCGGGCGGAAATATTTCTGATCAAAACGAATTGCGAAAAGGGTTTGATAATCTTACTTATAACAGAAAGCTTCTTGACGCATATTCACTGCTTGAACAGGCAAATTCAGAAGACCCTACGAACACGGAAGTACTTCTGAATATGGCTAAACTTCTTATGGTATTAACCCCCGAAGATACAAGTGATGAAGAAAAACTTTTATACAGAATTCAGAACCTGTTAAGCGAACCGAAAAACGATAATGAAAAATTCCGGCTTGCCCAGACTAATTTTTTACTGGCAACAACAAGAAAACCATATAACAGTGCATGGCTGAAAACGGCAAGAAAAATGTTTGCAGATCTTGGTCGCGAAGAGTGGACAGCTCACATCGATACAATTACTAATCAGGAGAATCCTCAACAAAAAGTCAGTGCGCAAACAAATACACATCAGCAGCAACAGTTTAATCCATCCGGAAAATGGTTTGTGAAGATAAATGATTTTGCCGGAAGCACTATGAATATAGAGCTAAACGCAAATGGTGCTTTTAGCGGTATGCAGCAATCATACGGCTTTAATTTATCTGCGGCAGGCAACTGGAGTTTCGATCCGTATTCCAATACACTTTTTATTCAGGGATGGGTAAACGGTTTTCAGCCTTTTATGCTGCAGGTGTTTATCCAGAATATTCTGCAAAACAGTTTTAACGGAATTGATCACAGCGGTATAGGTTATCAATTCACAAGAACATCGTAATTAAACTTATTTGATTTAAACTCTTTGCGTTCCTGCGGAATCTTATTGAGTGAACAAACCAATAGGAGGACGTATGTACCGTATTATCAATTCTTTTTTCGCAGTATTTCTTTTTTCACTTTTTCTTTACACTTCAGCAAGTGCAGGTGGATTTCACATCTCTGTTAAAAAGACTAACGGAGAAAGCACTGCTTATGCAAAAAATGTAATGCTTGTCGTGCAGCCGTTCGGTTGCCACAAACCGACTGATGCTGAAATTACAGGCACCGCTGAAGGTATTATTAACGGAACAAGAAAAACAATTGAGCTTAAATTTGTTAAGAACAACAACGGCGAGTCAACACTTACAAAACAATGGCCTGATGAAGGTGTTTGGGTAATTGCAATTAATGCTTCCTACAATGACGCAAAAAGCAGCGCACTGGTTGAAGTGGGAACAGACTACAATCTTGTACACAGTAAAAATGATGACGGAATAAAAACATTTCACAAAAAGTTAGACAAATCAGAAGTTGAATCATCCTTAAAGAAACATATCGCATCACTGAAAAAAGTGTAACCGCTTCATACAAAATTCCGGGATTGAATTTATGATTCAGTCCCGGAGTTTAAAACAAAAAATCTAATATTGAAAAATTATAAACTGATCTTCAATCCGCCGTTAATAATTCTTCCGTCAGTCGGCGCGTAAATTTCATTAAATACGGGATCGCTTCCGGTGCCTGTAAACATTGCTCCATAACGCGATTGTCTTTCATCGAGAAAATTTTCAAAATTGATGAACAGATTTACACTACCCAATTGTTTAGAAACCATAAAGCCTGTTACCCAATAACTTTTTGATCTTTGTCCGCTGCTGAGTTTTTGTGTTCCGGTGTAATAACCTTCAAGCCCGATTCTTAAATCACCATGAACTTCATAAAACAGAATCAAACCAAGTTTATGTTTGGGAGTAAGAATAAATTCAGTTAATAAATCGCCGGTATGTTCTCTTACGTCAGTGTATGTATATCCCGCAAAAAGTTTAAAGTGATCGTAAGTTATTTTCAGATTTGTTTCTGTACCGCGCGAATCATAGTGACCGGGAAGTGTTACAAATTCATATTGAAGAGGAAAAGTTTCTATTGTTGATAGAACTGCAGGATCATTAATCCGTGTATAAAAGAATAACTGGTTTATCGAGAAAGTTATACGTTCTAAAACAATAGAGTTGAAGTTCAGATCAAAATTTAGCCCATAAGAACGTTCGGGTTTGACTAAGTCTCTGTCAACAGGCAAAACATTTTTAAAGAAAACCATTTCGGCTGCTTCAGTAAAAATATTGGGAGTTTTATAACCAAGTCCGCCGCCAATTCGTGAAGATAAATTATTTGTCCACCTTGCAAGCACGGAAATACGGGGCAGAACAAACCATCCATGGTGTTTGTCGTAATCGGTTCTTAAACCGCTTTCAAAACTTAAAACTTCGTTTAAGTCAATTGTATTTTGAATGAACGCACCCAGTATGAAATCAGAATAATTTCTGTTGACGGTATTTAAACTTTTATCTTCAAACTTATCAAGAAGGAAGTTTAAACCCATTGCCCAGTCAGTATGCTCTTCACCTGCGACAAAACTGAGTTCACTATAAGCAGAAAACTGATCGCCTTTAAATGAGTAACCGGGCAACAAAATCTCCCGATCAAAATAACCTCCGCTGGTTTTGAGATTTAAAGCAGACTTGTCACTTATCTTTTTTTCAAACTGAAATTGAGCGGAAATTCTTTTGGAGTTATTTTCCTCTGTATAGGTATAAACTGAATCGGATTCGTTTTTAATTTTTGTTACGCTTCCGCCTTCCCTTTTTTCTGTCATACCTGTTAACCCAAAGCTGAGAGTACTTTCGTCATCAAAGTAAAAATAAAATTTAGGATTAACTGTATATCTTTCGATCTGGGGAAGATCAGAGAAGTTATCATCATTGTTATCATAAACGCGTTGAGTATTTCTTGCAGCGAACAAACTTATGCCGGCACTTTCAAATTTTTCTGAGTAATAACCGGAAAGATCAAGGCCTGCAGCGCTTGTCACATTTGTAAGGAATGATATTTCTCTTTTATCCCCGGGCTTTTTCGAAACAAGGTTTATCAATCCCGCAATAGCTCCTCCGCCATACAATGTTGAAGAACTTCCTTTTATAATTTCAACCTGTTTAAGATCAAGCGGAAGAATTTGTGAAATACTTAAACTGCCCGAGAACCCTGAATAAAGAGGGAATCCATCTCTTAACATTTGTGTGTATCGTCCCTCCAGCCCCTGAATCCTGAAAGAATTATTTACACTTGAAGCAGATGTTTGCTGTACCTGTATGCCGGTACTTTCGCTGAGCAGCATAGAAATCGTTGAGGGGTCCATCATGATCTTCTCATCTATTTCTTCACCGGTCACAACTTCAACGCGTGTTGGTTCGGCATCTATAAGTCTGGAGCTTCTTGTAGATGTGATTGAAATTTCCTCCAACTCTTCAGCTTCGTGCTCAAGAAAAATTTCAAATATTTTTCCATCGTCTTGTGGAAATATCACCGTTAGTGTTTTTTCTTCATAACCTATATAAGAAAAAGTTATCTGCTGTTCACCGCTGGGAATATTTTTTATTTCGGCAAACCCTTCTGCGTCGGTCGCAGCACCTGTTTGTGTGTTGAGTATAAACACATTTACCCCGATCAGCGGTTCGTGCGAATCGGCATCTTTTACAATAGTCGTAAAACTGTTTTGAGCATAGATAAAATTGTTTAAAAGAATAAGAGTCCAAAACATGAATATGAAATTGATCATAACAATCCTGTAATAGTTGTTTATTAAGTGAAAAAGTTATTAAGGAAAGATTATGATTTGGGCGGCTGCCACACTGAATTTAGCTCTGCGTTAAGTCGCTGTGTGATTTTTTGAACTGTAATTGAGTTTGTCTGTGCAAAATATATCAGCGGATTAGTTGAAGAAGTAATGAAAGAAGTTATACAATCGTTGCATTGAAACATCGGGGAACAACCATCACATTCATCTTCCTGGTGTGATTCTGAAAAAACAATAATTCCGGTTACCGCCGAATCGTCGCAGCAATCAGCATATACATAACACGGTATAAGTGTGTTGATGATTATATAAAGCAGAAATATGTTCGAAAATATTTTCATTACTGAAATAAAGATAAATCATCCCTCTCTATTATAAAAATATAACTGCTGGGGAATAAAAGATTAAAACATTTTTTCCTTTTGCTTATCTCAAATCAATTTGTGTATTTTATCCCGGGGATAAAAAACATATCATAAACAACCTGGAGGATTTGAGATGGAATCAATTGTTATTCTCTGGCTTCCTATAGTGCTTTCTGCTGTTGCTGTTTTTATTGTTAGTTCTGTTCTTCATATGCTATTTACTTATCATAACTCGGATTATAAAACAATTCCTTCTGAAGATAAAATTATGGATGATCTGAGAAAGTATAATATTCCTCCCGGCGATTATATGATCCCGTACTGTTCTGCCAACAAAGAAAGAAATACACCCGAGTTTAAAGAAAAAGTTAATAAGGGTCCCGTAATGGTTACAACTGTATTTCCATCAGGACAAATGGGAATGGGTTCCAGCCTGGCGCTATGGTTTGTTTACTCATTGATAATCGGTATGGTTTGTGCTTACGTTGCATGGCATGCAATGTTACCTGGTCAACATTATTCGGTTGTATTTCGTATCGTTGGTTTTACAGCATTTGCTGGTTACAGTCTTGCTTTGATGCAGAACAGCATATGGTACCGAAAGAACTGGGGTGCAACGCTTAAATCAATGTTTGATGGTTTGATTTATGCAATGTTAACCGCCGGATTTTTTGGCTGGTTGTGGCCTGCAGCCCCGATGCAATAAAATCTATTTAATATTGTCAGTCATATTTATATACCTGATATGACTGACAATTTTTAAAACCGTCTATAACATTTTCTTCGGTTAAAATTTTTCCTGCAAACCAAACTCAAATAGCTTCTGCAGAATTCTTATATTTGGGTCATTCAAAATAATCTGGTGGAGCTATGAATCTACAAAAATCTTTTTCTGCAATTTTTCTCGCCCTTATTATCTGGGGCTGCAATCAAAATGAAGGAACAAAAACCGATATGAACAACGACGACAATTTTAAATTCCTTACAGAACAGTTTGCCGATCTTGCAATTCTGCGTTACCAGGTTCCCGGTTTTGATGAACTTACAACAAAACAAAAGGAACTTGTTTATTACCTGTATGAAGCGGCGCTAGCCGGTCGTGATATCTATTACGATCAGAACTATAAATACAATTTAAAAGTTCGCCGCACCCTCGAAGCAATTGTCAGCAGTTACAAAGGCGACAAGAATTCAACAGATTTTCAAAATTTCATGGTTTATGCAAAACGCGTTTGGTTCTCGAACGGAATACATCATCACTACTCGACAAGAAAATTTATTCCCGATGTTCAGCCGCAATACTTTGCAGAACTTTGTGCGCAGAGTGATGCGTCTTTGTTTCCTTTAGAAAATGGTCAGACAGTTGATCAGCTTGTTGTGGAATTAACTCCGGTAATATTTGATCCTAATGTCGATGCTATAAAAACAAATCTTGATTCGAATGTTGATATAGTTAAAATGTCAGCAGGAAATTTTTATGAAGGGCTAACTCAAAAAGAAGTTGAAGATTATTACGAAAAAATTATCAACAAAAACGATACTACACCCATCTCTTATGGATTAAATTCCAAGCTTGCTAAAGAGAACGGACAAATTGTTGATAAGACATACAAAGTCGGCGGAATGTATTCAGCTTCAATTGAAAAAATTGTTTACTGGCTTGAGAAAGCGGTTACAGTTGCAGAAAACGATCTTCAGAAAAAAACTTTTGAAAAGCTGATCGAATTTTACAAAACCGGCGATCTGAAAAAATTCGATGAGTATAATATTTTGTGGGTGCAGGATACTGTTTCTGTAGTTGATGCTGTTAACGGATTCATTGAAGTATATAATGATCCGCTCGGTTACCGCGGCGCGTTTGAATCTATTGTGTCGATAAAAGATATGGAAGCAACAAAACGTATCGACGCAATAGGAAGACAGGCTCAATGGTTTGAGGATAATTCTCCAATCGCACCTGAACATAAAAAGAAAAATGTTGTCGGTATATCTGCAAAAGTAATTACGGTTGTTGTTGAATCGGGCGATGCATCACCATCAACACCAATTGGAATAAATCTTCCTAACGCTAACTGGATAAGGAAAGATCACGGTTCAAAGTCAGTTAATCTCGGCAACATAGTTTATTCTTATGATAAAGCCGGATCAGATGAACTGCTGAAAGAATTTTGTTATTCACAGGAAGAAATCGATCTTGCAAAACAGCATGGTTCATTAGCCGGTAAACTCCACACTGATCTTCACGAGGTTATCGGACACGCATCCGGACAAATTAATGCCGGAGTCGGAACGCCAAAACAGTCACTAAAAAATTATGCTTCAGCAATTGAGGAAGCCCGTGCTGATCTTGTTGCTCTTTATTATATACTCGATCCTAAACTGGTGGAGATAGGTGTTATGCCGTCTCTTGATGTTGCTAAAGCTGAGTACAATGCTTACCTGCGTAATGGTTTGATGCTTCAGTTGAACAGGATTGAGTTAGGCGACAACATTGAACAGGCGCACATGCGTAACAGGCAGACAATATCTAAATGGGTTCTTGAAAAAGGCGCTAAGGATAATGTCATCGAAAAGAAAATGCGTGATGGAAAAACTTTTTATGTGATAAATGATTACAACAAACTCCGCTCAATGTTCGGAGAAATGCTGAAAGAAGTTCAGCGTATTACATCCGAGGGTGACTTTGCGGCAGCACAAACATTGATTGAAACGTATGGAGTTAAGATTGATCCTGCTTTGCATAAAGAAGTAAGAGATAGATATGCAAAACTTAACATCGCTCCTTACAAAGGATTTATTAATCCTGTATTAAAACCTGTAATGGAAAATGGAAAAATTGTCGATGTAAATGTTGAATATCCCGAAGACTTTACTGAGCAGATGTTATTCTATGCAAAGAATCATTCGTTCCTGCCAACGATGAATTAGTATTATCTACTAATTCTGGATTCGATTCATATCTAATTTAGAAAAGATTAAAATGTCAGGCTGAGCTTGTCGAAGCCTGACATTTTTATTTTAAAATTGTTGATTTTTTATGGGCTCAAGTCTTATTGAAAAGTTAATAGTGGCACGGATTAGCTGATCAATTTTTTCAGCGTTATACTCTGCGGGATTAAACCTTGTTTTCCTTATTGCGGAAATTACTTCTTCATCACAACCAGAACCAATACCCTGTACTATATGAATATTTTGTGCTGTTCCACTTTTTGTAACTATAAACTCACAAATAACAGGACCACGAACACCAGCTCGTTTTGGAATTTCGGGATATCTTATTTTTTTGATAAGAGAATCAACTCCACCTATTATAGATGGAGGTGTAACAGGCTCCAATGTGTCCCAAACGAAAAAAGAGAGTAATTCTATCTTCATGTGGTAGTTATATTTTATATTTTGGAAAACTAGCGCACATCTTATTTCTACATCAGAATTCACTGTTGGTGAAGAGCTTGAACAAGAAATAGAATAAAATAGGAACAGAGTTGTTACTATATATGAAAAAATTTTAGTTTTCATTTTTTCTCCCTTCTATTAAATCCCCTGTCGTACTCTAAACAATTTCAGTTTTAATTACCAACCATTTCTTTCCCTCAAAGAAGTTATATGTGCTGTATGGTGTTTACTATGCCATCCATACAAAGCAATGTTATTTCTCAGTTTTATTTTTGTTTTCATTTCGGGATGAATAAATTCTCTTTCAAGTTCTTCGTTTGTTAATGAACGAAGCAGAATTACCAATCTTTTGTGAAGAGCTTCAAGAAATGTTAATGAATCATCTACACTTAACAATTCATACTCTTTTAATCCCGCCCACTTTGATTGTACGTAGGCTTTTATAGTTGGGGTATCTTCCGTTAAAGCCCACTTGAAACGGATATAACTGTTCAGGTGACTATCGCAAACGTGATGAACAACTTGCTTAACAGTCCAGCCGTCAGGGCGGTATGGTGTGTTAAGCTGATCTTCTGTTAGTCCTTTAACCGCGGCTTTTAATTTTACGGGAAGGGTTTCAATGTCATCGAGATGCTGTTGTAATGATTTGTCGTCAACAGATTCGGGCCAGGCAAATTTGCCAATTGGGTATTTAAGTTTTTCAAGTTCTGCATTATCCATCATTGGTCCTTATTTAATTAATAGATTTATGCTATGAATATATTTTATCATAATTCAAATGCAAAGCCAATACTAAATGCGTCATCATCCATTTCTTTAATTGAAAAGTGAGGAAGGTTAACATTCTCTTCATTTATTGGTTCCCAATCAGACTTAGAATAGTTAATTTTTATTATCATTTTATTTGATGACTCAAATAAAAGATGCAGCGGAGCGTTCAGTCCGATACCATACCGGTTAACCGGATATTGCGGTGGAAGCGGCTGGTTACTAGACTCACTTAAACTTTTTTCATTCTCGCGGCCAAAACTTATTTCAAGTATTTCATATATAGTAAGTTCAATAGCATAATTAGGGTAATATAACTTAAAGTCATAATCACTTCCTGCATAAACAAGATCAATTGCTGCCAGAATTTGTATGGGGCGGATTGCTTCCGGGCGGCATAATATCGGATCGGTTTCTTTTTTACCGGGAAACAATGGAACGAACCGATAACTAATACCAGCCCTCATAGTTTGATTCAGAAAATATTCATTATTCGTCGGCTCTAATTTAATTTTTGAATTAAGAAAATTTTTAAAACTGAATCCGATTTTAAAATCATCCCGATCTGAAATTTTCATGTTCGCCGGGAGTTCATATAAAACACCGAGACTCAAATCAATAGCTGAGCCTTCTTCAGATATAAACCAATCACCGATAGACAATTGAGGAACAGCATGAAAGTGATAGTAACCTGCAGTTAATCCAACTGAAAGCGAATTAAAAAATTGGTAAGCATAACTAAGATTAAAAATATTCTCCTGAGTCTCGCGGAAATAAATGTAATAAAGAGTCTGTGCTGAAAAACCAACGCTTCCAAAATTTTCAGGTAGAGGTGTAACTACTGCATAATCGTAAGGACGGGTTCCGTCAACAAAGGGGGCAAGACCAATTCCATTCGAAAATAAAAATTCGTATGAATTTGAATTGGCAATCCCTGCAGGGTTATAATACAACGCCTCAGCCCCTTCTGCTATACCGGTATATGTATTTCCCAGACGGATTGTTCTTGCATAATGAGATGTGCTGTATTCTGTGAAAGCGCCCTGTGCCGATAAATTTTCTGTTAAGAAGACAAGTACAAATAAGAAAGAAATGTTTTTCATTAAACGACCCCTTGAATATTTTTAATAATGTATAGATGAATTAAACCTTATAAATTTTTCAGGCGACTTATGAACCACAACATTCTGTATGCTGTAGTATGGAAGTGCCGGGGAAGTATTTGCTTCCAGTATTTCATTCTCTTTTAAATAAGTAATTTTAATAAGCGGAAAGCTGGAATAAATCAAACGTAATGTGTCCTGAATTAAACCGATCTCCTTATACGGTGATGGAGTTGGAGACGAATTTCCAAAGTTGACAGACAACACCATCCTGATCGTATCACCTAATCCTGCATCACCAGCTATTTGATGAGGAATTGTATCTAATAGTTTGGAAAGAAGTCCCGATTGAATTATTTCAATGTGAACCGAATCCAAAGGGACGACATAAGCAACAGTATCAACATAACTCGATTCATAATATTTAAAATCATCATCTTTTTCCTGCCAGCAGCCGGAGAACAAAAAAACCAAAACGAGGGGAAAAAATTTTATAATTCTACCCATATTTTATAGTCTATAACCAACTTTTAAACCGCAGAATAGAATTGAATTTCTTGAGTCCAAATTTATGTTTTGTGGATAGGTTCCCTCATTGAACCAATGTTCTTTTATAATCACATCTCCAAACAATGTAAACAATATATCGTCAGAATAGTTGATGGTGATTCCAGTGCCGATTGTCCAGGCCCAATACCATTGACTTAAGTTTATGTCAAATCTATTTGTCTTGTCATATTTTACTTTTATTCCGGAACGCTCTGCGCCAGTTCCAATTTTAATATATGGACTGATTTTCCCTTCCGCACGGAGTTTTATCCAAAATATTATTGGTAAACTTGAGACTGTGAACCGGGCATTCCCACGGTAGATGTTTCTAAGTGAATCGTCAAGTGAATATTGAATAGCCACATCTCCTGTTGATGATTCACCGTAATATCCATCAAGGCTGAGTGAAAGTCTTGCATTATAAATGCTCAGGATATCCATTGATTCAATTGAAGCCCCAAATGCGAAGCCAGGATATACTGTTGAATAGTCTGAATATTCACTACTGGTTGAAATAAGTTGACCGTTGAAGTGATATGAAGTTAGCCCTGAAAAAGCAGAGCCAACCATCACCTGTGGAATTATACAATACCCGCTATCTGCCTGACAAAATATTGTATTGACCGATATTAGAATTGCAAATAATACTTTCATAACGACCCCTTGAATTAATTTAGTTGAATATCAATTCCCGAATGTCAGATACAACCCGGACATATTTCGCTTATCAATTATAACATACCGGAATTGCAGTCCTATGTTTATTGCGCCGAGATTACTTTTAAATCCAACTCCCGGGGAAACAAAAAATTTTGAAACTGTCGCCGCATCATTTTTATTTGCCGGATTAGGATTATAC
>JAEXTA010000182.1 GCA_023453665.1 Bacteroidota bacterium | reverse complement strand
ATAATAGCGAGTAATAAAATCGGGGAGGTTATGATTAATATTATCAGACTAAAAATAATATCAGTCAATCTTTTGATAAGACTTCCCTGTTTTCCCATTCAGATAGCGAGGATTAATTCCGGAATTTTTGCAATAAGTCAGTAAGGATATTTATTACTCTATTGACGTGTTCGTCTTTCATGCCTGGATAAATTGGCAGACTTACAAGTCTTGGAAAAGTTTTTGAGGCAACAGGAAAATTTTTATCATCGTACTCAAAAGTCTGACTATAGTACAAATGTTGATGAACCGGCATAAAGTGAACACCTGCACCTATCCCATGATTTTTAAGTTCGTCAATGAACTGAGCACGATTGATCTTTAGCTTTTCCAAATTTAACCTTATTGGATAAAGATGCCAGGAGGTTTCGCGATCTGGCTTGATTGTATGAATTTCTAAGTACGGGTTATCTTTTAACGCTTCTGTATATTTTGCAGCAATACTTTTTCTTGACTCCCACATTGCATCAACTTTTTTTAATTGAGGAAGCCCCAGAGAGGCTTGAAGATCGGTGAAATTATATTTATACCCAGGGGCAACTACTTCATAATACCATGATCCAGCTTCGCTATATCTTTTCCATGCGTCTCTGTTTATTCCGTGCAGCCGCATGATTGCACATCTCTCGGCAATTCCTTCATCATTAGTACAGATCATTCCACCTTCACCTGTTGATAAAGTTTTAGTCGCATAAAAACTGAAGCAAGTTACATTGGAGATGGACCCAATCTTTTTCCCCTTATAAGTAGCAGGCAATGAGTGAGCAGCATCTTCTAATACTTTTAAGTTATAACGTTTAGCCAAATCAAGAATTTCATCCATATCACAGGGTTGCCCTGAATAATGAACAGGGATTATCGCTTTTGTTTTTGGAGTTATTGCTTTTTCAATTTCTTCCAAAGAAATATTCAAGGTATCTTTATCTACATCTACAATAACCGGCTTCGCACCAAAATAACACACTATCTCAGCAGTTGCAGGAAATGTCATAGTAGGAACGATAACTTCATCTCCTGCTTTTAGACCGAACGCCTCTAATGTTAAATGCCCTGCGGCAGTCCATGAACTTACAGCAATAGAACGTTTATTACCTATGTATTCTGTAAATGCATCCTCAAACCTAATGGTTTTTGGCCCCATACTAAGCCAACCGGAGCGTACAGTATCTACTATCTCATTGACTTCTTCGTCGGAGATAAAAGGCTTATGGAAGAGAAGGTAATCTTTATTCATAAAAATTTTTTGTTAGATAAAATAATAATTTAGAGTTATAAGTTCAAAATTATATTTCACAATTTTTGCGTATGAATAATAAGCATAAAATTTGAAAATGCCTTAAAATTTTTTATCCCAAAATTTGAAGATCCCTCTAAAAAATCCCAACGCGTAAGAAAAGTGAAGTAAAAATATTGCGAGTGGAAAATTTATTGCTGTTCGAAAACCACTTTGTACAAGCACAGGTACAGTTACGCCTAATAATACTGTCAAATAAACTGCCGGTAATGAAAAAGCAATCCATAAATTTTTTGTAATAATACCGATTAAAAATAACAAGCTAACCAATAGAAAAAATCCGAAAGGCACTAATTGTCGTAAAGAGATTGGAATTTTATGTTTTTTTAGAAACGCAATCTGCCATAATCCATAGCTGTAGTATTGTCTAAATAAAGTTGAAGGAGATTTCCTAACAAAATAGTAACATTTAGCTCGATGAGAAATATACACCTTCCCGCCTGCCTTCCTTAATCTAAAGCAATATTCATCATCATGATTTATTACAAAAGATTCGTCATAATAGCCCACTTTGTCTAAGACAAAACGTGGAAATAATCCAAACATCACCATCTCTCCATAACCTTCATAGTTTGGATGGCGGTGTTTAGCATTACCAACACCAATCGGACTATTCATTGCTATGGCAAGTGCTTTTCCAAAACTTGTCTCGCCAATATTCGAAAATGGTCCGCCTACACACCATGCATCAGGATGTTCTTTGATCAATTCAAGACAAGTAGAAATATAAAATTCATCATATACAGCGTGTGCATCACAAATAACAAAATACTCTCCCCTAGATTCACTAAATCCAATATTAATTGCTTGTGGTTTAATTCTATCAGGATTATCATAAAATCTTATCATTTTATTAGTTTTCATCAATTCAAAAATTTTTTCCCTTGTACCGTCTGTACTCATTCCATCAATGACGAGTATATCTAAACAACCAGGAACATTTTTTTGATTTAATAGCGATATCAGACATCTTTCTATATAATCCATCTCATTGAATGAACAAACGATGATTGAGACTATAACTGAATTATTTTTACTCATAATAAATTCTTTTTGAAGGAGAGAGTTTTATAATCTTGATCAATTTGTGTAAAGTTATTTTTTTTATAAAACTCGATTGCGTTAAAATTATCAATTCTAACTGCAAGAGTATAACTGCTTATTTTATTAGCTAATAATTTCTGTTCAAAATGATTTAAAAGTTCTTTACCGATGCCTCGTTTTTGAACGGTATTACTTACTGCAATGAGATATATACTTACAGAATTTTTATGAACATTCACTTGGTTGGAAAAGATAGATGATACAAAACCATGTATTTTCTCTAGTAAAAATTTGGGATTCATTATCAAAATAAAAATAATACTTAAAAGGTGTTTTCGTAGAAAATTGTTCACCGGAATTTCAGGATTGAATCCGCCGATTAAATAACCTAGTATATTTAAATTTTCGACTGCTACAAATTTAAATTTGTGATGCTTGTATAATGTTATAAAATATTTCACAAGTAATTTTGAGGGGAAAATTGAAGAAAAATGATCTTTGCTGAAAACTAATTTGTGCAATTTTACAATTTCAGGGATATCATTTTTTTCAATCGTTCTTATGATCATATTAAGGAATAATAAATAAGCGTATAATCAAATTATTTTTTTTTGAAAACTAACACTTGTTCTACTGAGGGTCCAATAAATTTCAGATGCTTAAACCAGAATAAATTAAATTTAAGAATCAATTTTCGAAGGAAATCTTTTTTCATCTTTGTATAAATTTGACTAAACTGGCCGGGTATTTTATTTACTAAAGTAAACCCCTTTTCACTCATAAAATTAATCAACATGTCAATATCTGTTTTCCTTACTAGTATCTTTCCAGCTTGTGTTTCTGACCAATACTCTTTTCCAAATCTACTCTTTATACTCCGATCATATTGCCTAAACATATACTTTAGTGCTTGAATTAAAATGGAATCCAAGGCCTTCATACTTACTTCACAAATTATAACATAGCCGTCGGTTTTGGTCACTCTGCAAAGTTCATCTAATGCTTTTTCTATCTCATAGATATGCATCAGTACCCCCCAACATAATACTACATCAAACTCAGCATCATTAAACGAAAGAGAAAGAATATCTTCTTTTAACAATTTATAGTTATCCAAATCATAATTTTTTCTTAGAAATGTTCTGGAAAGATCTAAGGCCGCGTTAGAAAAATCGCAGGCAGTGACATTAAAACCACGCTGTAATAATCTTAGAGTATTAATCCCATTACCACAACCTGCATCCAACACATCATTCCTCCCCGAACTCCATAAAAATTTTTTTAATTCATCAAACACAAGATCATAAAGAATTTTACTATCGTCTATATAAGTGTTTACCCATTGTTCATGGAGATAAGAATTAGACAACGTTTGCTTTAGAATTTCAGAATTGTTAGACATAATCATTATTTCCAAAAAGAAATTTTTAATCGAATTTATGTTTTGTAAGATAAAAGTTGCATTTATTAATTAGAAATTAACTATGTTTAATTTTTTCTATGCATTTGAATTAAACTTGATTCATAGATCTGGATTATATAATCAAGTATCTGTTCATAATCATATCTATCTTCGACAAATTTTCTTCCTTTCATTCCCATTTTATGTCTTAGTTCTTTGTCTAAGATTAACATCTCCATTTTTTGGGACAAGATCTCAGAACTATTTGGTGGAACTATAAAACCCGTTTCGTTATCGACTACCACTTCTGATAGGCCACCAACATTTGACACTATAACTGGTTTGCCACACGCTGAGGCTTCTAATATTCCAACTCCAAAGGATTCGCTATCGTTTGTAGAAGGTGCTAAGTAAATATCTAACATATTGTGATACATTGGGATCTGATCAAAAGGAATTAAACCGGTCATCGTTACATATTCTTCTATACCGTATGTTCTTGCTTTTGCTTTTAATAATTCAATCAACGACCCTCTGCCGACAAGCAAAAGTTTTAAAGGTAGATTCGGATACTTTTTTTTGAGAATGTTAAATGCATCAAGAATATCTTCAACGCCATACTTACTTTCCATCATTTTTATAGTACCCAAAACAATATCATTAACATCGTACTGAATCGAGTCCCTCTTCATTGATCTGAACTTATTAAGCATTATTCCACCAGGTGTAACTAAAATCTCCTTTGTTGTGAATTGTTTGGAATATTTAGCCATTGTTTTACTTGAGGATGTAATAATATCTGCTTTCCGAAGGCTAAACATTAGTAATTTCTTAAAGAGAACATGTTTGTGTGGGAAGATATATACGTCATTCCCCCATACGGAAACTATATATGGATGAAATCCCGATAATGCACCTATTAATCCATAACTTGAGGCAGATTGTCCGTGTAAAATTTCGCAATTAAATTTTTTAATTATTTTTTTTAGATGTGGCACACAGAGAAGGTATGCTGCTTTTAACAAATTGCCATCACTCTTCCATTTAATCGAATCGGGTATTTTAAAAACTTCAATTTCTATACCTCTGTCGTACTGTGCTTTATCGACAGGAGTTAATCCATAAACTAACACATTAACTCCCCTTGAATTAATGCCATTAGCCCACTTCATCATATGTGCGGATGCCGGGTCTCCTAATAGAACTACTTTCATACTATTTTTCTACTACCATACAATACCCTAAAGGATATTTTGAAGCTGTTAAACGAAATATTTTTTTACCTATAAATGAATTAATAATCACACTAGCTAATATAAAATGAATTTTCGATATTATTTTAAATTTAGAAATATGTTTAGCAATTATATCAAAAATAATTTCAAGAGAACCTCCGTAAGAGTATAATTCGAGGATCTTTAATTTATTTTCAGAACAAAATAGCCTTAGCCTGTATTCAGTGTATCTGAAGTAATCGTAAGGCTCTTCATGTATAATATGAAAGAAAGGAACGCCAATTATTATCCGACCCCCGGGTCTTAGGATTCGAGCCAATTCATTCCAAAGGATTAAAGGATTGGCAATATGTTCCATAACATCAGTTAAAATAATAGTATTAAAAGTTTCACTCTTTATCGGGAATGGATGATTTAAATTAAGATGAAAATCTTGAAATGTAATCGTGTGGAATGAATTCGGCCAGTCAGCACAATAAATACCACTAACTTTATCTTTATACATTTCATATAGCGAAACATTCCCACAACCTAGGTCTAATAACATTCCACCTGCATACTTACTTATTAAAATGCTATAATTTTTTGCCTGAATATTGCCAATGAGTCTGTAACCAATGCCAACTTTAGTCTCATCATTTGTCACTCTAAAATCACCATTTACTTGCACATATTTGGACGGTAGCCATTTGCTTTGATTTTGCATTTAATATTTATAATTGGTTGGATAATATTTCAGTCATTAATAAATCTTTACTTGGTTTTAATATTCAAAGTGTTTAAATAATTTCTTAAACTGGTTTCGACTTCATGAAGACTGAGTCCTTCCATACATTCATAAGACGGACAAAAATATCCCACCAGTGTGAAGCATAATTTTTCATTTTTCTTTGGTGAACATGCCAAATCCTTAAAAATATATTTGTTATCACCTGAAAGTGGTTTGTGATAATCTGGATTTGTTGGACCATAAATTGTAAAGGTTGGCTTTCCCAAAAAGTTAGCAATATGAACCGGTCCTGAATCATTTCCAACGAGTAACGTACACTTTTTGATTACATTGATTAAGTCCGAAATGCTCTCTGTTTCAATAAAACTAAGTCCTTTATCTTCTAATTCAACCTTTATATCAGGTGCCAATTTTTGTGGTGAACTAATAATTAAACAATCATACTCCGTGTTCAATCTGATTGCTAGTTGAATGAATCTGTTCAAGCCCCACTCTTTTGATTTTATACTAGCAAATGGATGTATTAATATGAATTCGCCTTTGAGATTCGAGACACCTTTACTATACCTTTTTTCAGAAGGAGGGAAAAACCTTTTCACAACATCCAGGTAATTATCTATAAGATGAGGTTTGTTCCTTATCGGAATATAATCAGTATAAATTGTTTTGTAATAATCTTCATTTAGACCTATTATTTGATTTGCAGGATAATTAGCTATTAATGTTGCAGACCTTGCTGTCCCGGTTAAATCGTAGATTGTACTCAACTTTAAAGATTTTATTCTTTTTCGAATTGATGGTTTTGCTATTCTATCATTTAACCAGAAA
Source organism: Bacteroidota bacterium (assembly GCA_023453665.1). Classification (GTDB taxonomy): domain Bacteria; phylum Bacteroidota; class Ignavibacteria; order Ignavibacteriales; family Ignavibacteriaceae. Next base: position 18,679 of record JAEXTA010000182.1, on the reverse strand, counting down.
TCAGAATGATTTACATCTACATACTCAAATTCTGGGAATGCACTCTTGTAAATTGGAATTGTTTCTGGAAAAGCGATGAGTATTATTCTCTTTTTCGAAAATATTGAGAGTACTTCAACAGCTGGGATTGTAAAGATAGCATCACCTAATCTATGCAGTAATACTACTCCGAGGTCTCCTTTATCCGCATTAATTTTTGTTCTAAAAATTTTTATGAAGCCGAAAAATAAATTTGAAAGAATTACAAGGATTTTATGTAAAGCTTTACTCTTACTCACATATTTATATAGTATCATTGTCATATCATTATGAGCCATTAGTGTAAACCGTTACAAATTTTTATAAACTGATTATAAGAATCAGAATAGCTATTGTGCGAATTATTTTCGATGTAAATCATCATTTTTAATATTTCCAAGTAATACTTATTTGCGTTCAAGGCAAATACTTACTTCTTTCCCCAAAATATTTTTTAATCTTTGGACTTCAACCCAATTTTGATTTAAATAATCGGTGGATAAATAGTTATGGATACAACTTTCCCAGTCAATCATAACTTTAATTCCACTTTTATCCAGATATTCATCTAAGTTATTTTTGTTAATGTACGTTAATGCATCCTTATTAACTTTGCCATCTAAGTTGATTACGTTTTCATTTAAATAGCCAATAACACCGCTTTGAAAAGCTCCTACCTTAACTGAGGATGAATAATTCTGTTTTATATATCCAGCTGAAATTAAATGATTATTTGAAATCCTACCCAAATGAAATGCATATATATTTTGTGCGATAAAAAGAGAAACCATAACAAATGTAAATATTATTATAGACTTTTTATCCTTCAATTTATTTGATAAGAATGGTACGGTCAGCAATAAAATAAAGATAAGTAAAGGACTAGTGTATCTAATGTAAAAATGACTTGCCCAAAAAAATAATAAATAAACTGGAATTAAGAAAAAAAATGAGGATATCCACATTGTAAAGAATTCTCTATTCTTCACTAAATAGTCAATAAATCCAAAATTCTGTTTTTTTAAATAAAAAAGGAAAGCTAATGAAATGATGATACCAACGACCAGTACTTTGAACAAACCTCCAGAATATAGCAAAAGACTTAAGTGTGTCAGAACTGCAATCATCATATCAACCAATCTCTGGATATAATCGTTTTCGGAAATAAATTTTGATTGAGCTCCACCGGAACTTGGAATTACTGATCCGGTAACATTGTAAACATAAATAAACCACGGAAGTACAACAGCTAAACAGACCAAACTAAAAACGAAAATGCTTTTAATTTTTATTTTACGCCGTAGAAATAATAATGAAAGGAAAATAAAAATTACAATTATAAAATCAATTCTTGCTAGAATAGCTAACCCACACAATAAACCAAAAATAACTGAGGTCTTAGTCAATCTTTGACTGTCAGTAAATAAAAACGAATAGTTGATCACCCAGGTTAGTAAAATAAGGTATAACCCTGTCTCTAATCCAAAACTGAACAATCTGAAAATTTCATTATTAAAAAAAATTAATAGTAATAGGAAGTAATCAACATGAATGGTTAAATCAATAAATTTTCGTAAAAGATTTCTAAATGAGTAATAAAATATTGGAATCAGAAGTAAATTAAAGCCTAAAACAACCCGAATAAAATCCCATTTATTATATGAAAAATTGTATAGCAAATATGCAATTCCTCCATATACAAATGTAATAAGTGGTTGGACACCAGTTGATGGCAGGTCATAATTATAAGTCAATCCATTACCACTTCCTAAATTCCAAGCGAGAGATAGCATATAAAATGCATCCTCCGATGTAGGTTTGTCTGCTAAAAATGGGAATATGTTGGTTGACCACATCTGGTTTGGGAAACCGTCAGTAGAAAATATTACGAGACTCAAACTATATAATATGAAAATAATTATTAATACTACTGCAAATTTTTTCTCAAAAAAAGTTAAATATTTCGTTGGAGTTTTCTTATTTAGCATAGTGTTCTTGAGCAAGAATGAAATTATTTTTTTTGCATTAGCAATTTAATATTTTGAAAAGTTTTTTTGTACTAATATTATTTTCATTGATTCTTTGATTAAAAATATTCTAACCATTGAATCAAAAACAGATCTTACTAATGAATTAAATTATATTTTGCGATTTTAATTCATTTGATGTTGGTAGGACTACAAATCTTAAATGACTTGTGAGAAATATTTAACTTTATTATAAAAATGAATAAAATCCAAAATGTTATATCCCTTGATAAAAAACCATAACCTAAAATACCATCAATTTCAAAAAATGATCTAATCATTATCATGATCCCGATTAAAGTAATGATTAATGAAAAAATATAAATATCCGCATTATTTTTTTTATAAATTCTTATTGCTCTTAAACCATAATAAATAAATAAATAGTAGAGGAATAGAATAGAACAAATCCCTAATAGTCCATTTTCGGAGAACATAAGGAGAAGATAATTATGAGGTGATTCTCGACCAATTTCTTTCGCTGACTTCCCGACCCATTTCATGGCATAGTCAGTCGAATAATAACTGTAAACTTTTGAAGGATAAAGTTCTGGCCCAACCCCCCAAAATATGTGATCAATGGTCATCGCAATTCCTTGATCCCAAATATCGTCTCTCTCGGTTATAGACTCGATTCGGATATAAGCCTGCAAATAGTCATTTAATGATGGAACAACCAAGAATAATAAAAGTGCAAAAATTGTTGATAGGATTAACTTATAAAAATATTTTCGTTTGAACATAAAAATAATGAAAACTATTCCCACAAAAGTCCCAAAGAATGCTAAGCGAGAATTAAGAATAATAAGAATGATTAAATTATTTAAAATAAAAATCCCGGTTAACACTCTAATTTTTTTTCTGGATCTATTTCTAGTCAATAAGAAAATAAATGCAATTAGAGTTGAAACCATCATAAGGTATCCTACAAAATTATAACCAGGATAAGCCCCTGAATATCGTGCTAAAACTCCACTAATTAAGAAAAATGTAAAACCCTCCATTATTACCTGATGATAGATTGTTAAACTTATGACAAATGTAGAAACCATAAACGCTTGTAGAAAACTGTAAAGCTGAATTTGATTGTTTATTAGGGAATAGAAAAGGTAAGTTATTCCAAAAAATATGCTTGTTCTTACAATAGCAATTAAACTTTCGATTTGAAATCCTGAGATGCTACTGCTGATCAACAATGAAATGATAAATAAATAAACAAAACTTAATACTCGACTGGGTATCGAAGGATAATTTGAGAATTTCAAACCATATTTATTTATAAAAAGATAGATAATTAGAATCGTACAAATTAGATTGATAATGTTTCTTATGACTTCAAACGATTCTCCCGACGCTGTAACCAATACAAAGAATATCACTGGAAGAATTGTCTCTTTCGAAAATATTTCTTTTATAAAAAAAAATGCAGCTATTAGTACGACAAACAATAAATAATATGGAACAATCGCAATAATAATCGAAATTACTATTGCGATTAAAAGTTGTCTATTATTAATCAAAGTTGTCATACTCGTTACTGATGATAGATCATTTTATAAACTTTTACATTCGAACCTGTAATCCGTTGATTCTTAGCTTTAATTGCTTCTTTAAAGACATCAAGTGTCGAAATGATTTTATCAAACGGATTTTTTTCCTCTACGGTCATTTTCAAATCTAAGATTTTCTCAAAGTTGGGATGTACTATTTTTACGTCATTTCTCCAATCAAACAGATAGTCTATGTTATATTTTTTTAATTCTTTAAAAATTATTTCAATTTCTTGATCAGGATTTACTTCACCATAAAATTGTGATTTTGATCGATAGGCTAGAAAAAGTGTATTACTCCAATCAACATCTAGAGGCTTTTTTGAAATTCCAGCATAGCTACCCGATATTTTTTTTCTTTCCAGGATCTTTGATAGGATATTTAAGTCCTCCCCTTCATTGTAGAATTTAATTGTGGAATAAATTGGTTTTGCGATTATTGAAGCGATAAAGATTGAGAAAAAGATAACTTTTTTTAATTTTGATTTATTTAGTGATTCAATAAAATCAATCATAAACCAAAATGATAAAGCTATTACCAAAATGTAAATAAGAATGACAAACCTTTCATAAATAAATAGTGTCACGTATCCTAATGAGTAAGTGAAGATTGTTACTAACGCTACCGTTAAAATCGGATCTAGTGTTTTATAGTCTTTGAATTTGAATATCAAAAGAAACAAAAAAAAGGGAGAAAAAATAAAAATATAATACAGCATCAAAACTACATTGCTAATTATATGTTCAAAAAAGAAAATTAAATTTGAAGGGGAGCTGAATGGATGCCATTTTTCTATCGGTAAAAAAGTAGGATCTTCCCAATAGCTAACTGCAGTTTCATTAGAAGGAGGGAAAAGTGCATTAATTCTAAAAGTATTAATTGACTCGTATTTTGGTCCAATGATATTGAAGTTATATGCACTGGCAGTACTATAAGTAAAATAATCATACTTCAGACTTATAATCAGGATCCAAATACTGCACACTAGAATAAATAGTCCCATTCCATGTAAGTAGTTCTTTTTAATTTTATTTCTATGGCTAGGATATAGATATAAATAATATACATTGATTAAAGTGAAATGAAGAATAAAAAATGGAAATGAAAATGCTTTCGAATAAAAAGCAATAGAACCAAGAATTCCGCTTTTAAGTCCCGCAGTTGGATTAACGAGGTAACTAATTTTACTTATATTAAATAGATAGTAAAAAAGAAGAGCGGCAACAAGTAGATCCGGACTCCCCAAAAAAAAAGTAAAATAGTAAATGATTATACTTGTTGTCCCCAAGAGAAGATAGTGCTGATAGTTTTTCCTAATACCAAGTAATTCAGAATACTTTAAAACAATAAATATGATAAATGCACCAATCATTAGCTGTAAAATTTTGAATCCTAGTAGGATTTCGATATCCATCAAAAAAAAGGGAATCAGTAACCACGATAAAAGTGGACTCCACACTCCATTTACGGCATCAGAAAAATTTCCATTTATATACTTCTCACTAATTGATAGATAAGATACTATATCTCCTCTCTGAGAATATCTATAAAATGGGACTAGTATACATCCAACTACAAAATAACAGAATAATGAAAGAATGATTTTTTTGTGATTAGAAATACTAAATTTATTCAAAATGCTTCTATTCATTTGCAAATTCAATTGAACAAAATTTGATTATTAAGCGACTATTATAATTTTCTGTTTGCTATTTAAGTTACACCAGAAAATTCTTATTCAATTTGAAATTTTGATCAAGAATCATTGTATAATTAATATTTATACTTAAACGGACCTTTAACTATTGTCAGATTTATTACTATATTTTCTTGCCCAACTCCAGTATCACATAATGCATAATGCTGGAATGTATTCCTTCCGATGTACACATATCATCAAGCGGAACATGAAGAGAGTAAGTATTAATTTGTTTGAGCTTGCCGCCGTTAAATCCTGTTATGCCTATTGTTGTGATACCATTTTTATTTGCCCATTCAACCGCTTTAATGATATTGGGACTATTTCCCGAACCGCTGATGGCTATCAACAAATCACCGGCTTGTGCAAAGGTTCGTAACTGTTGTTCAAAAATGGTTTCGTAACCATCATCATTTCCTAATGCTGTTATGAAAGGAAGATTGTCAGTAAGACTTAATGCTTTAATTCTTTTTCTTTGTTCAAGACTTTTTCTCGTACCTTTTGCAAGATCCTGTGCAAAATGTGATGCATTCGCTGCAGAGCCTCCATTACCAATTACAAAAATCATCTTTTCATTTTTATACGCATGTAATATCAATTCGATTAGTTTGTCTATCTCTGATTGACTGACTTTATCCAGCGCACTTTTCATATACTTAGAATATTCACTAAAGGTCATTTACTTCTCCTTTTATAATTTCTTTCCATTCTTCTTCAGCCTTTGACAAATCTGCCGGTGTGCCAATGTCAAGTAAATAATTTTTTGATTCCCAGCCATAACTTCTTCCAACAAGTTTTGGAAGAAGATCAAATCCAATATCCGTAATTTCTTTTTGAGGAATCATGTCAAGAATTTCCGGCGTCGAAATATACATTCCGGCATTAGCCAAATTTGATTTGGGTTTTTGTGGTTTTTCTTCAAACTCTATAATTTTTTTTTGATTATCAAGAACAACAATTCCTTTTGACTGCGGCGTATTCGTCCTGAATAATGCCATACTGAAATCTGCTGATTTTGTTTTGTGAAAATCTAAAAAAAAATTGAGATTATAGTTAGTCAAATTATCCGCATAACAAATTAAGAAATGGTTTTCATCCTTAACGAAATTTTTATTCTCCCTTAATGTACCTCCGCTGCCTAATAGAGTTTCTTCATAAAAGAAATTGAATTTAACATTAGTCTTAGATGATTCTATGAATTTAATTACCTGCTCAGGTAGGTGATGCAAATTTATTAAAACCTCATCAATTGAATGCTTTTCGAATAGCCTGATCCACCAGTTCAACAATGGTTGGCCACAAATATTAACAAGACATTTAGGAGTTTTATTAGTAAGCGGTCTAAGTCTGGTGCCCAATCCTGCTGCAAGTAAAAATGCTTTCATCTTATTTCAGGATTTCACTTTCCTTACAACATTTAACTGCTTCATAGTTTTTTCAGCATATTCCAGAATATCATCAATGTCTGTTTGTTCTTTCAGATATGAATAATATTCAACAACGGAATCTTCTATCGTTCTCTTCGGAGTCCATCCTAAACATTTAAGTTTTGAATTATCAGAACAAGTGTTTCTTGTATCTCCAACTCTGAATTCACCTGGAATTTTTGCAATGATATGTTTTTTATTGTGAACTTTCGCAACAACCTCAGCAAATTCTTTTACTGTATAATCTCTCCCGCTTCCGACACAAAAAACTTCAAAGTCAGCATCCGGGTTTTGAAGTACCAGAAGGTTTGCATCAACAACATCGTGGATGTTTATGAAATCTCTTTTCTGTAAACCATCCTCATACAAAGTAGGGGCCTTATCAAAATAATAGTGAAGATTAAAAATCCTGCACGCACCTGAATAGGCATTATAAAATGATTGACGAGGACCTTGCACTATTGAGTATCTCATGGCAACAGATGGTATTGAATATCTTTTTCCGAATGAGATTGTTGTAAGTTCCTGTGAGTACTTAGATATTGCATATGCATTCGGCGGATTCGCGTGCGATTCCGGAGTCCATTGCCATTGCATTAACTCACCATCTTCATCTTTCCAGTCCCACTCTCCTCTTTCAAGTTGTTCAATTGGTCTTTGCGAAGGCGAGACTAATGAACCATTTTTTCTTTTATAAAGACCTTCCCCCTGGACAAATTGAGATGAAGCGGTTATAATTTTTTTAACTTTTAATTTTTTTTCAACAATGATTTCATAAATCATTGCTGTGCTAACAGCGTTTACATGAAAAAAAGTTGAGAAGTCCGGCAGATAATCCTGGTAAGCAGCGAGGTGATATATATACTCCACATCTTGAAGTACATCAATCAAAGTTGATTTATCCCTTACATCACCCAAAATGAATTCTGCCTTTGGATTTAGATAAGTCGGTTTTCCTTTCAGGTGTACTGGTTTTTGAAGGTTATCGAGAATTCTAACATCGTAACCCAAACTTATTAGCCGATCAACTGTGTGTGAACCAATAAACCCAGCGCCACCGGTGACTAAAACTAAACTCATTTTCTGTTCCAGGATAAATTAATATTCGTTGAATGTTCAATCACAATTTTTATTTTAAATCATATCGTTTATAATTAAAAACAATTTTACTCCCGTGAGGTTCAAGCATAAAAGGCATCTCCCGATATTCCTTCATTGCTTCACGTAATTTATCCTGATCCTCACGTTTGCAGTAAACCAAAAGAAATCCTCCACCGCCAGCACCAGATATTTTACCGCCTAATGCTCCAGCATCAACAGAAGTTGAATACATTTTATCTATTTCCGTATTAGAGATATTTGAGGATAGATTTTTTTTCAGAGCCCAGTTCTCTGAAAGCAGCCGACCAATATCATCAACATTTCCATTCAATAAACTTTCATTGGCTTCATACGCTAACTTTTTTATTGAATCATGATAAGCAAGTTTATTACTTATGGAATTCTTTTGTTCAGTGAGTACCGATGAGGAACTTCTGGTAATGTTTGTATAAAAGAGTAACAAGTTAGCACCAAGTTTCCTCCTTAAGTTTGTAGGAAGTTCAATTGGTTCAGTAACTACTGATTCATCTTTATTAAACTTGATCGATTTCAATCCGCCATAAGCAGCAATGTACTGATCCTGTTTACCAATTGGTTTCTTTAAAATATTAATTTCAATTTCACATGCTTCCTGTGCGAGTTGTTCAGAGGTAATTTGAATTCCCTGGTAATGATAGGCAGCGTTCAAAAGTCCAACTGTCAAACTACTCGAGGAACCCAGGCCTGAGCCTTCAGATGGAACATCTGCGAGCATTGTGATTTCTATACCTTTATCAAGTTTTGATTTTTTCAGGACTTCACGCACAAGTTCGTGCTGGATTTCATCAACCGAATTAACTATTTCCTTTTTTGTATAGTTAACATAAATGAGATCATCGAAACGTTCTTTAATGATAACAAAAACGTATTTATCGATTGCTGTTGATACAACAAAACCTTCCTTGAGTTTATAATACTCCTGAAAATCGGTTCCGCCTCCACAGAGGCTTATTCGTAATGGGGTTTGTGAGATGATCATGTTATTATAGTTGCTAGTGCATTAAGAGTATAAACTTTTTATCTGTAAATAATATTCTTAATAACCTTCTTTAAAATTAGGGATAATATTTTGGATAAACGTAGTTTTTAATATTTGTAAAAGTGAACTTTTCAGAATTATTAAGTTAATCGAATAAACTATCACAAAGACAAATACTCCTAATAACTTTTGAACCAATAGAGTGTCTGATAGTATAAATGCTACAAGCATGGAAAATATTCCATTTAATAAATAAAACAAAAAAGTTGAACTAAATTTTATTCTGCTTTTAAAACGAAGCTTTTTACGGATTGTAGTTATTGAGACCAGAAAAAAAAAAGTGTAACTAATTGTTGTTCCCAGAGCCAATCCATTTTGAGCCATTAGATTAACTAAAATAAAGTTTATCATTACTTTAACAATAATTCCAACAACTGAAATATAAAACAAACTTTTAAGCATACTGCTACTGTAAAATAATTTGTTTATAACTGCATAGACAGCATAAAAAACAATCCCTAGTGAATAATAACTTAAAACTTGTGACGTAATTCTAGTCTCATTAGTTGAAAAATTCCCTCTCTCAAATACTAATCCAAGCAGAGTATTACCGTAAACTATGAATAAAATCATTATTGGAATAAAAATTCCAACACTGACTATCATCCCATGATTAAATACTTTTTCCAATTCATCGATCTTTCCTTCATTAAATAGTTTAGAAAATTTGGGGAATAAAGCAGTAGTTAAGGATATTGATAAAATCGAAATTGGAAGGAGAAAAATTGTATAGGCATAATTGAGTGCTGAAATGGCTCCTACTGAAACCAAATTATAAAAATACCGATCAGATATGGCATATAACTGACCGATTATTTCGATACTCACGATAATTAGAATTGATAACACGTTTGAACTATAGAAGAATTTACCATAAAATTTACCCGAAGTATGAGTAGAAATGATTTCTTTTGATGCCAAAATCAGATAAACCAATTGAATAAAATTTCCTATCACAAACCCAACAGGAATCGCTAAAATATTATGATTTCCCCAGAAGTAAACGACCAATAAGACTATAATATTTGGAATGATACTAGATGATACTGAATACTTAAATTCGCTCCTAGCTTGAAAGTAGCCAATGATTAATGATATAATTGCAGTAATGGGTATTGTTAATAAAAACAATAAATAGACATTTAATGTATTATTAAAATTCTTAACATTTGTATCTTTAATAAAAACTGCCAGTATTGATTCAGCAGTTAAGAATAATAGAAGCGAAATGAAAACCCCACCAATAAAAAAAAATAATATATTTGAACGAACAAATGACAATGACTTTTGGGGATTTTCTTTTGTAGTTTTATTCAGTACCGGTACAAAATAATTTTGTCCAATACAAAGAATAATGGTATTAATTGTGAGTGGAATTACTGCACCAATCAGATATATGTCGAATTCAACTGATAGCCCGTAAATACTTGCAAAAATAACTTCCCTTAAAAAACCTAATCCCTTTGAAGCTATTGCAAATGTTGCGATCAGAAGCGATGCACCGGATACTGTAGATGTAAATTTAACGGGCTTCATAAAGTGTTAATGAACTCAGATTAAACTATATTCTTAAAATATGCGATCGTTAAACCAAGTCCATCAGCACGATTAACTTTGGGTTCCCATTTTAAAATCCGTTTTGCTTTTTCAATATTCGGTTGTCGGGTTTTGGGGTCATCAACAGGAAGATCTTTAAAAACTATTTTACTTTTTGTTCCGGTTTGTTTTATTACTTCTTCTGCAAATTGCAGTATTGTTATCTCGTCCGGATTACCGATGTTTACGGGTTCAACTTCATTTGACATCAAAAGTTTGAAAATTCCATCAACAAGATCTGAAACGTAGCAGAAACTCCTGGTCTGTGAACCATCCCCAAAAACAGTTATATCTTCACCTCTTAATGCTTGTCCCACAAATGCAGGTAAAGCTCTACCATCATTAAGACGCATTCTTGGTCCGTATGTATTAAAGATTCTTACAATCCTGGTATCAACACCATGATATCTATGGTAAGCCATAGTTAATGCTTCTGCAAATCGTTTTGCCTCATCATAAACACCGCGCGGTCCAATTGGATTCACATTTCCCCAGTACTCTTCGCTTTGAGGATGAATAACCGGATCTCCATAGACTTCTGAAGTAGAGGCTAAAAGGAATCGGGCTTTTTTTTCTTTTGCTAACCCTAGTGCTTTATGGGTTCCGAGTGAACCAACTTTTAAAGTTTGGATTGGAAGTTTTAGATAATCAATGGGACTTGCTGGTGATGCAAAGTGAAGTATGTAATCAATTCTTCCAGGTAAATAAGTATAGTTTGTTATATCGTGTTTTACGAATACAAAGTTTTCATTGCCAATAAGGTGCGCTACATTATCGATATTTCCCGTGATGAGATTGTCAATGCAAATAACTTTAAAACCTTCATTAAGCAATCTGTCGCATAAATGAGAACCCAGAAATCCTGCTCCACCTGTAACCACTGCGGTGTATTTAAACATTAGTGTTTCCTTTTATTGAATTTCGCAGTTCATAGTTTTTTTTCTCTTTAATCATGAAGACAAAACTCATTAACAGAAATGTAAAAATTCCTCCTACAAAAGAAGAAAAAAACACTCTCGGACTTGAAGCTCTTAGAGGTGGAATGGCTTCATCTAAAATTTCTACAGTCGGCAAATCCCGATTTTCCTGAATTTTTTCTTTATAATATTGTTGTTGAAGAATAAGATAAACCTCATTTTGAATTTTCACTTCTCGTAAAAGTTTTGCTAAAGTTCTGGCAAGTTCCGGTACTTCCTTAAACGCCAGCAGATAATCCTGGTCTCCTATTTCCATCTTGTTATATTGTTCACGCAGCTGCTCAATCTTTTTCTTAAGAGCAATAATGGTTTTATCATCTTCGCGGAAGTTAGTTTGTGCTAATCCAAGCTCAACTTCACTTTTGATCATTTCAGTCTTTAACTCTGCTGATGCTTCTATCGCTGCTTTTAATTGTTCTGGCAATGATATCGTTTTATTTTTTTTCTGGAATTCCATCAATGCATTTTCAACTGAATCCATAACCGCTTTAGTTTGCTGTAATTGGGATTCAATATAAATCCGGGCCCGTTTAGCTTTTGAGCTCAACTTTTCACGATTAATTTTATCTAATGCTTCAACAAATGTGTTTGAAAGTTCGGCAGATAATTTTTTCTTTGATTCTCTTTCATCAAAGAACATAGGAAGGAATTTTGTTTTTACTTCTACGTCTAGCTTGATAAGCCCTTCTTTGTTAATTTCAATTTCAAGATCACCGGAGAGTTTTTGCGCCGCTTTGTAAATATCCGTTTCATCATACTCATTTTGCAGATTTAGTTTTTCTAATACATAAACTGATGCAGATCTACTTCTTAATATCTCTGCATAAAGTTGAGAGGTTGCACTGTTCATACCTCCCGTAAGTAAATCAGTAAACCCGGAGCCTGATAATAAGCTACTAAGACCGCCCATCGACGAATTTTTTTCCGGGGGCAAAACGGTTACAGTTGCCCGGTATGATATAGGATAAATAAAGAACAGGATAAGGAATAAAAAAACTGTGGTTAGTACTGTTACTTTTATTATCTGATTTTTATAAACGATAATAGTGTGAATTATATCGTGATATGTCATTTCATTACCTCGATGCTACGATTACTGCAATAGCCGCTGCAACGATTGCTGCAACCTGTCCCAAAATTTGTAATGATGTTGTGAATACATCCCAGAATTTTGGACCCGGTGGATCTTCAGGAATCCAGATTGTGTCTCCAGGTTCCAAAGCTTCAACATCATCAGCATCAACCCATTCGCCGGTTTTTGCTTTTATTACACGAACATCGTTTTCAAGTGCCCTCCACCCAAATCCGCCTGCCAGTTGGATGTAGTTGTCAATTGAGTAATTGTCATGGAAAATAATTTTACCGGGATTAATGACCTGCCCTAAAAGTATTATATAATTTTTAGCTTCGGGCACTGTGATAATATCTTCTTTTTTTAACACAACATCTTCAGATGTATCACCTTCTACAAAAAGTGATTTGAAGTTAACAATAACCTTTCCTGATTTTTGTCTGGATCGTGATTTCAGGTAATCATATTCATCATCTGTCATATCAGCACGCTGCATCAGTTTTAATCTTTCAAATTCCGGATCCTCATCAGTTCCACCTTGTGACCTTGTAAGCGTTGCTTCGGTTAATGATGCTTCCTTCTTGAATCCACCCGCCTCATTAATAATCTGTGTAAGCGTTGTACTGTCTTTGATTATTTTATAAAAACCCGGGTATTTAACAAATCCATCAATTCGTACATATCTGTCTATCATAAAATCCGGTATCTCCCGTACAGATACTAAATCCTGTCTTTTCAATTTAAGATGGTTGGCCTGAAGTTGTTCAATGGAATAATAACTACTTACCTGGTTTTTCCCATCTTCGCTGAAACTCATAACTTCAATCGAATCCGTACGAGCCTTACTCATCAAACCACCTGCAAGATCAATCAGGCTTATTATACTTTCACCTTCGATATATTCATATTTACCAGGATACTTCACTCTGCCATAAATCGAAACCAATTCATCAATACGGTCAACAAGAACTATATCACCTTCTTTTAGAAATGGGTTATTTGATTTCTCACCATATCTAAGGAATGAAAGGAAGTCATAAGTTTTTTGTTCACCACTTCGTGAGGTGATTTTGATATTCCTGTAGTTAGATGTTTCAGTCAGACCTTCAGAGATGACAATAAGATCTATAAGCCTTGAATTAGCACTTAAAATATATGTGGATGTTTTTTTTACATCGCCGAGCAGCGATACTTTTATTTTTCTAAAGTCAGCAAGCGAAATGAATACATCGACATTTTTGTAACTTTTGTATATACCATCTTTAATTTTTGATTTTGCATCTGCGAGTGTACAATCTTTCAGATCAATTCCACCAGCTTTTGGTACATAGACTATACCTTCCTGATTTACGACCAATGTTAAAACCACTTCTTCCAGACCACGAATAGAAACAAATAACTTATCTCCTGGTCCAACAAAATATTCATCTGCATCAATGCTTCCTTCTGTAGCTTCCAATTTATATGATGATTGCAACAACGAATCTGTTTTAGCTGAAAAAGATCTTTCCTTATAATCAGGGAATAGTTGTGCATATAATATTGAAGATTTAAGGAAGAAAATTATTCCGGTTAGGACGAGTAGTTTATATTTCAATTGCTTCGCTGAGAGTTTTTGAATAATTATTTTAACTGATTACGCCGATATAAATGAATGACTTCTTTATCTTTAAAATGAGCGCGCAAAAAATAACAAAATATTCATCTGACTTCAAATTTTAAGAGATATTTTCCGTAACGCGATTACACTTACAATCAGATTTAAAAGTGGACCTGTGCACAGTACAATGATCAAATAAAACCAGTAATTCATTCTTAAATATCTCTCAAGTCCGGGAATGGAGCCTGCATACATCACAATCAGGTAGTAGAATGTTGCCGCTAACAATCCAGATAGTAATCCTGTTATCAGTCCGTTAAATACAATGGGAAGTTTAATTGTTGACAATTTTGCCCCAACCAGTTTCATCGTTTCAAGTTCGTTGTACTTTGAATTAATAATCAGCTTAACTGTACTATACACAATGTACAATGAAATCAGAATCAGCAGAGTTGTTATTACCAATAAATACTTTTTGAATGTATCTAAAAAATTGATTATTGCTGATATAAATTCCTGCTCATACACAACTTCATCAATCTCCGGAATGTTTTTTAATTTACTGATTAATAAATTTAGTGAATCAGCCGACATAAAATTTTCATTAATAGTTAAAGAAAATGAAGCTGGCAAAGGATTGTAGTCTAAAATTTTCCTGAAATCTTCACCGGTCTGCTTTATGAAAATTTCGGCAGCAGTTTTTTTGTCGATGTAAACAACTCTGGAAAATGCATCATTAGTTTTAAGTGAATCCTGTAAACTTTGTAATGATTCCCCGGAAATAGATTCTTTAAGGAAAACATTAATTGTGACAGTTTTTGTTAACCTGGATTTTAATTCATCTGAAATTTTAAATGATGTTATTGATGCTATTATCAGGATAACTGATATACTTGTCGAGATCAAAGAAAGAATAAATGATAATTTTGATCTGCCTATTATTTTAATTGATTCACTAACCCAGAAAATAAATATCAAAACGTGTATTGTTATTGTTAAAAAATATGTTTCAGGAAATTATTATCCGAAATTTAAAAATTTGATTCATCAATCCATCTTGAAATTGACCACTTTTGTGTTTCAACATTTTTTGTAAGTAATAGATTTACCCTGCCATCCAGACGGACAACATCAGTTGGATTAAATGTTACAGTTAAATTAAAACTTCTTACAATATTGGCTGTTAAAGAATCCTGCGATGATATTACTGTGTTGTTCCAAATAAGATTTAATCTTTGAGAATTATTAAATAAACCGTATGTAGTTTTCATTTCTTCATCTCTTCCCCAAGAAACATCAAAACCGCCATCGTAGTCACGGTAAGTGAAAACAAAATCCGGACTTATAAACTCACCATAGATTAATGTGTCTTTAAAAGTATATGCATATTGAAAATTCTGAAAAACACCTTCAACGGTTTTAAGATCAGTAATAATTGAACCATTCTGATCTATACTATCATCAAACTTTGGTGCGAACGGGTTAGTGCATCCTGAATTTACAATTAGTAAAATGACAGTTATGTATATCGTAATTTTTATCATAATTAGTTTGCCAGCCAGCCTTTTAATTCACTCCAGCCAGGCAATTGGTCTGAAGTTTTAATATCCCGCCAGTAGTACACAACCCAGACTGAGCGCGCGTCGCGTATCATATAAAAAATCAGATCACCTTCGTAGGTGCTGGGCATTCCAAAATTATTCGGAAAATTTAAAAGATAGTTTGCAGTATACTGAAGACTATCACCAAGCCTGTTTTCAATTGGGTTTGAGAAGTTTAGTGTGACATCAACATTTTCATCAGTTCTTACTTTAAGATTATTAAAATATTCTTCTTCCTCTTTTTTACCCCAGTTCTCAGATAAAACGGGAAACTGTGAGACTGCTGAGCTGGTTGGAATGAATTGAAATCGTTTTTCGGTAAATGAAGAATCCGCGAAACAAGCAAGATAGTTTTCAACGTTCTTATCTTTAAAAGAATTTACTAGGTTTGAAATAAGTATCTCGGGTTCAAATGCCTGTTCAAATGTGGATTTTCCCTGATCGGGCTGTTCGGCATCACGCGTATCAAACAAATCACATCCCGTTAGAAAAATAAATACGATTAGTATATAATAATTTTTCATTTGGGAATTATAATAATGATTGAGTATGATTTATATGGTGCAATTTTACTTCCATAAAATCAATTATGCAATATTCTTAAATACTTATTCTACCGGTAACTGCGCGTCCGATTGTAGCTTCGTCAGAAAATTCGAGGTCACCACCTATGGGAATTCCTCTTGCAATCCGTGTGACTTTTATACCTATCGGCTTTATCAGCTTCGCAAGATATAATGATGTTGTTTCACCTTCTGTATCAGGATTAACAGCAAGTATCACTTCTTTTATCTCTTCATTTTCAAATCTTTTGAGCAGTTCTTTAATTTTAAGTTCATCGGGTGTTATACCGGATAGCGGCGATAATACTCCACCGAGTACATGATACATCCCGTTATACTCGTGAGTTTTTTCTATGGCAATAACATCACTTGCTTCTTCCACAACACATAAAGTTGAACTATCTCGTTTTGGATTTGTACAAATCTCACAGATTTCATTTTCGGAAAGGTTAAAGCATCTTGAACAAAACCGGATTTTGTCTTTTAAATTTTTAATTGCACTAAGTAATCCATCAACTGAATTTTCATCACTTTTCAGTAAATGCAATGCTAACCTTTGTGCGGTTTTTTTTCCTATCCCCGGAAGTTTACTTAACTCATCTATTGCTATTAAAAGCGGCTGGGCAATCTGCAATTTAAAATCCTGGTATGTTAAGTCCCGGAGGAATCATTCCTTTTGTGACTTTTGCCATTTCCTCTTCAGCCATTTTGTTTGCGGATGATAATGCTTTGTTTACAGCCGCAACCACAAGGTCTTCGAGTATCTCTTTTTCATCAGCTTTTATAACTTGCGGGTCAATTTCTATAGAAATAAGTTCTTTATTCCCGTTTGCGGTTGCTTTTATGATACCGCCGCCTGCTTCTTCAGATACGGTTAAATTTCCAAGTTCATCCTGTACTCTTTTCATCTCAGCCTGCATTTTTTGCACCTGTTTCAACATTCCCTGCATTCCACCTTTCATCGATATCCTCCTATAAGTCGAATTTAATTGCTTAATTGTTGTTAAAATTAGCTCAAATATAACATATTGATTTGACTTTATACACTTTAATTTCATAATTTCACGGCAAAATTTTACTAAGGATCAATTGGAGTTAAAACAGAACAATACATCAAGTGCGGGCGAAGCTGCCTCAAAAGTATTTCCATTTGAGAGTGAAAATTTTACCGCTATAGAATATAGTGATGCTATACAGTTAAACGGTTCTAAAAAAATCCGTGTTAAAGGTTTAGCTGAAAAATTTGCTGCCATTAATGGTTACTTCCTTGAATATCTCAGAGAATATCACATTCCTACCGCATTTCACAAAATTCATAATAAAGTCATTATTAAGCAGGTTAAGTTTAACCTTCTGGGATTTAATATTAAAATTGCCAACGTAGCGGATAAAAGAACAGCAAAACTTTTTCCAACAAAAGAATCAGAGCCTCTTTCTCTGCCAATATTTGAATATCATCTAAATGGTGAGAAAGATTCATTAATAACAGAAAGCCATTTGATTGCGTTTGATCTTTGCTCTTATGATGATATTAAACTTATGGGTCGAATTTGTTCAAAAGTTAATGCGGTGTTAAAAGCATATTTTGAAAGAAGAGGTGAGACTCTCGCAGAGTTTGTTTGTATTTTCGGTAAAGTTGATAATAAACTTTTTGTTGTTGATGATTTTACCCCTTTAAGTATAAAACTATTGCCATCGCCTAAAAATTTTAAAGCTGTAAACCCGTTCAAATTATCTACTCCAAATGATATAAAAAAATATACTGATCATCTTTTTCAATTAATAAGTTCCTGACCTGATGTTTACTAAATACGGATATTCAACTATCGGGACAATAGCAATTATTGTTTTTGCAATTATTGCCTTAAGCTTTTTTATACAGAACCCATATTTAAAAGCAATTCTTATCATCATTCCATTGGCGTTATTAATTTTTACTTTAAATTTTTTCAGAGATCCTGAACGGGTTACTCCCAATAAGGAAAATATTGTTGTATCTCCTGCTGATGGTACAGTTCTATTTGTTAAAGAAGTTGTTGATCATAATTTTATAAAAGGTAAAGCAAAACAGATTTCAATTTTTATGTCTCCTTTGAATGTGCATGTGAACCGGATTCCGGTAACGGGCAAGGTTGAACATGTTAAATATCACAAAGGCGAATATGTTGCGGCATTTGAGGACAAAGCCTCAGAAGTAAATGAACGATCGGAGTTCGTTATTTCAAATGAAAAAGGAAAAGTTTTCTTTACACAGGTTGCGGGCTTTGTGGCAAGAAGAATCATCTATGAACTAAAAGAAAATGATTCAGTAAAAATGGGTGAAAGATTTGGTATGATAAAATTCGGAAGCAGAGTTGATGTTGTTGTAC
>JAEXTA010000169.1 GCA_023453665.1 Bacteroidota bacterium | reverse complement strand
ATTCATAATAGCTCATTACAGGACCAACATAAGCTGTTTGAACACCATCATAAGCATCTGCTACAAAAACGCCTAAATTGATTGAACCAGTACCTGCATGAACAACATATCCTGGCATACCACCAGCACAGTCAAAAGGAGCTGAGTGAACATCAGCAACCAGGTGATCGCTTTCAAGTAAACCTTCATATCCAATACTATTAAAACTTGTTACCGTAAACGGATCATTATAAAAAAGTTTTACATACCACCCATTATATATTTCACCACTTGTCATCAACTCATAAACCAATTTTCTGAGATATAATATTTCATTTTGTGTAAGTGGTTCATTGTTAAGTTCTTTTGATGAAATATTCATTAAAGTATCTGATACACCTGACAAATGATTAAAATAACTAATAAGCATTTGTTGATAGCCGGGATTTGGAAAATTTAATGTTTGAAATTTTTGAATTGCTATCTGTGCAAAGTTTTTTAGTCCTGAGTAAAATTCAGGAAATGGTTCAACATATCCATAAGGATAAGAACAAACTGTTCCACCGCTATATGATTGTTTTGCATAAAGCAAATTGTCGTGACGCAATTCAGTCCACGATGAAAGCTGACTGTTCATCATTTTTTGCCAGAATGCAGCAGTTTGCATAAATGGAGGTAATGAAGTACGATCTTCCGGCGGATTAAGTTCTCTAATTGAATTCAGCCAAATGTTGTACAAAGAAGAATTCCAGAATTCATCATTAAATGTATCAACCAGATATCTTAGTGCAGCAAGATTTGTAGAGTATTTCCACTGGTCAAGTTCGTTTTGTAAAAGTTGAAGAGAAGCATCATTGCCTAATGAGAATAGAATATCCTGTGTTGATGGAATAAGTCTGCAGGGTTTTTCACCTTGATATTTTATTTTATCGTAAACAACCGTTGCGGTAACATAAGAATCAATCACAAACCTTTGTCCGAATAACATAAATGCTGAAGCCGGAATTATGCTGTCCGGGCTCATTGGATCGCTCCAGAGCATTTGTGATAATATCAATTGATTGGCAAATTCCTGTGCAGCTAATGTATCCTGAAATTCTACAATTTTTAAACTATCAAGCAATTCAGAGGCATTGTTAAGGCTTACAGAGTTTTTTAATAATCCCATATTGTCAATTGTAACATTATCCTGTTCGCCTACAAAAAATGAAATTATATCTTCCATTTCCTCATAAGCAGTAGCAACACCACTCATCTGAAAAAGTTCGTGTATCAGAAAGGCATCAATTATCTGTCTTTGAACGTCTTGAAAAGTTTGTTTCTCACAAGGGTATGCAGGTTCAGCAGAAGGTTTTGATAAAAATATTTCAATTCTTCCCAACCACATCATAGCCTGAAAATATTTTCCCAGTTCTTCACTGTCAGTGTAATGACCTCTTATTTTAAATTGGCTCCAGTCAATCCACTTACAATTCGTAGAAAACAATTTCATTGTGTCTGCATCTTCAGCTTCGATTTTTGACATGATGTTTGAAATAATAACATTGTTTTCTGAGTAGAAAGGGGTTGGATTTAATCCAAGAAGTTTTAGAGGAACAGTTAAATAAACATCAACATCCTTTAACATTGTTTGCATATCCGGGTTGGAAGAATAATTATTTGCAAGCATCGCCTGATTTGAGTGCATTGCTGTTAAGATATTTTGTAACCGGTTGATTGTTATACCAAGTTCAACATCTTTTAATATTCTGTCATAAGAAATATGAAGTGAATGTAGTATCGCATCTGTAGAAATATATACAGGAAGATCCTTATGAAATATTTCAAGGAAAGATTGTCCGAAAGAAATTTTCTTTAGTCGCTCACTAACAAAAAAACCATTCTTATCAAGTAAAGATAGTTCATAGGGAGTAAGTGAATATTTGGAAATAATACTATCAAGAAATCTAGTATCTGAATTGTTGAGGCTCAAATCACCGACAAAGCTTCCTGCAGGATACATCTGAACCAGTTGATTAGTCTCAAGATTTTGATGATTCTGTAAAAACTGAGTGTATTCTTGAATATTAAAAGTAGATTGCGAAAAGGTATATTCAGAAATGAGAACTAAAAGAAACAGAACAGCCCAATTTTGTTTCATGACATTTCCTTTTTTTTTGCAAATTAGTTAAGACATTGACATAAGTCAATTAACAATTAGCAATAAAAAATCCCGCACGAAGCGGGATTTTAACTGGTGACCCCAAGGGGATTCGAACCCCTATTACCGCCGTGAAAGGGCGAGGTCCTAACCATTAGACGATGGGGCCAGTAATTAGAAAAAACAATTTTCAAAAAACAAATTCCATAGTTTTTGATTTGGAATTTATTCTTTGTGATTTTATTGGGGTGAGCAATGGGACTTGAACCCACGACCCCCAGGGCCACAACCTGGTGCTCTAACCAACTGAGCTATGCTCACCATTTATCTCAAATTCCAGGATTCAAATTACGTTCAAAATTTTCAAACTTTGTTATTTGTTACTTGAAATTTGAAATTTAATGTACGCCCGAGTGGAATCGAACCACTAACCTACAGCTTAGAAGGCTGTTGCTCTATCCGATTGAGCTACGGGCGCGGTTAGTGCAAATTGGGCTTTTTTATTTCAATAAAAAAAGAACTTATAGTCGGGGCGGCAGGATTCGAACCTGCGACCTCCTGCTCCCAAAGCAGGCGCGATGAACCGGGCTACGCTACGCCCCGAAAACTTCTCATCAACAATAACCTACAGTCATAATTACTGCAAATCGAGCCGTAAATATATAAGTTGTCGTTCTAAAAAACAATTTTTTATCGTTTATTTTTAATAAGTTGTTCCTGAATTTTATCATACTTTTGTGCAGTGATAAAATATGCTAAGAAATTATAAATAAAATGTCATTACCCTTTTTTATAGCAAAAAAATATATTTCCTCAGGAAGTGAATCCCGGTTTATATCTCTTATATCCAGTATTTCTGTATTTGGAATCACTCTTGGTGTTGCAGCTCTAATTATTGCACTAAGCATTCTTAATGGATTTGAACAGACTATAACAAGCAAAATAACGGATTTTGAATCACACATAAAAATATCCTCATACAGTAATATTCTTCCTGATTATAAAAATATGAGAATTTTGTTAAAGGAAAAGATTGAACCTTATGCTGAAGAAATTATCCCATATGTTTTAAAGTTGGCAATAATAGGAAGTAAACACACTAAAGATGGTGTCAATATTAAGGGAATCGAGTTTCAAAATACCAGTCCATCAAAGTTAAATGTAATTGAAGGCGAAAAGAACTTAAATCTGCTGAATGATTCTTCAATCATTGTCGGGAAAAAACTGGCAACAAAACTTTTAATTTCACCGGGTGACTATGTCAATATTTTTGCCTTAAGAAATGATGAACTTCCTACAGCAGATAATTTTCCTAACATTAAGCGTTATAAAGTTACATCTATATTCGAAAGCGGAATGGCTGAATACGATGATTTGTACGCTTATGTAAATCTTTCTTCGGCACAGGATTTATTTAACCTTGGAGATAATGTAAACGGATATGATATAAAAGTTAATGACATTTCAAGAATTGACAGCCTGACATCCTATCTTGCTGATGATTTAAGATACCCACATTCTGTCAGATCAATTTTTCAGATTCACAGGAATATTTTCACATGGATTGATCTACAGAAAGAACCTATACCGATTATACTCGGTCTGATAACTCTTGTCGCTGTGTTTAATATTATTGGTACCTTGTTGATGATCGTTCTTGAAAAAACCAGTGCAGTCGGTGTCCTGAAATCAATGGGTTCAACTAAAAAACAAATTATCTCGGTGTTTCTATTGCAAGGATTATTTCTTGCCGTAATTGGAATAGTAGCAGGAAATATTCTTTCCTATGTTCTGCTCGCACTTCAGTTGAAATACAATATCATTACAATACCATCGTCAGTTTATTTTATGTCTTCGGTACCGATTTATTTATCTCCCGATATTTTTCTTCTTGTCTCAGGGATTACATTAGTATTGTCTTTAGCCGCTTGTATTCTTCCGGGTTATGTAGCAACTAAAATTCAACCTGTAAATTCCATCAGGTTTAGCTGATGAACCTTGAATCATTCATAGCGAAACGATACTTAGTTTCAAAGCATAAAATTAATTTTATCACAATTATTTCTATGCTTTCTGTTGCCGGAATTACAATAGGCGTAGCTGCGCTCATTGTTGTTCTGAGTGTATTCAATGGTTTTGGAAGTCTTGTTCAATCATTCCTCATTAATTTCGATCCACATATAAGAATTGAAACACTAACATCTGATTCATCAATAAAAAATAATACCACAACTTTATTTGAGGACAATTCTGATATCACAGGATTCACACCATTTGTAAGCGGGAAAGTACTTGTTTACAGAGCCGGTTTGACTCAGATTGTGACTTTAAAAGGAATTGAAGAATCAGCAGGCAAATCAATTTATGGGATTGAAAAAAGTATAATTTTCGGAAATTATATTCTTGCAAATGAAGAAGGCACAGATGGCATAGTTATAGGAATTCGTCTTGCCGATAAACTACAGGCACTTGTAGGTGATACATTAACTTTTGTATCGCCGGTAGGAATTGAAAAGTCTATCATACAATTCTCTATGCCGCAGATGCACAGATTTGTAATCCGTGGAATATTTAATTCTAACAATAACGATTATGATTTGTCAAATGTTTATTGTTCACTAAAATCAGGACAAAAATTATTAGGCTATAAAAATAATATTCAGGGTTTTGAGTTAAGGTTAAGCAATCTTGAAAAATCATCCGGAGTAAAAAAAGAACTGCAAAATCAATTCCCCCCGGATAAATATTTGATCAGCACCTGGTATGATCTTCATAAAGATCTGTATTCCGTTATGCAGATTGAACGCTGGGCAGCTTACATAATTCTTTCACTGATAATTGCTGTTGCAACGTTTAATATACTTGGTTCACTTTCAATGTCGGTAATTGAAAAGAAACGTGACATTGGTATTCTTCGATCAATGGGTGTGAATGAAAAATCTGTCATAAAAATATTTATGTATGAAGGAATTTTAGTCGGTGTGCTGGGAACTTTAGCCGGAGTGATTATCGGTTATTTTGTTTTATTCCTTCAAATAAACTATAACATCTACCCTCTTGATCCGACACAATACAAGATTAATTCGTTACCAGTTGAATTGAGATTTGCGGATTTCTTTTTTGTTGCCGGGGCTTCAATGTTATTATCTTTTCTGGCTTCACTTTATCCGGCAAAGCGGGCTGCAAAATTAAATATGATAGAATCAATTAAGTGGGAATAAAAATATTCTATGAATGATATTTTATTAAAAGCCGAAAAATTAGTTAAAAGCTACAAGACTGATAAAAAACTTTCACTTGAAGTTTTAAAATCAATTTCACTTGAAGTTGAAAGGAAAAAAATCTCTGTGATAGTTGGTGCATCCGGTGCGGGCAAAAGTACATTGCTTCACTTATTAGGCGGATTGGACAGACCCGACAGCGGCTCAGTGGTTTATGATGATAAAAATATTTTTGAACTCTCGGATGATAAACTTGCTAAATTCAGAAACTCACATGTAGGTTTTGTATTTCAATTTCATCACCTGCTGCCTGAGTTTACAGCAATTGAAAATGTTGCAATTCCACAAATGATAAATGGCAGGTCGTTAAACAAAGCTTCAGAACATGCTAAAGAATTATTGAACTCAGTCGGATTATCAGAACGATTCAACCATAAACCCGCTGAATTATCGGGTGGTGAACAACAAAGAATAGCGGTTGCCAGGGCACTTGCAAACGACCCATCAATAATTTTTGCAGATGAACCAACAGGGAATTTAGATTCTGCAAACAGCGAAGCCGTACATCAGATATTTCTGGACTTACGAGATAAGTTTTCAAAAACATTTGTGATAGTTACTCACAATTCATCATTAGTAAATCTTGCTGATAAAGTTTTTGAAATGAAAGATGGAAAGCTTGTCAAAAAATAAAATTGGTGAACCGATTTTTAATTTTATATTGTTTTAATCTGCGCAGGATAAATTCCGCACAGAAAATGTAACAAAGCTGAATAAAGTTTTTTTACTTTTTCGAACTTACAGAACTTAAATACTCAAACAACAACCTGACACCAAAACCCGTCATTAGTTTTTTTGAATAATTATTAATGTTGTTTGGAAATGCAGGTCCGGCAATATCAAGATGTGCCCAGACTAATTTCTTATCGACAAAATTTTCCAGGAACTTTGCAGCGCTTATAGCACCACCCCACCTTCCGCCATCATTCTTTACATCGGCGACGTCACTTTTATTTAAAGAGTTGTACTCATCCCAGAGTGGTAAACGCCATACCCTATCATAAGTTTTCATTCCAGCTTTGTAAAGATCTTCGGCAAGTTTATCATTTTTTGTAAATATACCTGCGACAAATTCACCAAGCGCAACAACACAAGCTCCTGTCAATGTTGCAAGATCGATTATTACGTCAGGTTTTTCTTTCGATGCAAAATGAAGTGCATCGGATAAAATCATTCTTCCTTCAGCATCTGTGTTATCAACCTCTATAGTTTTTCCGGAAGAAGTTGTTATGATATCCCCGGGGCGCATTGAATTTCCTGACAACATATTTTCTGCGGCAGGAATTATTCCTGTTAAGTTAACGGGAAGTTTTGCTCTTGATGCAGCTAACAGTATCCCGATTGTCACAGCAGCGCCGGACATATCAGCCTTCATTTCGCCCATATTATTAGCTGGTTTTATTGATATACCACCTGAATCGAAGGTAACCCCTTTACCAACAATGGAAACATTCCTTATTTTATTTTTTCTCCCTGCAGGTGCACGATTGTAACGTAAAACTATAAATCTTGGAGGATGGGCACTTCCTGAACCTACCGCAAGAAGTCCGCCCATTTTTCGTCTTGTGATTTCTTTTTCATCAAACACCGATACTTTTACGCTACTGTTTCTGAACAATTTTTGCGCATAAAATGCCAGGCTCTGTGGTGTGATTACATTTGCGGGTTCATTTTGCAGGTCACGTGTTAATGAAACAGCTTCCATTAAATTGGTAGAAGTGGTCAATGCTGATTTCAGCTTTTTAGAATCATCAGCATAAAAATGTATAACTAAATCTTTTTGGATTTTTTTATCTGATAGATATTTGTTAAACGAATAATTTCCGAAAAATATTCCTTCAATTACCGATTGATAAAAGTACTCTTCAGTTTCAAAATAATTTTTAAATACTTCAAACTTTGGAATGAATATGTGCAGGTATTTTAACTCTTCATTTTGAATAGAAGGAATAAGTCCTGCAAAATAATTACGGAAATAGTCGGCATTAAACTTTTCATCAACTTTAATTTTGTGAATAAGAACTTCATCTGGTTTGCCGTCTTTTTTGAATACTCTTATTTCACTGCTGCCTTCTTTAAGAAAATTCTTTTTTTGGATTTCAGATATTCTGAGGTTTAATATTTTTTCAACCTGAACAAAACTATCCTTAAATTTTTTCTCGTCGATAAGAAATCTGATGCTAAGTGATAACGGTTTGTAGATAACTTTTTTATCCCCTGCGAGTAACTTTAATTTGAACATTTCTCCCTCAATTATTTTTTCAGGTATTCTTCGGCTTTTGCTAAAATTTGTGGCAGATAATCTGCCAGGTTCTTATGAAAAAATCTTGCGCCCGCTGCATTTATATGTCCCCCGCCGCCAAATTCTCCGGCTAATTTATTTACTGGAAGAGTCCCTTTCGATCTGAAGCTTACTTTAAATCCTTCTTTAAGTTCGATGAATAACATTCCCAGTACAACACTATCTACGGCCAATGAAAAATTTACAAAACCATCCGTGTCTGATTCAATCGCTCCGGTTTCATTAATCATATCACGTGTTAAAGTCATATAACCGATTTTATTTTCACTTCCATAAAGTGTAAGCGAATCCAATGCTTTACCAAGCAGTTTTATTTTCCCGAAATGACTTTGATCATATATTTTATCAAACACTTCACCGGGATTAACACCGAGCGATAACATTTCAGAAGCAATTAAATGAATTTCCGGCGTTGTTCTTTCAAATCGGAATGATCCAGTATCTGTCATTATCGCAGCATAAATTGGGTATGCAATGTTATAATCCAGTTGAACAATGTTTGTTTTTTTTATAAGATCATATATGATCTGTCCGGTAGCAGAATAATCTGAATTAACAAAAAGATGATCAACAAATTCTTCCGGATCCTGGTGATGATCAATACAAACTTTAATTTTTATTGACGCACGAAAATGATTTGCTACGCTTACCATTCTATCGGCACGGTTAAAGTCCAGACCAACCAATACTTCGACTTCGTGAAAAAGATGTTCGTGTTTATCCTTATCAAACTTTTCAATGATATTTTCTTTATCAAGAAAATTCAGGTTGTAAGGAGTATCACTGTGATTAACGATAAAAACTTTTTTGCCAAGTTTTTTTAATATTTCATATAAAGCAATCTCTGAACCTATTGCATCGGCATCGGGATTAACGTGAGTCGTTAGTAAAAACGAATTATGACTCTCTAATATTTCTTTTAGCTTATTAAAATTTGGCATTGTGATATAAGTACTAATCGAATTGAATCGTGCAGAAAATTAGTTAAAGTTTTCAGTCCAACTGCATACCGGGGATATTTCTGATTCAGGTATGACACTAATTATTTTCGACACAATCATTTATTTGAAATGCAAAATAGGAAATTCTGTTGTCAGTGCAATGAGTTACAGCTTAAGAACCGTTACCATTCACTTCCCAGACATTACCACTGAAAAGAAGTTTTCTAAGATCACCTTCTCCTCTGCTTTTCTTTACATTATTAATCTGGTTATGGAAATCTTCTTCATATGTTGTTTTTGTTTCCTGTCTCAAAACACCAATCGGAACAGGCATTCCCTCCATTTCGGTAAATTGAGATAGGATACTTGCACGAATATTATCTCTGCCGAATTCATTATGAACCCAAACATCATTTATCGAATTAGTTCCTTCATTCAAATTAATTACGGTCGGTCTGAAACCATCAAGTTTAATTCCGAATTCATTGTTCTTTCCGAACACAAGTGGTTTATCATGTTCAAGAACAACTACATTATCTGCTCGTGTATCTTTTTCAGTGTAAAGTTCAAAAGCACCATCGTTAAAAATATTGCAGTTCTGAAATATTTCTATAAATGCAGTACCGTTATGTTCTGCTGCACGTTTCATCATTGCCTGCATGTGTTTTGCGTCGCGGTCTAATGTTCTTGCTATTAAAGTTGCACCGGCTCCGATTGCAAGAGATAATGGATTAAACGGAAAATCAACACTTCCAAATGGTGTACTCTTCGTCTTCTTTCCTTTTTCTGATGTTGGGGAGTATTGACCTTTCGTTAAACCATAAATCCTGTTGTTAAATAGCATGATCTTAATTCCAACATTTCTTCTGCAGGCATGAATGAAATGATTTCCGCCAATACTAAGTAAATCACCGTCACCGGTTGCAACCCAAACAGAAAGATCAGGTCTGTTGACTTTTACACCTGTTGCAATTGCAGGTGCTCTTCCATGAATACCGTGAAATCCATAAGTGTCCATGTAATAAGGGAATCTTGATGAACATCCAATACCGGAGATCCATACGAAGTTTTCTTTTTTAATTCCGAGATCAGGTGATATTCTCTGCATTTGTGCAAGTATGGAATAATCACCGCAGCCGGGACACCATCTTACATCCTGTGATGATGAAAAATCTTTTGCAGAATATTTTACTTCAGTGTTAATTGTTTCATCTGCCATTACCGTTACCTCCGGTCATTGATTCATATTTTAATTCTATCTCTGATGATTTAAATGGGAGTCCCTGTATTTTATTGTACTCAACCAAATCAACATCAAACTGGCTTCTTAATATTTTTGAAAGCTGTCCCATATTTAATTCCGGACAAAGTATTTTCTTAAACCTGCTTAACACTTCTTTTGTGTTTGAAGGAAATGGATTCAGATATTTAAAATGAATCTGAGCGACTTTATTTCCTTTTGCACGTAAACGTCTTACAGCTTCTGTAATTGCACCGCAAGTTCCACCCCAACCGACGATTGCTACGTCTGCATCTTCATCACCTAAGACTTCAAGAAGTGGAATATCATGTTTTATGTTATCAACTTTTTGTGCACGAAGCTGAACCATAAACTCATGATTTAACGGATCATAATTTACATTACCGGTTATGTTGGATTTTTCCAATCCTCCAATACGATGTTCAAGTCCGGGAGTACCTGGAATTGCCCATGGTCTTACAAGATTTTCATTCCTGTTATAAGGCTGAAATCCTTCTTTGGTTGTCTGGAACTTCACTTCAATTTCCGGGATTGATCCCGGATCAGGAATTTTCCAGGGCTCAGAACCATTTGCGATATAACCATCTGAAAGTAGCATTACAGGAACCATGTACTTAGTCGCGATTCGCGATGCTTCATAAGCCATAAAAAAACAATCAGCAGGTGTTGATGCAGCAAGCACAACAACAGGAGCTTCACCATTTCTTCCGTACATTGCCTGAAGCAGATCAGACTGTTCTGTTTTAGTAGGAAGCCCTGTACTTGGTCCGCCTCTCTGAATATCGATAATCACGATAGGAAGTTCAGTCATCACACCTAATCCCATTGCTTCAGATTTTAGAGCAACGCCAGGACCGCTTGTTGTAG
>JAEXTA010000161.1 GCA_023453665.1 Bacteroidota bacterium | reverse complement strand
CTCCCGGACACGTCGATTTTACAGTTGAAGTTGAAAGGTCATTAAGAGTATTGGATGGCGCAGTTGCATTGTTTTGTGCTGTGGGAGGTGTTGAACCGCAGTCAGAAACTGTATGGCGCCAGGCTGATAAATACAAAGTGCCAAGAATTGCATTTATCAATAAAATGGATCGGACTGGTGCAGACTTTTATAATGCAGTTCAGATGATGAAGGATAGATTAGGTGCTAATGCAATCCCGATAAATCTGCCTATAGGAGAAGGTGATATTTTCTCCGGCGTAATTGATCTTATGACATTCAAAGCAAGAATGTATCATGAAGAAACTTATGGTGCTACCTTTGATGAAATCGAAATCCCAAAAGACTTGCTTGAATTAGCAAATAAATATCGTACTCAAATGCTAGAAGCGGTTTCTGATGTTGATGATACATTGCTGGAAAAATATCTTGAAGGTAAACCTATTTCACCTGACGAAATTAAAGTTGTACTTCGCCAGGCAACTATAGAATTAAAAATAATTCCTGTTCTCTGCGGTTCTGCTTTTAAGAATAAAGGCGTTCAGAAATTACTTGATTCTGTAGTCGATTTTCTTCCTTCACCTATTGATTTTAAGGAGATTGAAGCTCATCACATAGGAATAAATGACAGTGTTACAAGAAAGATTGATGAGAAAGAAAAATTTACTGCACTCGCATTTAAGATAATGAATGATCCTTACGTTGGTAAGCTTACATTCTTTAGAGTATATGCAGGTAAACTTGAAGCAGGTTCATACATTTATAACTCTGTTAGCGGAAAAAAAGAACGGATAAGCAGACTTCTTCAGATGCATGCAAATCATCGTGAAGAGATCACCGAAGTAAAAGCAGGTGATATCGCTGCGGCGGTCGGGTTGAAATTTACAAAAACAGGTGATACACTTTGTTCAGAAAATGATCCCGTCGTTCTTGAAAAAATTGTATTCCCTGAACCGGTTATTCAAATTGCAATTGAACCTAAAACCAAAGCGGATCAGGATAAATTATCAGAATCACTTGTAAAATTATCTGATGAAGATCCAACATTCAGAGTAAAAGTTGATGAAGAAACCGGTCAAACATTAATCAGCGGAATGGGCGAGTTACATCTCGAGATTCTCGTTGACAGGATGAAAAGAGAATTTAAAGTAGAAGCAAATGTTGGTAAACCACAGGTTGCTTACAGAGAAACAATTAGTCAGACTGTTGATTCGGAAGGTAAATTTGTTAAACAGTCAGGTGGTCGCGGAAAATATGGACATGTATGGGTTGAACTTTCACCAAATGAACCAGGTAAAGGATATGAATTTACGAATGCTATAGTTGGTGGAGTCGTTCCAAAAGAATATATCCCTGCAGTATCTGCGGGTATTCAGGAAGCGATGAGGAATGGTGTGATTGCCGGATTCCCTGTTGTTGATATAAAAGCAAAAATTTATGATGGTTCTTACCATGATGTAGATTCAGATGAAATCTCATTTAAAGTTGCTGGATCAATTGCATTTAAAGAAGGTGCAAAAAAGGCAAAACCGATATTGCTTGAACCTATAATGGATGTTGAAGTTGTTACCCCAGAAGAATACCTCGGTGACGTAATGGGAGATTTAAATTCCCGACGTGGAAAAATTGAAGGATTTTCAGCACGAAAAGATGCTCAGGTAATCAAAGCAACAGTCCCATTATCAGAAATGTTCGGTTATGCTACGATTTTAAGATCAATGACGCAGGGGCGCGCAATTTATACAATGCAATTTGCATATTACCTTGAAGTACCTAAATCAATTGCAGAAGAAATTGCAGAAAAAACATTAGGAAAAAAATCAACAGTTTAATTAGTATTAAAAAAGAAATCAAAGGAGTATTAGATGGCAAAAGAAAAATTTGATAGGAGTAAACCTCACGTTAACGTAGGTACAATAGGTCACGTAGATCATGGTAAAACTACATTAACCGCTGCCATCACCATGGCTCTCGCTAAGAAGGGCTTATCTGCAATCAGAACTTTTGATAGTATTGATAACGCTCCTGAAGAAAGAGAAAGAGGTATTACTATAGCAACAGCTCACGTTGAGTATTCAACTGCTAACAGGCATTATGCTCACGTTGACTGTCCGGGTCACGCTGACTATGTTAAGAACATGATCACCGGTGCTGCACAGATGGACGGCGCAATACTTGTTGTTGCTGCAACAGACGGTCCTATGCCGCAAACAAGAGAACATATTCTTCTGGCTCGTCAGGTTGGTGTTCCAAAAATTGTAGTTTTTATGAATAAAGTTGATATGGTTGATGATCCGGAATTAATTGAACTGGTTGAAGTTGAATTGAGAGATCTTCTTAATTCATATGAATTCCCTGGTGATGAAATCCCGATTATAAAAGGTTCTGCTTTAAGAGCGCTTGAAGCTGGCGCAAGCAATGCTGATCCTTCAGATGAAAGATATAATTGTATCTGGGAACTCATGGATGCAGTTGATAGTTACGTTCCGATTCCGGAAAGAAGCACTGACAAACCCTTCCTCATGCCTGTTGAAGACGTGTTCTCAATCACAGGTCGTGGTACCGTTGCTACTGGTAGAGTTGAAAGAGGTCAGGTTAAAATTCAGGAAGAAGTTGAATTGATTGGATTAGGCGTTCATAAGAAAACTGTTGTTACAGGTATCGAGATGTTCAGAAAAGAACTTGATTCAGCGATGGCTGGTGACAACGCAGGTATCTTATTAAGAGGCGTTGACAAAAATGAAATCGAAAGAGGAATGGTTCTTGCAAAAACAGGAACAATCACACCTCATATGAAATTTGAAGGAGAAGTTTACGTACTTTCAAAAGAAGAAGGCGGAAGACATACTCCATTCTTTAACGGTTACAGACCTCAGTTCTATTTCAGAACAACTGACGTAACCGGAGTTGCAACATTACCTGCAGGTACTGAAATGGTTATGCCTGGCGATAACGTAAAACTTTCTATTGAACTTATTACACCGATAGCAATGGAAGAGAAGTTAAGATTTGCTATTCGTGAAGGCGGCAGAACAGTTGGTTCAGGCGTTGTAACAAAGATCATTGAATAATTTAAGTAATAAATAGACTAAGGGAGTTTATCTCCCTTTTTCTATCTGTTTAATAAAAGGAGATTTTAAGTGGCCGGACAAAAGATTAGAATAAAGTTGAAATCGTATGATCATATTTTAATTGATAAGTCAACGGAAAAAATTATTAAGACTGTCAGAAGCACCGGGGCGGTGGTCTCAGGACCTATCCCTCTGCCAACAAAAAGGACAGTTTATACAGTCTTAAGATCTCCACATGTGGATAAAAAATCCAGAGAGCAGTTTGAAACACGAGCTCACAAAAGAATAATTGATATTCATAATTCCAACAACAAAACCGTCGACTCTTTAAGTAAATTAGATATTCCGGCGGGTGTTGATATAGAGATCAAGCTTTAAGGTATAAGGAATTAAAATGACAGGTTTAATCGGAAAAAAAATAGGGATGTCTAGCGTTTTTGGAAACGATGGAGAACTGATTCCCGTTACTGTAATTCTTGCCGGGCCATGCAAAGTATTATCAGTCAGAACAAAAGATAAGGATGGATACGAAGCACTTCAGCTTGGATTCGGCGAACGAAAAGAAAAAAATGTTACTAAATCAGTTATAGGTCAGTTTAAGAAAAACAGCTTGCCTGTTTCGAGAGTTGTAAAGGAATTTAAATTCAAAAATACTGCTGACTATAAAATTGGTGATGATGTAAAAGTTGATCTTTTTATTGAAGGCGAAAAAATTAAAGTCCGTGCTAAAAGTAAAGGCAAAGGATTCCAGGGAGTAATGAAGCGTCATGGTTTTGGAGGTGTTGGCGGTACTACTCACGGACAGAGTGACAGGCTAAGAGCACCCGGCTCTATTGGTGCAAGTTCTTATCCATCACGTGTGTTTAAGGGACAGAGAATGGCGGGAAGAAAAGGATTTGAAAACGTTACGATTCAAAATCTAAAAGTTGTAAAAGTTCTTCCTGAAGAAAATATAATTTTAGTAAAAGGTGCAGTGCCTGGTTCAATTAACTCCTTTGTTGAATTGATTAAGAAGTAATCTGAGTTTAAAATGACATTTGAAGTATATAAAATAGACGGATCATCAACTGGTGAAAAGCTTGAATTAGCAGACGATATATTTGGAATTGAACCGAATGATCATGCTATTTATCTGGCCGTGAAAGCATACCGAGCAAACCAGCGTCAGGGAACACACAAATCCAAAGAACGCGGCGAAGTAAGCGGTGGTGGTAAAAAACCCTGGAAACAAAAAGGCAGAGGCGGTTCACGTGCCGGTACATCACGCTCACCTGTATGGGTAGGCGGCGGTACTATATTCGGACCGAAGCCTCATTTATATAAACAGGATTTGCCGAAAAAATTAAAAAGACTTGCAAGAAAATCAGCGCTGAGTTATAAAGTTAAAGATGAGCAGCTGATGATAGTTGAGGATTTTAATTTTGAACAGCCAAAGACAAAAGAATTTGAAAAAATGCTTAACGCTTTAAAAGTTTCCGGTAAAAAAGTTTTATTACTTACAAAAGAGAACTCAACATCGGTTTACAAATCAGGAAGAAACATTCCGAAAGTTAAAATACTTGAAGCTGCACAGGCATCAACTTACGATATACTAAATAATCAGATGCTCATTGTACAAAAGGGAGCAGTTGAAGTTATAAGTAAAACTTTTGTGAACACTAAAGAGGCGGTGAACTAATATGCATCAGATACTTGTTAAACCTCTTATAACTGAAAAGATAACAAACTTAACAACAGATAAAGGCATCTACGGTTTTCTTGTTAATCCCGATGCTAATAAAATTCAGATAGCAAGAGCAATTGAACAGAAATTTAATGTTCACGTTGTGAATGTTCGGACAATCAATCATCCCGGAAAAACTAAATCACAATTTAGAAAAAGCGGCAAGTTTGAAGGAAGAACATCAAAATTTAAAAAAGCAATTATCACCTTAAAAAAAGGTGAAACAATCGAATTATTCGAGCAAGTTTAGGTTTTTATTAGGACGATTTAATGGGAATAAATAAACTAAAACCAGTTACGCCCGGAACAAGATTCAGATCAAATGCTACTTTTGAAGAAGTAACAAAATCAACACCGGAAAAATCATTAACAGTTTCGCTAAAAAAATCCGGCGGAAGAAATAATCTTGGAAGAGTCACTACCAGATTCATCGGCGGCGGTCATAAACGTAGATACAGAATCATAGATTTTAAACGCGATAAATCAGGTGTACCTGCAAAAGTATTCTCTATAGAGTATGATCCTAACAGAACATGCCGTATAGCATTACTGCATTACGCTGATGGTGAAAAGAGATACATACTTGCGCCTGAAGGTTTAAAAGTTGGAAACACTGTCTTATCTGGCAGCGGAAGCGATATTGTTGTTGGAAACTCATTACCGCTTAAAGATATGCCTTTAGGAAGTTTTCTTCACAACGTTGAATTAAAACCAGGTAAAGGTGGTCAGCTTGGAAGAAGTGCTGGTGCTGCGCTTCAGCTTATGGCTAAAGAAGGAGATTTTGCTCAATTAAAAATGCCTTCAGGTGAAGTTAGAATGGTTCGTCTTGATTGTATGGCAACCTATGGTGTTGTTGGAAATGCTGAACAGGAAAATATCAGTCTTGGTAAAGCAGGTCGGTCAAGATGGCTTGGCAAAAGACCTCATGTAAGAGGTGTTGCTATGAACCCGGTAGATCACCCGATGGGTGGTGGTGAAGGTAAAACTTCAGGCGGCGGACATCCTGTTTCACCATGGGGACAAAAAGCAAAAGGTTTGAAAACAAGAAAGCGTAAAAAAGAATCAAATAAATTCATTATTAAAAGACGTAAGAAGTAGAGTATAATATGCCCAGGTCAGTAAAAAAAGGTCCTTTCATTGATCATAAATTGGCAGGTAAAATAACCAAGCTGAATGAAACAAATCAGAAGAAGATAATTAAAACTTGGTCACGTGCCTCTACAATTATTCCTGATTTTGTTGGTCATACAATAGCTGTACACAACGGCAACAAAATGATACCTGTTTATATTACGGAAAATATGGTTGGTCATAAACTTGGTGAATTTGCACCAACACGTATTTTTAGAGGACACCCTGGAACTAAAGCTGAGAAGGCTACAAAAGCAAAATAATTTTATAGGAATTTGGAAAAATGGAAGCAAGAGCTGTACATAGATATATAGGTTCATCACCAAGAAAAATGAGATTGATTATTGATCTTATTCGCGGTGTATCAGTTGATAAAGCCATGGAGATTTTGCACTTCTCACCAAAGCATGCTTCAAAAACTGCAGAAAAAGTTTTAAGATCAGCGGTTGCAAACCTTTTGAACAGAGACGATGCAACCAGAATGGAACCCTCAGAATTATTAGTGAAAGAAGTTTTTGTAAATCAGGGACCAACATTAAAAAGAATCTCGGCTGCACCAATGGGTCGAGCATACAGAATCAGAAAAAGAAGCTGCCACTTAACAATAGTTGTAGCAACAAAAGCTAATTAGTAGGAGGATATTTTTTGGGCCAGAAAACAAACCCTGTTGGATTAAGAGTCGGAGTGATAAGAGGATGGGACTCTAATTGGTATGAAAATAAAAGTTATTCAGGCAAACTGAAAGAGGATGATAAACTCAGAGATTACATAAGAAACAGGTTGAAAAAAGCAGGCATATCAAGAATTGTTATTGATAGAACTTCAAAAAATATTATACTGACTATCCATACATCAAGACCTGGTGTTGTAATTGGTAAAAGCGGTAAAGAAATAACACAACTTGAGCAGGAATTAAAATCAGTTACAGATAAGGATGTGAAAGTTCAGATATCCGAAATAAAAAGACCGGAACTTGATGCTTACTTAGTTGCAGAAAATATTGCTAACCAGTTAGCCGGTCGTGTTTCGTTCAGGCGTGCAATGAAAATGGCAATAACTGCTGCTATGAGAATGGGCGCTGAAGGAATAAGAATAATGTGCGCCGGCAGATTAGGCGGTGCTGAAATGGCTCGTACAGAACAGTATAAAGAAGGAAGAATTCCACTTCATACATTACGTGCTGATATTGATTATGCTAACGGAAGAGCAGAAACCATTTACGGTTCTATAGGAATTAAAGTATGGATCTGCAACGGTGAAATTTTAGGAAAAAGAGTTACAGAATAAATTACCTGGAGATATTAAATCATGTTGATGCCCAAAAGAGTAAAGTTTAGAAAATCACAACGCGGACGCATGGCTGGCAAAGCTTATCGTGGCAGTTCAATATCATTCGGTGATTATGGATTAAAAGCTCTTGAACCACATTGGATTACAGGCAGACAAATTGAAGCTTGCCGTGTTGCTCTTTCAAGAAAAATGAAAAGAGATGGAAAAGTGTGGATCAGAATTTTTCCGGATAAACCAGTTTCCAAAAAACCACTCGAAACAAGAATGGGTAAAGGAAAAGGCGCA
>JAEXTA010000145.1 GCA_023453665.1 Bacteroidota bacterium | reverse complement strand
TCCCTGTGCCCTTGTGATAAGCATTCCACTTGGCTATTTCGGAGGTATCGGAGCGGCATCAGAAAAGGGATACTTATTAAAGGTTCAAATTATCTTGATGCCTTAACTGAAGTTAAAACTATTGTCTATGATAAAACAGGAACTATAACAAAAGGTAAATTTGAAGTGACCCGGATAATTCCACAGAACGGATTTACTCAATCACAACTTCTTGAATATGCAGCAATTGCTGAAGCACATTCAAATCATCCGATCGCTATTGCAATAAAGGAGAAATCAGGTGAAACTGCTGAATCCGGATTAATAAAAAGTTATGAGGAAATACCCGGCAATGGCGTTAAAGTTTTATTTAATGATAACAATATTGTAGCAGGTAATGATAAAATTCTGCACAGAGAAAATATTAAACACGATAAATGTGAACTAAGCGAAACAGTAGTTCATTTAGCAGTTGATGATACGTATGCAGGATTCCTCTCCGTTTCCGATTCAATTAAATATGACTCATCAACTGCTTTTGACACTTTAAGATCAAACGGAATCCAGGAACAGATCATACTAACCGGAGATAATGAAAAATCGGCGAATTCTATTGCCTCAGATGTAAATGCGGATAAGGTGTTTTCCGGTTTACTGCCTGATGAAAAAGTAAGTCATTTAGAAGATATTATTTTAGCTAAACGTCATAATGGTAAAGTTGCCTTTGTCGGCGATGGAATTAATGATACTCCCGTTTTATCAAGAGCAGATGTTGGAATTGCTATGGGAGCTTTTGGTTCTGATGCTGCAATTGAAGCTGCCGATGTTGTTATTATGACTGATAGTTTGTTAAAGGTTGATGAAGCTATTCAAATTGCTAAAGAAACAAGGAAGATCGTCTGGCAGAATATTTCATTTGCTCTAGGTGTTAAAGCGGTTTTTATTGTCATCGGAAGTTTTGGAATTGCATCAATGTGGGAAGCTGTTTTTGCTGATATGGGAGTAGCACTGCTGGCAATAATTAATTCCACAAGAATGATGCGGGTAAAATAAAGAAGCCGTTCGGAAATGAACGGCTTCTTTGTAACAATTAATTTCAGTTTAACTGCAGCCTGATGTTGCTCCGCAGGTAACACATTTCAAACAGGTTCCGTTTCTTACCATAGTCACACTCTGACATTCAGTGCAGATGTCTCCGGTGTAACCTCTTTCAATTGCCTGCCGGATAGTGTTTGTAAAATTTGCTTTTGATCTTGTCAAACTATCAGAGCGTCTGCTTTTATTTTCTATTGTTGTTGTGCCGCTGTGATATGAACTCAATTTTTCTTCATCCAGTTCAACGACTCTTTCGCTGATCAATTCTTCACTTATAAATTCAGGTTCAGATAATTTTTTAACAATGCCTGGTGATGCTTTTGATTTTACTTCATCAGGATCAACGTGCGAAAGATCATTCCTTCCCAGATATGTAACAGCAAGTTCTCTAAAGATGTAATCAATAACCGATGTTGACATTTTTATCTTATCATTTCCGCTTACCATTCCGCTCGGTTCAAACTTAGTAAATACAAAAGCGTCAATAAATTATTCCAGAGGAACACCGTGCTGCAAACCAAGCGAGATAGAAATAGCAAAACAGTTCAGCAAACTTCTGAATGATGCACCTTCTCTGTGCATATCAATAAATATTTCACCGATTTGTCCGTTTTCATATTCGCCTGTTCTGATATAAACAGACTGACCATTAATTTTTGCTTTTTGAGTGTAGCCTGATCTTCTGTCCGGAAGTCTCCTTCTTTTTGCAATGTAGCGATGTATAATTTTTTCAGCAACTTTTACTATGTCGTTCCTGTCTTTATCCTCCATGAGTGCTTCAAAGTCTTCTTCGCTGACTGAGTTTAAGGGCTGAGATAATTTTGAACCATCCCGATACAAAGCGTTGGCTTTTATTCCAAGTTTCCATGACTGCATATAAGCATCTTTAATATCTTCAACTGAAGCATGGTTTGGAAGATTTATTGTTTTAGAAATGGCTCCCGAAATAAACGGCTGTGCTGCAGCCATCATTCTTATGTGAGCGATAGAACGAATGAACCTTGTTCCTTTTTTTCCGCATTTGTTAGCGCAGTCAAAAACAGGATAGTGCTCGTGTTTAAGAAATGGTGCGCCTTCTATCGTCATTGTTCCACATACATAATCATTTGCTGATGCAATTTCCTGTTTGGCAAAACCAAGAGTTTCAAGAAGATTAAAATCAAATGAGTTTAATTCTTCCTGCGGAATCCCTAGTTTGTTGATCAAAAAGTCTTCGCCTAATGTAAACTTGTTGAATGCAAAACTAAGTTCAAATGCTGATGGAATTGCTTTATCAAGTTTAGCAAGGGCTTCACTCGTAAATCCTTTGGCTTTTAATGATTCATGATTTATATACGGACATCCAACGAGTGTCCCGGAACCTTTTGCATATTTAACAATCTCTGTTATCTGATCTTTGTTATATCCCAATCTTTCAAGTGCCGGAGGAATTGACTGATTTATAATTTTGAAGTATCCGCCGCCTGCTAACTTTTTGAATTTAACTAAAGCAAAATCAGGTTCAACACCGGTAGTATCACAATCCATTACCAGTCCTATTGTACCTGTAGGAGCTATAACAGTTACCTGTGCATTTCTGAATCCATGCTGAGTGCCTAACTCGAGAGCTTTATCAGCATCCTCACGAGCAGCTTTCAATAAGTCAGATGGACAATGTTTCGGATCAATGCCAACAGGATAAATTGATAACCCTTCATACTCTTCTTTCGGAACATTGTATGAAGCTCTTCTGTGGTTTCTTATCACCCTAAGCATGTGGTTTTTATTTCTGTCGTACTTAGGGAATGGTCCTATTTCTTTAGCCATTTCTGAAGAAGTTGCATAAGAAGTCATATGCATTATACTGGTTATTGCCCCGCAGATTGCAAATGCTTCACTGCTGTCATAAGGAATTCCCTGAAGCATTAGTAAAGAACCAAGATTTGCATAACCAAGTCCGAGTGTTCTGAACTCATAACTGTACTTAGCAATTTCTCTGCTGGGGAATTGTGCCATTAAAACACTTATCTCAAGTACGATAGTCCAGATTCTTGTTGCATGACGATAAGCCTCAATATCGAATTTTTGAGTCGAAGCATTATAAAACTTAACAAGGTTTAATGAAGCAAGATTACATGCAGTGTCATCAAGGAACATATATTCACTGCAGGGATTTGATGCTTTTATTTCTCCGTCCTCAGGACAGGTATGCCATTCATTAATTGTAGAGTGAAATTGAATTCCGGGATCAGCGCATGACCAGGCTGCGTAAGAAATCTGATCATATAATTCCCTTGCCTTTAAAGTTTTGCATGCTTTTGGCGAACGCTTTTCAGCTTTAGCTTTTTTCTTTTCAACACGCCAGTATAAATTCCAGTTGCCGTCATTCTGAACAGCCTGCATAAATTCATTTGTCACACGGATCGAGTTATTTGAATTTTGTCCCGCAACGGTTGCATAAGAATCAGAATTCCAGTCCGTATCATAAACAGGAAATTCAATTGACCTGAAACCAAGTTTTGCAAGATGAATAACCCTCTCTACATAATTGTTAGGTATGTGGGCTTTTCTTGCTTCAAGAACAGCATGTTTCAATCTTTTATTAACATTTTTATTGAACCTGTCATTTTCAGGATGTTCATCATAACATGCCTTCATAATAGCATTGAGGTGAAGATTACATAACTGCGAACCTGTAACAATTGCAGCAACTTTCTGCTCTTCAACTACTTTCCAATTAATATATTCTTCAATGTCCGGATGATCGAGGTCTAGAGTAACCATCTTTGCAGCCCGACGCGTTGTTCCTCCTGATTTAATTGCACCGGCAGAGCGGTCTCCAATCTTGAGAAAAGACATAAGTCCTGATGATCGTCCGCCGCCGCTAAGTGGTTCCTGTGAACCTCTTATATCAGAGAAGTTTGATCCGGTACCTGAACCATATTTAAACAAGCGGGCTTCACGAACCCACAGATCCATAATGCCGCCCTCGTTAACAAGATCATCTTTTACTGACTGAATAAAACAAGCATGCGGCTGCGGGTGTGTATAAGCATCACTTGAGGCTGTTAGTTCACCCGTTTTATAATCAACATAATAATGACCTTGCGAAGGTCCTGAAATTCCATACGCCCAGTTAAGTCCCGTATTAAACCATTGCGGACTGTTCGGTGCAGCCATTTGATTTGCCAGCATGAAAACCAGTTCATCATAAAAAGTTTTTGCGTCTTCTTCCGTTGAAAAATAATTTGCCTGCCAACCCCAGTAAGTCCAGCAGCCTGCTAAACGATGGAATAC
>JAEXTA010000144.1 GCA_023453665.1 Bacteroidota bacterium | reverse complement strand
TAAAACAAACTGATTATAACGGCAGCATCAGTTATTCCGATATTATTCAGGTAGAATATCATCAAAGAATTTTATCCTTTGAATTAGAACAGAATTATCCAAATCCTTTTAATCCACGAACAAAAATCCGCTATACGGTAGGGACTAAATATTATAAATCCCCTGTTTGGGTTTCTCTTAGTGTTTATGATATACTTGGTAATGAAACAGAAAAAATTGTTAATGAATATAAAACTACCGGACAATATGAAGTAGATTTTGATGCAACCGGTTTAACATCCGGAGTTTATTTCTATAGACTGATTGCCGGTGATTATCATACAACTAAACGAATGTTATTATTAAAATAACTTTAGTCCGATTTTAATTTTCTTCGGGCATATGCAGTTGATACACTATCCGCAATTGTTGCGATTTATCAATCGATAGTTTTTGACATTCAATAAAATTATTTGATAGTTATTATTAGTCATTTTCCTCCGCTTCGTGAATAAGATTTAATCCGGACTTCCAGACTATTGATAAAGAAAATTTAAACACGAAGTAAACTGCACGAAGTTATTCGGCTCAC
Organism: Bacteroidota bacterium; assembly: GCA_023453665.1. GTDB lineage: Bacteria > Bacteroidota > Ignavibacteria > Ignavibacteriales > Ignavibacteriaceae. The sequence goes on along the minus strand of JAEXTA010000144.1, from coordinate 3,941 downwards.
CATACCTGTCGGGGTTCTGAAAATCATACCAATACTTTGATTAAAAAAACATAGTCAAGTGGAGAAATAATTTTCGTTCTGCAAACAATAATCATTAATTAAAAGGAGAGAAAAACATGACAACACACACAATACTGTTATCACATTCAGCAGGTGGTGACACAGTTACACCGGAAGAGGTAAAAGTCAGTAATGGCGACACTTTACACCTCATTGCATATAATGCAGATTTTGAAATCACACCCTTTTTTATAACCGGAACGTATGATCAGGATAAAATACTTTTAACACCTCAATCTCCGGTAGATATAAATGTCAGAATTGCACCTGATTCAGCAGATGTATTGGAAATAAACTGTCTTGGTTTACATGTATTAGATCCAAACTCAGCTCAACCATCGGTACCTGTTCCACCTGAATATTTAACACCATCAAAGATAATTGTGATAAGAGCCGGACTTGAGGAGAATGTAGTCCATAACAGATTAAATTTAAGATTAACCAGAATGCAAAAACTGATAGATTCATTTTATGAAATAAAAAATCCTGTCTTGTAATTTATGATGTACTTTAAGTTTTTAACCTTATCTGCCCTGTTTATTAATTTTGTGTTAGCACAACAAGGCGATATATCTTTTCAGCACATCACATCCTCAAACGGACTTTCTGTTAATACAGTATTTTGTATTACCCAGGACAGCCGTGGTTTTCTATGGGTTGGCACTTACGAAGGTTTAAACAGATTTGACGGAAACACATTCAAAATTTTTACACACGATCCGGATAATTTATCAAGTCTGAGTGCCAACACAATTTATGCTATTCAGGAAGACGGAAAAGGTGACTTATGGATTGGAACCTATCCAGACGGCTTGAACAAGTATAACAGGCAGACTGAAACATTCACCCGCTTCTCTTTTGATGCAGGTAACGATCAGGCACTAAGCAGTGAAAATGTTTATGCATTAGCAATTGATAATGATGAAAATATCTGGATCGGTACTTCTAACGGATTGAATAAATATGATATGAAGAAAAATATCTTCACCAAATATTTTTTCGATCCCGGAAATGATAACTCTGTCAGTTCTAATATTATTTCATCATTAGTCTATGATAAAAATAGAAACTGTTTATGGATTGGCACAAAAACAGGCGGGCTGAATAAACTTGATCTTATGACAAATAAATTTACAAGGTATAAACTCAAATCATCTGCAAAAGGAGAACTTACTGCAGATCATGTATTATGCTTATTTCTTAGTGGTAATGATACTCTTTGGATAGGGTATCTGGGAGATGGATTATTCTGTTATGATATTCCTAAAAATAATTTTACACACTTTATAAATAATCCCGCTGACCCTGAATCTATAAGTGACAATTCTGTGATGTCAATATTCCAGGACCATTCCAAGAGAATGTGGATAGGAACATATAAAGGTGGGTTAAATCTTCTTGAACCATCGACCAATACTTTTCATAAATTTTTAACTGACTCAAAAGATCCCGGCAGTATTGGCGATAACACTATTAATGCAATATTCCAGGACAACAATGATGTACTCTGGATTGGGACATGGACAAATGGGCTAAATAAATTTTTACCCGGCAATAAGTTTCACCAATACAAACATAAGCCTGAAAATATAAACAGCCTGAGTACGAACGGAGTCTATTCTATAATTGAGGATCAGAGCGGGAATGTCTGGTTAGGAACTGATGTTGGAGGTTTAAACATCTTCAGTCCGCAAAAAAATACCTGGAAGCATTTCATAAATATTCCATACGATAAAACAAGTATTTCAAGTAACTGTATTTATTCCTTACTGGAAGATAAAGATGGAAATATATGGATAGGCACCGATGAAACAGGAATCAGTATGTATAACAGGAAATCAAATAATTTTATCCGTCATCAGTATGATCCTCAAAACCCGAATAGTCTGGGCACTGATGCAGTCTCTGTCATGATTGAAGATGACAACGGCGACATATTGATCGGCTCTTTCGGTGGCGGTCTGAATAAATTTAATACAAAGCAGCGTATTTTTTCTAAAATCATTTATAATCCGGATGAATCTCAGGGAATGGCAGAAGCCGGTATTTATTCGCTATATGAAGACCGTGATGGGACTTTATGGATAGGAACTTTTGGTAACGGACTATTCGCATACAATAAAAATTCAGCTAACAGCATCGCTTACTACAATGATCAGAATGACAGCACCAGTATAAGTGATAATAATATTTCGGCAATACTTCAGGATGCTGACGGGACAATCTGGATTGCAACATATAATGGTTTAAATAAATTTTCTAAAAAGGATGGAAAGTTCTCCTGGCTTACTACCAGGGATGGATTGCCCAACAACACAATTTATGGGCTGCTTGAGGATAGTGATCACAATCTCTGGTTAAGTACAAATAAAGGATTATGCAGATTCAACTATTACAGCGGAAGAATAAGAAACTACAATACAAATGATGGATTAATAAATGAGGAATTTAATCAATGGGCATACTTCAAAGGAAAAAGCGGTAAAATGTATTTCGGTGGAATCAATGGTTTGACTGTGTTCAATCCTGATGAAATCTCTGATGACACAACTGATGTACCCATAGTAATTACTCAGTTTAATCTATTCAACAAACCGGTTCAAACAGGTTTTAATCAAAAACTTGATAGAATAATTCTTGAAGAATCTCTAACGGATATAAATGAAATAAATTTAACATATGAGGATTATGTCTTTTCATTGGAATTTTCTGCACTTGAATACGCAGCACCCGGCAATATCAGATACGCTTATAAACTGGAGGGTTTTGATGAGAACTGGACAGAAGTCGAGTCAGATAGAAGATTAGCCACGTATACAAATCTCAGTCACGGATCATATATCTTCAAAGTTAAAAGCACAAACCGTGACGGAATCTGGAATAATGAACCATTAATGTTATCAATCAATATTTCTCCGCCATGGTGGAAAACGGGATGGGCTTATGCAGGCTATATACTGATGATATTTACAATTTTATTTTCTTTACGCGCTTATGATCTTAAAAGACAAAGACTGAAACATCAGCTGCAGCTTGAACACGAACACTCAAAAAAACTTGAAGAGGTTGATAATATTAAATCAAGATTCTTCGCGAATATATCTCACGAATTCCGGACTCCTCTTACACTGATATTAGGACCGGCAGAACAGATACTTTCCACTCAGACAAAAGACGAATTGAAAAAAAATGTCGGGTTAATAAATCGAAATGCATCCAACCTTTTGAACTTGATTAATCAATTACTTGAACTGTCAAAACTTGATTCAGGTAAACTGAAATTAAACGCCTCTGAACAAAATTTCGTTCCATTCTTAAAAGGAATGGTGATGTCTTTCGAATCACTTGCTGTAATAAATTCACTTAAGCTTACACTCGACATTCCATTTGATGAATTATCAGTTTATTACGATAAAGAAAAAATGGAAACAGTTTTGAAAAATCTTTTATCCAACGCATTCAAATTCACTCCGAATGGAAAAGAAATTACGGTTAAACTTTACAAAGATGAAAACAGCCTTTTATTAAAAATCAGAGATACGGGTATTGGTATTGATGAAACAGATCTGCCGAAAGTTTTTGACAGATTTTACCAGGTAAATGGTCAGAACACCAAAAGTTTTGGAGGAACAGGTATAGGTTTATCACTCGTAAAAGAATTAATAGATTTACATCACGGACAGATTACTGTATCAAGTGAAAAGAATAAATGGACAGAATTCGCATTGACTCTTCCGCTTGGCAGAAATCACCTTTCAGATTCAGAAATAGTTTCAGAAAATAGTGCCGGAGAAGAACCTCAATTAAAAATTGATAAACATGAATTCATCCATTTGACCTCTGAAGATACTTCATCAGCCCAGACAACAAAAAATATTCTT
>JAEXTA010000067.1 GCA_023453665.1 Bacteroidota bacterium | reverse complement strand
AATATCTTCTGTACAAGCACGTAATTTTGCGGAAGATTACTTATTACTACCTGGGTTTGATTATCCATTACACTCAAACCGCTTACAACAGGCTGTTCAATATTTGTTTCTGTCACGTAACTTCCCTCCTCATCTGAAAATGTTGAACCACAATACAAAGTAATTTTATATTTTTTTGCTATTTCCACTGATCTGCTGTGCAGCACTTTTGCACCAAGACTTGCCATCTCAAGCATTTCATCATAAGTAACAGTTTTTAATTTTTTTGCCGATGGATGCAGTCGTGGATCGGTTGTATAAATACCTGCAACATCGCTGTAAATCTCGCACGGCGCACTTAATGCAGCAGCAAGAGCAACAGCAGAAGTATCCGACCCGCCTCTTCCTAAGGTTGTAATTTCACCTTCATCTGTTATTCCCTGAAATCCGGTGACAATAACTGCATCATTTTCTTCCAATGCAGATTGAAGTTTTTCAACTTTTAAATTTTTGATTCTTGCTTCATTAAAATCATTTGTTGTAACAATGCCTATCTGAAAAGCGTTAAGAGATTTTGCGTTAATACGTTTGTCATTAAGAGCAATTGCCAGCAATGCAGCAGTGACCTGTTCGCCTGTTGTAAGCAGCATATCAAGTTCACGGGGTACAAGATTTTGAGTGATTTCTTTTGCAAGATTTATAAGGTTATCGGTAGTTTTTCCCATTGCTGAAACAACAACTACTAATTTGTTTCCGTTCTTTACCCTTTCAGATATTTTATGTGCAATGGATTTTATTTTCTGAGTGTCGGCTACCGAACTTCCGCCATATTTTTGAACGATCACATTTGTCATAATCACATGAGTTTCATCTTACTTTTTGTAAAACTAAATTTAAGTGTGTTGAAAAATTTAACGGCTAATTTATAAAAAAAATATTCAGCATAAAGAGTTTGAACAAAAACAACAAAAAATATTTTGAGGCGGGAACTTTTCTTTTACTCAATCATCTCCATAAATGAAATACGGAAAAAGATTGATAAATAAACGAGATACCTTCACAGAAATATTCAATCGTACAAAAAGAAAGATTTTCAACTTTGTACTAAAGATGACATCTGACAGGATGCTTGCGGAGGATATTACCCAGAACATCTTTATGAAGTTCTTTGAATCACTGGATTACATAAAAGATTTGCAGAGTGTTGAATTCTGGCTTTTCAAAACAGCACGCAACGAAGTGTACCAGGTTTACAGGAGAAAGAAAATCCACGTTGACCAGTATGGAGTTGATGATATTGACAATGTTGAACTTGAATCTGGAGAATCACCGCAGGATTCACTTGAACAGAAGGATCTAAAACAGATAATTGACAGCCAGCTTGAAAGTATGCCTGCGGAACAAAAAGAAGTTTACCTGCTAAAGGAATATGGCGGATTTTCATATCACGAAATTGCATTGATGCTCGGTACTGATGAGGACCTGGTTAAAAGCCGGCTTCACAAAGCCAGACAAAAACTTATTAAAAGAATTTCTAAACTTATCAACTAAGGGATTGAGTGATGGATAAGGAAAAAGTATTTATAAGAATTGATGAATATATAGATGGCGAAATAAAACAATCTGAAGAAGAGTCCTTGTTTGCAGAGCTGGCTCTTGATTCTGAAGCAAGAAAATATCTGAGAAGTTTAACTTTATTAAAGCAAACAGGTGCGGGTAATAGTTCTGAATTTCCTGTAAACCTGGAGGAAAAAATTCTGATGGCTACTACATTAAAAGATTTTTCGGTTGTGAGAAGAAACTTGCCATCAAAAATTACAAGGTACATTTCGATTGGTGTATCTGTTATCCTTCTTATAGTAAGTCTTTTTCTTTATATATCGGTGAATCAACATAGAAAAGAAATTATAACTATTGTTAACAAACTTGAAGATCAACAGGAATTAATTAAAGCTTTGTACAATACACTCCCTGCTGCAGAAGTCAGAGCAACATATTCAAATGAAATTATTGTTAAACCAAACTCGTGAGGATAAAATGAAACTGATTATTTTTTTATTTCTATCTACAATTCTCATTGCTGGATGCAAAGATGAAAACCAGATTGAAGTAATACCCAACTATGACAAAGATTATCTTCCTGCTGATGCCGTTGATAAACAACCAGTGCTGAAAGAAGGAAATCAAGAAGAACTAATTTCCAAATTGACAAAACAACTTGAATCATCAAAACCTGACAAATTAGTGCTTGATTACAAACTATTGATTGATGAAAAAGGGGATTTAAACAAGGTACAAATAGTTGAATCACCTGGAAAAGTTTTTGATGATCTTGTAATTAAAACTGTTAAAACCTGGAAGTTTGAACCCGGGATGAAAGATGGTAATAATGTTAAATCCCAAATCAGATTAAAAGGAGGTCCTTATTTTACAGAATCATCTTCTCTTGAAATTACAAAAAATGATTACCAGACTGAATACGATGAGATGCCTATGCCGATCGGCGGAATGATAGAGCTATCCAAAAAAGTAGTTTATCCCAAAGAAGCTAAGGAAGCAGGTATCGAAGGCAAAGTATTTCTCCAGGTTTTTATTGATGAGGAAGGAAATGTTATTAAAACTGAAGTGCTCAAAGGAGCCGGAAGCGGTTTAGACGAAGCTGCTATTGATGCAGTCACTAAGACAAAATTTACACCCGCAAAACATAAAGGTAAATTTATCAAATCAAAAATTGCAATTCCTATTGTGTTTAAGTTGAGTTAATCGATCGATAAAAAAGGCGATTCATCTGAATCGCCTTCATTATACATTGTAAACCTGTCCGTCATAGGTCGATTATAAATTATACATTATACGTTACTTAATCAGCATCATCTTTCTAACAGCACTGAATTCACCTGCTTTAATTTTGTATAGATAAATTCCGCTTGATACCTGTTCACCGGCTATGTTTGTTCCATCCCAATTAGTCGAATGTTCCCCAGCATTTTGAATATCGTTTATCAGAGTATTTATTTTCTGACCAAGCATATTATAAACTTCAATAGTTACAAATTCACTTTCAGGAATCTGATAGCGAATAACTGTTGAGGGATTAAATGGATTGGGATAGTTTTGTGACAATTCGAATGTCAAAGGATTGCTGACTTCATCACCAATACCGGTTGGAGGCTGGGCTATATACGATGTGATCATCAAATTACCTCCTGAAAAGCTTTGCCATCCGCTTGCTGCAAGGTAGTACATATAACGACCTGCATTCGGAGAAGAAACATCCGTACCAATTCCCGGATCACCAGGACTTGACTCAAGATAATTTATTAATACCCAGAAGTCCCCTGCTTCAATAGCTGGCGGATCGGTTCCGGGTAAAGTAAATATAATCGAATTAGCAGCACCGGATACACCTGATGATACTCTGTATGGACCGGCTAAAATATCACCTGGAATTCCTGATTCATCCTTGTTGACAGTAAAGTCAAATGCACCGGCGTTATTAACAAGTGTTTCAAGGCGAACAACTCTTGCCGGATAAAATGTAGGTGTAACTTTCAATGCAAATTTATTTTGATCGTATGTAAAGTCAACAACATAAAAAGCTTCCCAACTGCCATCGTCATATTTAATTGATGTCAGTGAAGGTTCCACGCAAGCAAAATTACCAACAATTTTACTCATAGGACTTCGCAGAGTATCATCTCCGATAATAATGTACGCCTGAATCTGATACTCATACCAAAGTGAACAGTTAACACTATCGTCTGATAGAGTTTCAATTCCCCCGGAAACTGTTTTATAAAAATCACCATTTTTATAAATGTCAATGACGGGAGTAACCGTAAGTGGATCATTATTCAAACCAAGTGTCGGATCATTCCAGGTAATAAGCAGATCATCACCCTGCCTTACAACAACTATATTATCCGGTGCCTGTGGTGGCGCAAGTAATGATACATCAATTCCTACATCACCAAAGTAAACCGGATTAAAGAGGCTATTCATAGTTTGAGGCCACCAGCCATTGAAATTTGCGGCACCCGCATTTCGTTCAATCAGGAAAGCACCAAGTCCTGGTGTTTTATCAGGTGCGAAAACCTGCAACTGATATCCATCAAAAAATCCCATTGGAATGGCAACTTCACCTTGCAAATGTCCGTTGGTAATAGTGAATTCAGCATCACCTTCAGTAAGAGTAATTACATCACCAACTCCACCTCCTGTGAATATCTTCCTAAATCTGAGATCAGAGCCTGAAGGATGCCAGTATGCCCAGAAGTTTCCCTCTTGCAGAACAGGTAGTGCATTGTTTGGTTCATACTGGTTGTTGTTGTTATCGTCAAAGTAAAGTCCGAAACCTTCATTATCATCAAGTTCATTATTAAGGAAATCCTCACCAGCGATATAAAGCATATCATTAACGGCATCATATTTGACATACATGAAAACAGAACCTTGTGGTTTTGGTGATCCGCCGGAATAACCTAACACATCTGATACATCGAGTTTGAAAGCGTCAGTCCATTCACCAGGCGAAAGAACACCATCTATTACAGGAACATTTCCTGATGGCACATCAAAATCAAAAGTCAGAAGTGAATCGCTCACCCTTCCAAGTACTTCGTTTGAATAAATGCTCTGACCGGTTTCGTTAACAATGTTTACAACGTAATAATAATCCCGCAACGGAAATACACTTGAATCTGTAAAACTGTTTTGAGAAATATTCACAGCATTTAGTTTTTTATAAGGACCACCTGAAATCAGACTTCTGTAAATATTAATACTGTCTGCCAGGGTGAAGACAGTATTCGCATTCAATTTAATTTTATGTGAATCTTCTATTTTGGAATTTAATGATCGGGTAGTTCGTTCCGCATCTATAGGATAAGGATCACCTATTGTTTTTGCAATTTCGATTTGTTTTTCGAAAGATTGAACTAATGTTGTCCAACCTAACATTATAGCACCGGGTATGTTGGTTGATGCACTGAGTACAGGAGGTGTTGCAATAAATTGGGCAAGAGAAAAATTAACGCCTGATGTATTACTTCCGCTCACTACATTTACTGAAGTGACATTACCGAAATTATATCCGGGTTTTTCAGCAGAAATTGTATAAATACCAGCTGGAATATTTGGGATAGTATAATTTCCAAGTGCATCGGTTATAGCTGTTCTCGGGGTGCCAACTGCTTTTATCAGAACACCGCTTTCATTTGTTGTTCCGGCTAAATCAACTGTACCTGAAACACTGCCTCCACCAAGATCAATTTCAGAAAGATAAAGTCTGCCTCCGTTACCGAATTCTCTGGCGTGTACACCTTTACCTCCTGCTAAAACTTTTTTGCCATCGTGACTGATATCGACTGTAAAAAAAGATCCCGGTGAAACTATTTCAAACGTTAATTCACCTGTTTCAACATCAAACACCATCAGATCGGGTTTTAAGTGAGACAGATCGCCCCAGCTAACAGCAGCGGCTACTTTACCGTCATCTGATATTGCAATATCATCAACTAAATCACCTGCACCCATATAAACCCATTTGGGAATTCCCCCACCGTACGTATCAAATGCTACTACTGATCCATCATAACCTGATGCAAGAAAAATTAATGTTCCGGCAACGATAGTGCTTCCATCGGCTGATATGTCAACTGATGATGCCCAGTTTGTAAAACTTGATACCAGGGGAATTTTGTACTGCCATAAAAGATTGTATTCTGTCCATGTTTGATTCCTTTGCCAGGTTTGAATAAATCCACTGTTGTCAGCAGTTACAATTACACCTCCATCTCCGCTGATTACAGCAGGTGATTCAGTGTTGTCAACAAAGTGATCCCAAACAACGGAACCATCACCGACATTTACAACATAAAGATGACTTCTTCCGTTGATTACTACTACATCACCATCTGCAGAAAAATTTGCACCTGCCCAATTTGTTATTACTGACCGTGGAATTTCTTTCGTCCAGATAACGCTGGGAACACCACCTTCTAACGAAAGCATATAGGCTTTAGCGACGGTACCATTACCGGATGCATCAGCAAGAAAAACTACGTGGCTGCCGCTCCGGGAGACACTCAAATTGCTTGCGTACAAAGTATCAGGCATTGTGATCTGATATACGATGTTTCCGTTTGTGCTGTCAAGTAAATAAAAATCAGTTCCTCTTGCTACGGCAATAACATCACCGTCATCAGAGATATCAATATTGGGATCATTCGGAACAGTCGGTACTTCCCAAATGGGAATATTATTCTGAACCGGGTATCGTGATACCCTCATATTATTTAATCCCCACGCATTTAAGGAAAAATTACCATCTGCATTAAGTTCTGCCGTGTTAGAAATTGCAGCACCATCAGTAAAGGACCAGAGTACCGATCCCCCCATCACATATTTTTCGCCGGCAATATTTTTTAAGTTTGTCAGTTGTTTTGTTGGAATATCTATCGGGTTTGAAATTTTTTGCGGTATTGTTTGAATTAAAGATTTGTTGTTTTGCTTTATAATTTTTGAACCATAAAATTCATTTTGTTGTGCAAAACTTTCGACAATGAAGATCTGATACAATACACTAAAGAGCAGGACTAAAGAAAATTGTTTTAAAGTAGTTCTCATAATTACCTCTCTAACAGCTTTAAATGTTTATCAGTGAATTTTAGAAATCAGTTATTAAATAATTTTGAGTTGTCTCCCCTTTTGTAAGAATTGAATAAGATGTTTTTGCTGAAAAATGAAGTTCATAAAACTAAATTTGTTACTGTTTAGTTAAACTTATAGGATAGAGAAATGAATAACAATAAGGAAAAAATAAAAATTTAAAATAAATACTAATCAGTTATTCGTTAGATCCGATAAATATTTAATAAGATAACTTTTCATCCTTCCGCAGTTAATCATAATATTTTCCAACTCTGTATATCTGTCAGGAATGCCTGTTCCTTTATGCTGCCCTGAATATATCTTCCAGTTATAATATATACCGAAAATCATTTCCTGTATAAAAGTATCATCTGCAGATTGCTGAATTTTTTTTATTTCTTCAACGAGGATATGATCACAGGTTTTGATTTCTGATTTTGCACACTGAAGTACAGTACTTTCAATTATTCTTACAGAAACGAGTAGTTCTTTTGTATTCATCAGATTCCTTCCACTCCAAAAACGGATAATTGATCGGTTATTTTTTGTGTTGCCTCTCCGGAAGATGAATTGGACTGAACTTAATGAAAATGTAAGTGCGATTGATGTGAAGTAAGTTAGTAAATATTACACTATATAAATATAAAAAAATAAAAAAAATACCGGTATGGTTGTTTCATAATTGATAAAGTATAGCTGAACTTCTGTTATGGAAGCAGATAACTTTACTGAGTGATAGTCTCCTGTGATATCATCACTTTATCAACGCGGTTACCGTCCATATCAACTACTTCAAACTTTAAATTATCATATCTGAAAACATCACCTTCTTTTGGAATGTTGCCGGTCTGATGCATTATAAATCCACTGAGTGTTGAATAATCTTCTGAATTTATTTTTATTCTGAAAAATTCTTCGACTTTTACTATGTCTGTCAATCCATCGACAAGGTATGAACCATCCTCGCGCCTGATAAAATTCTGAACAGGCTCATCAAACTTTTCCGGAATTTCCCCGAAAATATTTTCAATTATGTCGTGAAGTGTAATAAGACCTTGTGTTCCGCCGTATTCATCTACGACCACCGCTATATTATTTTTTTTTGATTTGAATGTATCAAGCAGGTCTATAGTGTACATAGTGCCGGGGACAAAGATTGCTTCTGAAAGAACTTCCTGAATTTTTAAATCAGGGTTATTGTTATACTTTATTAAAAAATCTTTTGATTCAATAATTCCAGCAACGTTATCCAGACCTTCAGTGCAGACTAAATATCTTGAAAAGTTGTGAAGTGAAATAAAATTAATTATTTCGTTTACAGGAAGTGAGATTTCTATCCATTCAATTTCGGATCGCGGTATCATTACAGAGCTGATTTTTTTATCGTTAAAATTGAATACTTTTTTGATGATTTCCGATTCTTCTTTTTCAAATGTACCGTGTTTAATTCCAAGATCCAGTAATGATTTTAATTCTTCTTCTGTAACGGGAGGTTCTTTGTTTTCCTTTATCCTTAATATTGATAAAATAGTTTTTGAGGAAAAACTCAAAAACCAAACAACGGGAGAAAATATCTTTGTTATGTAATATAAGGTCGGAGCCATCAGCAGCGTCATACCCTCAGGATTATTAAGAGCGATATTTTTCGGCACCAGTTCACCAATAACAAGAGAGAGATATGTTATAGTCGTAACAATAACAGCAAATGATATTTCGACAGCATAATTTCTTAGTAATGCTACCTGGGCAATAAGAGGTGTAATATCTTCTGCCAATGCGTAACCACCAAATGCACCCGCAAAAATTCCTACTAATGTAATACCAATCTGCACTGCAGAAAGAAATTTTCCGGGTTCTTCAAGTAGTATCAGAGCTTTAATTGCTGACTTATTACCATTCTTTGCCTTTTCCTCCAGCCTGTATTTTTTTGCTGAAACAAAAGCAATTTCACTCATAGCGAGCAAACCGTTGATCACTATAAGAAGAAATATTACTAACAGTTCATACATAAATTATTTTTAAACCGATAACCTTAAAATATTTCCAGTATTAATATAATGATTAACCATTGAGGGTGTAAGTTCTACTAAGAATTTATAAGTCTTAATCATATTAAAATGAGAATTCACTAATAAGATTCACAATTAGATAAAAAAATGCCCGAAGCGCGGGCAGGACACTTCGGGCTGGGGGTTAGGTAATTCTGCAGACGTTATTCATGGCGTCCCAGTGAACAACAATTACCGTCATAAACTTAAATTTTATTTTTATAATTGTCAAAAAGAATTTTATGACTATGCTCTATTTTATAAAATTTTTTTACGGTTTTTTAATTACCAATATTCCTTCAACTTCATCTGCGATATAAATGTAACTATTATCAACACATATCCCCATTGAAAAAGCAGTCGGTACTGTTCCAATTCTTACCGGGGATGAAGGATTAGTAACATCAAATATCTGTAATCCTCTTGTTTCTGTCGTGAGATAAATCTTATTGTTTTCGTACAGGATTTCTTTTGCATAGCCGCCTGACTTGTAATTACTTAACAATTTTACATCTGCAGTATCGGAAAAATCAACTATTGAAAGTCCGCCTGTTCCGCATGCAAGGTATGCAATCGGTAAATCCGGGTGACGAACTATATCAACGGCATAACCGGGAGTGTCTCTCCATCCACAAGTTCTGTAAGTACCAAATCCTAACTGAAAATCTTTTATATCAACCATTGCAAAACCCATCTCACCACAAGCAGCAAGCAGATAACTTGTATCTTTTGTTGTTACAACTGCCTGGCAGTAACCGGGTGTTATGTTGGTCGCCCTTACATCAGGTTGGGTAGGATAACTTATATCTGAAATATTGTACCCAAGTTCACTTACACAAGTAAATAAAAAATCACCCATTATATAAAAACTTTTCGCCGGCTTCATTGGAAGATTATAATTAGTTACTTCAGGATTATATGCGTCACTGACATCTACTACTGAAACTCCAAAATTTCCTGCTGCCAGGTAAATAACTGAATCTTTGATATCTATCTTTGCTGAGTAGCCTCTTATATCTGTTATTTTTGTTGAAATCAGTTTAGGATTACCCGGATCAGCAACACTTACTATGAGTAAGCCGCCTTCACCTTGCGCGATGAATAGTAATGTATCTTTCATCACTACATCCTGTGCGTAACCTGCGGTTACATACTTGCTTACTATTTTATATCCGCCATCATCACCGGTTAAAGATTCGGGTGAGTTTGGTTCACCACAGCTAATTATAAACATTGTTAACATGATAATTGCTAAAGCATATATTTTGTTCATTTATTATCCTTTTTTAATTTCTTTTTCAAAATTGGAATCCATATTTAAGTATTAATCCAACCTGTGACTGATCATAATCTTTTTCATCTGAAACATATTCTTCGTTTGGCTGAAATGATGTATCAGTATCACGGTACATCCACGTGTAAAATAAGCCTGCGGAAAAATTATTCAGAACTTTAATATCGTAGTTAATATTTATCCTGTAGTTAACATCAAATCTTCCTGCATGTAAAGGATCAAGATCTCCAAAATTATCCGTCTCATATAATCTTTTGGAGTATTGCCCTGAAACACTAATGGAATTATTCCTGCTAAAAATCTTTGGCAGATTTACATCCACACCGGCAAAAAAGATATGCTCGTAATAAGTTGCATCAACATCATCCGAATTGGTTTTTGTTTCAAAGTCTTCATCATATCCTTTTGCATCAGAAGATATATATCTGTAACCGGCATCTGCAGAAACAATTTTAGATAAATCCTGGAATACTCTTATCCCATACATAAAATTATCACTGTCATACTCAGTGTAATGTTCATTGTAAAAGTATTTCATATAACTGAAGTAAAATCTTACTCTTGTTGCTTGAAGAATATTTTGTTGGAGCCATAATGCATATTCATCTTTTGAAAAAGTATATGGCTGAAATGTTTCAGGAGTGTAGCCATATTGATTTATCCAGTCGTCATCCCTGAAATGAGCAACATAAAATTCAGGCAGATAAGAGTATGATAACATCAAACTTGTATTGCTTGTCAGATACTGTTGAATTCCAAAATCAAAAGACGACCACGACTTTGACGAATTATATGAATACGCCCTGTGATCTGCTGATGCAGAAATAATTGTTCTTAGGTTTTTTATGAACCTGTTTGAATAGCCAACTCTTACATTATAGTCCATCAACAAATCATCGTACCTGTTTATATGAAACCTCCCCGCATCTTCCCTGTTCTTAAAACGTTCGATGTATTTATCAGAATATTTTAAGATGTTGTTATCATAAGCAGATGTTACAGTTAAATCAATTGACCACTCACCAGAATTTAAAGATGATTTTTTTTGAGCATAACCAACAGTGTATGTGAAGACAAACATTGACAAAAGTATAAGCATTCTTTGCTTATTTATGTTAGTTCTCAATAATACCGGAATATCTGTATTTGTCATTCCGAACTTGTTTCGGAATCTGCGAAGTAATACAATTTTTCTAATAAGAACCTGAAACAAGTTTCCTGAATGAACATGCAGGTCAACATTATTCATCATTATCATCTCTCTCCCAGCTTAATATCTTTTTTAGGGAACAACACTCTTCCAAGCACACTGCTTTTATCTTTATCCAGCGGAGTGATCTGGTAATAGTGAGTTCCCTTGGGAACATTAAATACAATCTCCTTCGCTTTGCCTGGAATTTTTGATCCGTCTTTTTTGTAGCAAGTTGTTTCAGATCTTATACTGTTCAACTGGTAAGTGTGTTTAACTTTTTTATCCTCTTTTACTTCAATGCGATAATTGATACGTCCCTTCATTGTATAATGGTTTTCAATCCTGCTCAACACTCTTAATTTAGTTGGTCCCGTGATTTTAATTTTCAAAGGATTCGCTTCAGAGAACCTGTAGTATTTTACTTCTTCTTCATCGGCAAGAAGATTAACCGGTTCGTTTGGTTCAAGTGGATTTAATGAAATCCAGGTAAGTTCCTTTTCCTCTTTTGGTGTGAAGATGTATCGAGCATCGACTTTAGGATTATCATTTTCAATCCATACTTTTATATTGTGTTCGCCGCTTCCGAGGTTTATTGTTATCTCTCCTTCGTCCCCAGGTGTACCCAAAGTATCAACTTTATATTTAGCTTTTGTTGATTTCTGAACATCGTCAAACTGAGCAGACTTTTTTTCACCGCCATCAATTCTATAATAAACTTTATAAGATACTGTTGAACTTAAACTTGGTTTTATCTGCGGACGTGATATGATTTTTAATTTGCCCGGCCCTTTTAATGAAATTAAACTTGCATTTTTTATTTTGACAGGATAATAGTCGCGCGTATTTCCCGATACAATAATTACTGTTTTGGATTTTGCATTAACAGGTTTCAGTACTTTATTTTCTGCATGAACAGATGCAAAACTGAATACTAAAAAGAGTATCAGGATTTTATTCAGTTTATTAATTTTCATCAAAACCTCATTTGTCAAATTATAAGTTGGGATTATCGTCATCCCGTGAATGAATTTTTTTAACTACTTCTTCAGTTCCTAGTTTGTGACGTTTTCTTTCCATCACAAATACAACAATTATAATAACAGACATAAAAGCAGTTACCGCATACGTTAGTGTAAGATCATACTGACGTTTTACAAAAACTTCACCTTGCCCCGGTTCGGGTATTGGTTTTGGACTTACGGGAAGTCCATATTTTTCAGCAAGAGTAGTGACATTCATAAGGTGAATTATCGGAACATTCTGCTCAGCCATTTTTATGATAACACCTTTGGATGGAAAATTTTTAATTGACAATGACTCAATCAATCCTGTTGGAATGAACTGTGCATTTTCGGTTGAACCAAGACTTGCAATACCGCCGCCGACATTTATGAACATTTTTATCGGATCATTCTTTCGCTGCGCATTATAGATTGCCATTCTTTTGCCAATGCTCTTCTCAAGAAATTCTTCATTAATAAATTCGACAGAGTCGCGTGCAATTGCCTCTTCTATAAATTTTCTTCCGTCAGGACTTAAACCTCTTCCCCTGTCTAATCCGCCGCCTATTGATGCAGCAACTGTTCTGTAGTTTATTATACCGGCATCATATAAACTTTTTTCCATATCAAGCCAGGTGAAATAAGGATCATTTGCACCCCAGTTTGATGAGCCTACTGACGTAATAATTATTGGTTTTAATTTTAATGTCTGAACTGCTGATAGAACAGCTATATTTAGTCCCGGAATTGAACCTGTAAACGCAATTGCAACAGCATCATTTTGTTTTAACTCAGCTTCCTTAAACATCTCAACTATTACAGCAGCAAAATTCGGATTAAGTGATGTTAGTTTTGATTCGATATATCCCCTGTCAGTTGTTATCTGTGTAATATCCTGACCAATCAAAGCAGTTTCGTTAGGATCATTAATCGGATCAATGAATACTCCTTTTTGCAGTCTTACTTCTTTAAGATGATCTGAACATCTCTTTGCAAGTTTGGATGCTTCAAGTTTCTGGTCATACCATTTTCGTTTAGCATCAACCTTTCCATTTTCAACTGCAAGAAAGCCTACAAGAGAAAGTAATGTTATAACACCTAAAACTCTTTTTGATTTAGCACTGAACTGGTACATAAAATATTTATTCCTTAATCACGCCGGAAATAGTTCCCCGTTAAATAAAATTATTACAATGAGTCTCACTAACACTGAAGTTATAAACAACACACAAAGTGTTCTGTATATTCCCTGCTTGCCGAACCAATGAGCAATAAGCCCGGGAATAACCCATCCAACAGCCTGCAATTGTATTGTGCTTGAGGTTACATCAATCAGCAAAAAATGTCTTGAAAAATTTGCGAGCAGACATCCGATAAGTAAACACATTACCATCTGTCTTCTTCCATAAAGAAAAGTATAATTGCCGAGTACTTTTATAATGAGATAAGTTACAAGGCTTACTATCAATATTCCCGCAAGCCTTTCGGGTTCTGATAGTTGAAGTGCGAGGTAACCGGGGACAACAATTCCTCCTGCTGCTAAACCAAACACTTCATAAGAAAGCAGACTGAAAATTAATCCTAGCGTAATTGCAAGTTCAACCATTACCGTTACTCCTGTTTTCAAAATACTCTACAACTTTTCCGCCCATACCACCGATATTTCCAATTGAAACTATTGTTGAATGATTTTTTGTAAGTGATAATATTTTTTCAAATACTGATGATGGTTCAGTCCATCCTACGTTTACAATTTTCTTTTTCTCATAACCGTAGCCGGATGCCATACTCTCAACAACATCTGTTGACTGCCCGATTAGCATCAGGTAGTCAGATTCATCTTTTATTTCTGTACCGACCATTTCAGCTAGCTGTTTTGCGCGGTCCATCCTGTCGTGACGTGTATTAAGCAAAATAATTTTTGTGCCTTTGAGATGATTTTCATTTTTTAATTTATCCCAGATCATTAAAGATGACTGCGGATCATTAGCGGCGAACGCATTAAAGAATGTCATATTCTTTTCGAACACAATTACTTTGAACCTGTTCAACGCTCCTTCATCCGGTATTGCTTTGTACATACCTTTGAATGCAGTTTGCCTGTCAATACCAAGGTGTGAACATACTTCAAGAACAAGAGCTACATTTTCTTTGTGTTCTATATAACTGAATCCGTTCATCTCTTCATCCGTCACCATCGATGGATTTGATAAATGCATAACTGCTTTTTTATCATCAGCTAGTTTTTGCATTATATCTTTGATATGATTTTCCGCTGTGAAGAAATGCTGGTTCTTTGGAATTGTTCTTCCAAGCACTGATGCAATTTCGGCAAGTGTATGACCCATTACATCAACATGATCAAGACGCACATTTGTAATAACACCGATCGTGGCGTGAATCATTTTAGTTTCAGTTATTGTCTGGTACTGAGGTTCAAGCGCCATACATTCGATAAGGAGTGCGTCAACTTTTCTTTCAGCTGCAAACTTTACTATTGCAAGCTGTTCAATAATGTTTGCACTTGCTTTGCGGTAAATAGAAGTCTCGGTTCCGTTTTCAAGAATTAATCTTGGGTATGTACCTGTAACTTTTGTAAGTGTTTTGATTCCCGCTTCATTCATTGCCGCGCCTATTAAACGGGTTACACTCGACTTCCCTCTTGTTCCGTTAACATGAATGCGGATAGGTATTGAGTAAATTCTTTTTTGATGACGCGAGAATTCAAAGATCGCCAGTATGGTGGCTAAAATGACTAACGATAACAGCAGATAAAAAACGTGCATAATTTAAAACTCGTATCTCATCAATTCTAAATCAAAAACTTTTGACTGATCGAATAAATCTTTGTGTGATAAAATATTTTTTATAGACACCTCTTGATCACCAGAAATTGGCCAATCAGAAATAATTGTTGTGTAAGCAATTGAACTAATCAGCGGGGCAAACGCAATTATAATTCCTTCAGGGATTGAGATATTACTATTCTGCTTCGCCCGAAGTGCAAAAATACCAACACTGACTGCACCCCCGATAAACGAATACCCAACTGTATTCCAGAATGAAACTGAAGGATTTTCTATGTGTGAAATCAGGTAAACGCCGAGACCATTCCCGAATAAAAATGCAGATATGGTAAAAACCCCGGCTCCAAATGCTAATGAAGGATCGTGTGGCCCCCCCGAATTGGCTAGCGAAATTGATAATATCGGAAATACAAATGCAACTGAAAATACAGGCCCAGCAATACTTTGTAAGAAAACATTTTGAACCGAGTGGGAAGTTCTAATTTGTTTTTTGTCTTCAGATAGACTTGTATCGAAAGGCTTATATTTCGTTCCATCGTTGCTAACATAGTTATATTTCAACCGTATCTGTCCCCAAACAGCACAAACAGAAAAAAGGAATAATATGAAGACCATCGTTTTCACTTGGTAGTTATCGTATCAAAATCATTTTTTTAGTCGATGAAAAAGTTTCTGACTGAAGTCTGAAGAAGTAAACACCTGAACTGCATTCCCTGCTAAAGTTATCTTTTCCATTCCATACGATCGTTTTACTTCCTGATGATTGTAATTCATTCACAAGTGTTTTTACTTCTTCTCCCAAAATGTTATAAATCTTCAAGGTAATGTAGGAGTTCACCGGAACTTCATACTGAATTGTTGTTGACGGATTAAACGGATTTGGATAATTCTGATGCAGAACAAACCGAGTTGGTAAAGAAATTATTTCATCATCAACTTCAGTTACATAATCCTCATAAATTGTTTGACCATATTCCAGTTCCGCAGAAGTTATATCATCAGTAGTTTTAATCTGTAACCAGTAATAATCATTCGGATGAGGAATTGAAGCAATTGTTCCGTAGTCGATCCAATCAGTCCATTCTATTACACCAATGTTATCAAACCATGAATAACCGGTTCCTGTAGAGGGTGATTCACTTCTTAACCGAATATTTATAAATGAACCATTCAGCGGAAGTGAGAATTCATTGTGATAAAAATTCCAGTCAGTTGTTGAATCAACTTCAACACTAAGATTGTATTCTGCAAGTGAAGTTGAACCTGAACGAACATCAAACAACTGTACAACAACACCGGCATTTGATGAATTATCAGTTTTAATATTTGCGTGTAAAGAATACTTAGACCCCTGTGGATAAAATCTTAGTCTTTTTTCAAAATTTGTATTCAGTGCTTGCAGCCCGCTATTCCTTTTTTGAACGATAGATCTTTTACCTGAATAAAACTGGGTTGTGTCAAACCATTCATCGCTATGATCGAAAAACCACATCGTGCAGCCTTCGTCTTCAGCATTACCAAACCAGACCAGTTCCCGTCCAAGCCTGTATTTCCAGGTGCCTGATGGTGATATGGATTTAACAGATGAAATACTGCCCGGTCTGTTTATGATTATCGGATCAGAAATATTTTCACTTCCACTCTGGTGAAGTGAAGTTTCTTCCTGCATTATTTTTTGTTTTGGTGTGATAAGTGCAGAATCAAGGATAATCTCGGCAATAACATTCTGCCTGTCAACTCTTAACAATCCATTAATATCTCTTGATCTGTTTGCTATATCATCAAGCAGGTAAAGACCAAACTCTCCTTCTGCTCTTTTGGGAATGTAATCATCTATATAAACAGGAGTAACAGTAAAATTATAAAACCCGGTTTCATCAATTTTTGAATTAACGATGGCAGTAGGATATGTTTCGCTGTAATCGAGATCAAAAACAAAATTGCCGAGTGAATGAGCGATAAGTTTATTCTTATAAACTTCAAAACCATGAAGAATGTGCGGATGATGACAGATAACTACATCAGCACCGCTGTCAATCGCGAATCTTCTTATATCAATATCACTTTCTGTCGGTGACCGAAGTGAAGAAGAAAAATCTTCTTCCATATTATCGGTTGGAGAAATTGAATATTCACTACCCGAATGCATCTGAAATACAACAAGATCAGAA
This sequence comes from Bacteroidota bacterium, assembly GCA_023453665.1. Taxonomy (GTDB): domain Bacteria; phylum Bacteroidota; class Ignavibacteria; order Ignavibacteriales; family Ignavibacteriaceae. The sequence goes on along the minus strand of JAEXTA010000067.1, from coordinate 8,619 downwards.
GCAGTACGCACAGAATTAATTTGTTGTACAATTGTTAGCCTGTTAAGATCCGCAAAGCCTGGTTTGTTGTAAGCTGCATTAAGATAAGGTTGATAGTTGTTATACTGACCGTGCCTGTCGCTCGAAGCAATAAACGCAATATTAACACCTGATTTAGATAAGAAAACAGGAAGCATCGCTTCGTGTGAATTTGCACCCGCTCCGGAAAATAAAACATTGTTATTTCGTAAAACAGTTTGTGTTTGCTGCAGTCCTGCTAATCCATAATCGATGATATGATTATTTGCAAGAGTAACTACATCAATACCCGCATAAGAAAGTCCCACTGCATTTTGCGGCGATCCCCTGAACACAATTGGTTTAGTCGGATGAGGAGTTCCGGTATTTGTCAAAGGACACTCAAGATTTGCAACAGTAATATCTGATGAATCACCAAGAAATGGTTTGATTGGATTAAAGACAGCTTCAACGCCGTATGTACTGATGTATGAATCAATTCCCCTCGCAAGCATAATATCTCCGACAAAGTTCATTGTAACCGGGAATGAAGTTTCACCTTCATCAACACTAACTTTACAGGAGTCATATCCTCTCAGGTTCGTTTCATCAGTTACTTCAAGATGAACTGTGTACTCGTGATCATCTTCAACAATAAATGTGTGAACGGGATTTTGTTCAGTACTTATTGAATTATCTCCAAAATTCCAAAAGAAAGTAAATTCACCGCTGTCAGGATCAATTACTTCACTTGTAAACTGAACATTTACACTTAACAAACCATCAGAGTTTTTAAATAGTTTACCGAGCGTAAATGAAATGTTAACTAACGGTGATGCAGGAAGAGAATTTGTTATATCGATGATCTCATCGAAATAAGAAGTGCCAAGACTTGTCTGGTCTTTATCATTTATAAAAATTATTCCTTTTATTTCAGGAGGATAACCAAACTTTGCGATCCAGTCGTCACCGACAGGCAGAGGATACGTATTCCAGGTGTAAGTCGAAAACGCACCCTGGTAAACTGTTATCCATTCATCGGGGTCAACTTCTTCTGTACCTGCAAACGAATAAAGCAAAGTGTTGACTGAATCTGTTATTCCAAAGCCTTGTATTTCCGCTGTTGACTCAATGTATGCATGAACTTTCCATATATCACCGGAATCAATTTGTTTTGGTTCAATTGATTCGAGTTTCCAGGTGTTACCGTATAGTCTTAACGAGTAAGGTGAACCATTAAAAGTATTGGATGTGCTTAATGACCATTGCGAAGGTTGAATATCCTGATCAGCATAAGATGTGAGCTGAACCGAACCATCATCAAAATTTTCTATTGTATCTATCGCGGATGAATCAGCAAACAATGAATAAAAATTAAAAGCCGGACCGTTAGCATAAACAGCAGAGGACAGTAATATGAAGACAGTGGCTGTATATTTTAATTTTCCGGCTTTCATAAATTATCCAATGAACAAAATGATCGATTTCATTTTTGTCATTCCGATCCTGCCCGACCGGCAGGCGGGCTTGTTTCGGAATCTATTCCCCAAAATGCGTTTGTTAGAACCTGAAACAAGTTCAGGTTGACATGTGCTTATCATCATATAGCAAAATTCAATTACTTCAACAAAATCATTTTCTTTACCTGTGAAAAATCATTTGACTGAAGCCTGTAGAAATAAACTCCTGAACTTACTTTCTGGTTAAAGTTATTTGTTCCATCCCAGGTAATTTCATATCTGCCGGCTGACTTATAATTCTCTGTAAGAGTTTTTACAAGTTCTCCATCAACTCTGTAAATCTTAATTGAAACATTCCCTGGTTGAGGAATTGCATATCTTATTTTTGTTTCAGGATTGAAAGGGTTCGGGTAGTTCTGTTCAAGTGAATAGTCATCAGGAATTACTGATGCTGTATTATCTTCATCTTTAACATCTGTAACTACAGGGGTTTTGGTAGTGAACTTAATTGCAAATTCGCTTACTAATTCGTTTGCAGTTACGTCATAAGTTTCATCGAACAGGTAAAGAAGTCCGACATCCTGTGTATTGTTCTCAATACCAACGGTTATACTTCCCGGTTCTTCTACATCTTTGTATTGAACGATAATTTCTCCGTCACCGGTTTGAGTTGGATAATGAGCCGGATCAAGCAGAATTATCTGGAATGTTTCCAGTTCATCTTCGGCACTAAAGTGAGGAACCTTACTCCATTCAGCAATGAACCTGTTATTTGCTGCATCATGGTAATAAAGCAATTTAGCTGTCGCAATTGTTTCGTTCCTGAATAGATCATCCCAGAAACCTGCAACCATATTATTAATTTCATCGTTGTTAGGAAGAACAGTATTTCCAAATGCGGTTTGTGTTCCGCTGCCGAATGCAATCCATCCGTCGCTGCTAATTCTTACTTGTGTATAATCGATTCCATAATATTTAAATGTGAAAGGCAGATTAACTGTCTGGGTAAAATCATTTACACCGCTTGGTTTAGGGATTTGAGTTCCTATTCCGTCGATCTCAAACCAATTATACTGTGGTGATTGTGCCCAGAGTGCATCAGAACTTGAGTACGCATAATAACCATACGCATCGGGTCCGGTTGCATCAAACGCTGAAGGCATTGCTACAGGAAGTAAAAATGTTTTTGTTAATGAGTAAGGATAAAAACCGTTTTGAGTTTCAATGCTAAGTGATAATTCAGCATTGTACTGTACAGGACAATCCTGCGATGCGGTTAATTCAAAGTAATCATTTTCATTAATTGAATTACTATCAGCCAGTATAGTTCCGAAAGTTCCTATTGAATCCGTGATTGTAATGTATTGATCGGTTGTTCGGATTTTTGCGATCACTTCATTCGCTTTATCATCACCCGTATTAACAACTTTTAATTTCATTTTCACAGTTTCACCCGGATCTACTCTGAAGTTCCTGAGAATATTTCCTTCATCATCAATTAACATTTCTGTAAAATCAAGTGCGCATCCATGTACTTTTACATTTGTATAATAATCCCATGATGAAGTGGAACTTTGAACATTAAGATGAAAAGGAATTATTGTCCCGATCGGACAATCCGGTTGAACAAAAAACTGAAATGGTGAGCCGGCACTTGAATCGTTTGGAGCAATGTTACCGAATACGATTGGATCACTTGTCACAATCTGAACAGTTGTAATTGTATCAGGTATTGTAAGCGTAGCCTGAACATTGGTTGATGAGATTGTTCCGAAATTTTTTAATGTAAAAGAAATGCTGCCATTTTCATTCGGGTTAATTAGCCCATCCTGATTTCCATCAAGATCAACAACAATAGGTGAACCCGCCGGAGTAATATTTTCTGTACCCTGAGTTACTGAGATTGCTGACTCAAAAGGTATTACATTTCCTCCGCTTACTGTTACGGTTAATGAGCCCACTGTTTCCGGAGCTACATCAATCAGGGCCACACCGTTTAGATCCGTCAAACCGATTTCATAAACGCCGTTACCGGAAATACAAATCCTGGCACTGTCAACAGGCAATCCGCTCACTGAATCAACAACAGTTATTTGTACCTGGTTAAAACCCACATAAATTGAATCGGGTTTTGTAACTGTGACCGGTTTAGGAATATCCTTCCATACATGAAGACTTGGATCGCCAAGAATGCAGTATATCTTGTAGTGATGTTCAACTGCTGTATTGTTTCCGTAAACATTAAACATATAAAGTTTACCGCGGAGTAATGCTTCACCCGGACTATCCATACCTTCCACGAACATTCCGGTATAAATACCTTTGTCAATTTTATTGTTGTAAGTAGTATGTGTGTTTGAAGTAGGACCAATAAAGGTTACGCCTCCTCTTGGAGCCGTAGGAGTTCCCTGTTCAAGCCAGGCTTCTCCAAATGAATTATTACTCGAATGGAATCCCGCTACTCCGCAGCCTATACTTGTTACAAATGTAAGTTTACTTCCGTTATTAAGACTGTTAACATTTTCTGTCTGGAATGGTGTACATGATGCCCACCAACCAGTGTACCAGCCTTCACCGCGATAGTTCAAAAACCCGCGTCCCTGGTTTATTGCTGCTATCACATCATCAAGATCATAAAGACATGGATTTTTACTCATCATTGTATCAACTGAGGTAAAACCTCCGTTCTCTCTCATCAGTTGAGCAGTAAATCTTTTTACATCTGCCTGCGATTCGTAAGCATCATTTGAACAAACAATACCTTTTTTATACCACGCGTTATCAATTCTCTCAGGTTCCCTTTCATAACGAAGTATCTTGCTTATAATTACCTGCAATCGATAATCTTCCTGGTTCGTAAATCTTCCTATCATCATTTCGGGGAAGAAATCATTACCCTCTAATTCAACAAAGTAGTCTTCATTCGGGAAAGTATAACCGTCATAAGGTGAATGCCATGTTTGATATGGTGCAATATTTTGCGGACTGCCTGCATCTCCGACCAGAAGAATATGTGTTGGTACATCTACCCAGGTTGTATAAACATTAAGAATATAATTTTTAACAACTTCGGGCGTGTTGCCTGTTGCACCGATGTCGCTGAATTTTTTAATAATGATTTGAGTTCCTGTTTTTTGTTTCCAGTCGGCATAAGTTTGAAATGTATTAACAAAAATATCCGGCATAATGCACATCATAATATTGTGTCCTTCAAGACGTCCACCGTAACGTGCGTTTAGCACTTCATCATAATTGAAAATAAAACTCCTGTAAACTTTATCGAAAGTCGGAGCTATCTTTCTTTTCGGAGTTGTTTTTTCATTGATACCTATACCCGCATTATATTTTACTCTAACTGTTATTGAAGAATAAGATTCTATTTCTCTTTTTGCGGGTGAATATCTTATTGGAAAAACAGATACCCTTGCAATACGGAAATCCCTGAACACAGATGGTTCTTCAACATTTGCAAGTTTGTTAGGGTATAATTCAGAAGAAGAATATGCATTAACATTTTCTATATAACCGGTTTCAGGATCGCCTTCTTTCCAGCTTTCTCTTGAAGGAGCAACATCAACATTTTTATAAATATGTTTCTGACCAAGTTCTATCACATCAACACTAACTGTTCCCCTGTCGGGTATTGCAAGAACTTTTGCGATGTGTGGAATCTCAGGCATGCCTGTTTCAGAAGTTATTCCTTCATCGTCTCCGATTTTTATTGAAGAATAAGTTTTCCCATTAGCATTGAATTGTTCGAGCAAATAACCCGGCAGTTCAATCTTCATCACAGTTCCGGAAGCATCGTCACTTAATATTGTAACCGATGGTTTTGTAATAACTGAAGAATGTTTGTCGATAGAAATCCACTGAGCATTTGAAAAAGAAGTAAACAATAAAATGGTTAGAGCACAAAAAAAGATTCTGGATATGTTCATAAGTTCTCCTGTTGATTACGTTAACAGAATTAATAAAACTTGAATTCTTTAATTAGTTGAAATGCCAAGGGAACCTGTAAGGGCAATATTTTCAGCGGTTCTTTAAAAGAGATTAGAGAGTATCGGTTTGCAAAATGATATGTTCATATTTCCCACTATATATATTTGATTAAGCATCATAATTGTTAATGCTTTTGTATTATTCAAAATTAAGTATCTGGAATATTATATCAAACATAAATTATAAATTGTGTGCCGCAGGTATGAACTGAAAAAATGAAGTTATTCGCATGAGAAGTTGAAGTATTACATGTTGTAAGTAAAATATTCCTGAATTTTTACTTGGCTGATGGAAGAAATTTACTCACTTAAAATTTACCTAAGGTCCAGTTTTAATAAATCTATTTCATCACCAAGGCAGCGGTTTGAAGAAGTTTTCCATGTTACAATAACGTTCAGTGGGAATGTTGCATTTTCAAGATCAACATTACTGCCTGCCGGTGCTGTGTAAAACCTGTATGTTGAACCGCTTATATCAATGAAATAACCACCGCAGCATGAACATTCGCGGCTGTCAACACCTGTTATCGTAGCCTCACTTATATTTGTATTATCATCAGCATCGGAGCAGCATAATGCAAAAGCAAATAGTATCGAACAAACTAATATTATCATTTTCATTTTTATCACCAGTTTCGTTTGAATATAAAATATCCATAAATACTTTAGATGCAATTGAAAAATAAAGTGGCTATTGCGTTCCCTTTTAAAAAAAAGGCGACCATTCCTGATCGCCTCGTATTTTCATTCTTTAACTTCCGTCTCACATTTCCCGTTTGACGTTTGACATAATACCTACTTCATCAAAACTAATTTCTTTGAAGACGTGAAATTTTTAGTTTCGATTCTGTAAATGTACATTCCGCTTGAAAGGTTCTGTGGTTTGAATTCAATATCATATTTGCCTGCCTTCTGCATTCCGTTTACTAATACTGCTACTTCTTCACCCAGCAGATTATAAACAGCAAGTGATACAAATCCTTCTTCAGCGTTCGAGTAACTGATTAATGTCGAAGGGTTAAATGGATTCGGATAGTTCTGTTCAAGTGAATACACAACAGGAACATTTATCTGAACATTAACTTCGGATGAATATTCATATCTTCCGTCGAAGTCGATTTGCTTTAGTCTGTATGAATAACTTCCTGCAGATACTTTGGAATCAGTGAACGAATAAGTATTTGCCTGTGTGGTCGTTCCATTTCCTTCAACAAATCCTACTGTTATAAAGTTACCTGAATTTGATTTTCTCTCAACTTCAAATCCCTGGTTGTTTGTTTCGGTTGCAGTTGACCAGGTAAGGTTAACATTATCCTGTGAAGTTTTTGCTTCAAAGGATGTAAGTTCAACAGGAACTACATATGAGCCTAATACTGTGAAGTTATCAACAACCCACCACCAGTCCCATCCCGGCTGAACTGATCTTAATCTGATTTTTACATTTGATTGACCGGCAACTAAAGAGGTTATATTTATTACTTCGTGTGTATTTGTTATGTCAACACCGATCTGATCCCAGACTCCTGTCCAGCTTGTACCGCCATTTGTGCTAACTTCAACGTGAGCTTCGTCTTCTGTGTCGATAACATTCCAGTCATTATCGAAATGAATTGTTACTAATTCATAACCTGTAAAATCCATGGTTTGTGTTATCTGAGCGGTTGAGTTCATTGTTGAACCGCTTCCGCAATCATCTACGTCTGCAGCTAAAACACCGCCTGATGAGGTAACCGGCAATTCATATTCATTTGGATAAGGAGGAGTCATAATTTCCCATAAACATGTGCCGCCGTTATTTGTAATTGTCCACGCGCCTAATCCGCTTTCAAACCTGTCAGCGAATACAGTATCAACAATAACATTTGGATCTGTTACATTGATATAATCTGTTTTAGTTTTTGTTGCGAAGTTTGTTCCATCTGAAACTGTAAGCTTAACAGTGAACAATCCAAAATTAGTGTAAGTCCACTGTGGATCTTCTACTGTTGCATCAATTGTTCCGTCATTATTAAAGTCCCACTGCCATGAAGTTATTGGATTGGGCTGACCGATTGAAAGATCAGTGAACTGAACTGTTAAAGGAGCGTTACCAGTTGTAACATTGGCTGTAAAATCAGGGGTAATCGGTCCTTCGATATATCCTCTGTCAGCAAAAACAGGAATAATATGAGCTAAATGACTTCCACTGTAAACTGTCTGATCAGCAGCAATGAAAGCATTGGCAGCATCCTGCTGATTTGAACTTCCGTTTGTCATTGCAAGTGCTTCGAGAAAATCTGTATCGGTTGCTCTGTTCCCTATCAGGTCCCAGATTGACATTAAAGAAGAAGCCCATATCTGACCATCTGTATGGATTGTTCCTGTTAATCCCTCGGGATAATGAGCAGTATAATTAACAACTCTGCCATCCCAGAATGGATTGTGACCATCCCATACAAACACCCAGTTATATGCCGGGTGAGCCGGTGTAAGAATTCCTGAACTTCTGATATAAGAAGTTGTCCAGTAATCACCGCATCCTTCGCTTAAACCTTCAACCTGTGAAAGTGAACCACCGGTTGCCCAGTCATGAACTCCATGACCAAATTCGTGTAATACAACACCAACATCTTCAGCATCATCAACACCGCCATCACCAAAAGCAAGCTGACCTGTTGATGGAATGTAGTGCGAATTATCATCACCGCTTAAACCGTGAGGATCGAAACGAACTCCTGTTGTATATTGATGAGGATGAAGATCGATATTTAGTGAATCGTTTATCCATCTCATTGAAGCATCAATAAGGAAATAAACATTTACTGCTTCAAAATTGTCATTACTTCTTGTAAAGAAGAAATCACTTGATGTACTTGTATGAAGTCCTGTATTCGGTGATTCAAAATCCTGGATTTCTGCATAAGGACCTTTTAATGTATAAACACCGCCTTCAAATGTGATGTCTCTTAAAACTCTCAACTCTCTGTGAGCTGTTAAAGAATCAGTATCGGCATCATTACCATCAACGAAACCTGTTGTGCCGTAAGTAGTTCTTGCATGTGTAATCGGGTCCGGATCAAAAACATAACCGTTTCCGTTTGCTAACGTCGGATTATCGGGACCTTCTTTATGATAACATGCTTTGTTCACAACTCTGAATATTTCACCTGACTGTGCATCAACCA
>JAEXTA010000030.1 GCA_023453665.1 Bacteroidota bacterium | reverse complement strand
ACTTAATGCTTATGCAACAGTAACAAACGGTACAGCATCATTTGATTCAATACCATCAAGAGGAACAGCATCGGTAACATCGCCGCTGTCATTTACAGTATCACCTTCAGCGCCGTCGGAAGGAATAATCAAACTGCTTCTGACAACAAGAACAAACGGCACAGTAATGAACCTTGATACACTTAGTCTGATAGTAGGCACACCAACATTTGTATTTGCAGATACAACGAACAACCCTTTAACGTTGTGGACAATAGCCGGAACTCCGACAACAGCACCAAAGTGGGCTGCAACAACAAGCAGTTATAACTCAGCACCTAATTCATATACAGATAGTCCATCAGGAAATTATATAGCAAGCTCCACAGTAACGATGACACTAACGAACTCAATCAACCTGTCGGGCTATACAAATCCGAGATTGACATATTACACAAAGTGGGATATAGAGAGTGACTGGGATTACGGACAGGTAGAGATAAGTACCAACAACGGAAGCACGTGGATACCCTTGCAGGGCGAATATATGAATTCGGGTACAGGAAGTTTTCAGCCGAATGGTGAACCACTGTATGACGGAACAAAAGCCGAGTGGGTGAGAGAAGAGATATCATTATCATCGTACAACAGCAGTACAGTAAAGTTCAGGTTTGAGTTAAAAACGGACGGAAGCCAGCAGAGAGACGGATGGTATGTTGATGATATAGGGGTGATTTATTACAACGTCGTTCCCGTTGAACTTACAAACTTTACTGCAACGGCAAATGAAGAAAATGTATTGGTAAAATGGACAACATCGACTGAAACAAATAACAACGGGTTTGAAGTTCTGAGAAAGAAGTCGGGTGAAACGGGATGGATGACAATCGGTTATGTTGAAGGAAACGGAACAACAACCGAAGAACAGCAATATAAATTCATTGATAAAAATCCCGTGATCGGAAAAAACTTATATCGTTTAAAACAAATTGACTTTGACGGAACATTCAAATTGTTCAACAGTATTGAAGTGGATTTTAACGGAATTAAAGATTATGCGCTTGAGCAGAACTATCCCAATCCGTTCAACCCCTCAACACAAATTAAATACGCTCTGCCAAAGAGCGGGTTTGTAACATTAAAAGTTTACAACCTACTCGGCGCTGAAGTTGCGACACTCGTTAATGAATTTAAAGAAGCAGGTAGATATAGTGTTGAACTTAATGCAGAAAATGAAAAACTGAATTTAAGTTCAGGTGTTTATGTTTATTCGATTAGAGTGAATGATTTTGTTCAGACCAGAAAGATGCTGATGATTAAATAATCTCACACAAATATTTTTATCATTTCTTCAGCCCGGTTAATTAAATAATCGGGCTGTTCTTTTTTTAAAACGTCAATTGATCTGTAGCCGTAAGTAACAGCGCAGGTTTTTGCACCAGCATTTTTCCCGCATTGAATATCAAGTTCTGTATCGCCCGTCATTAAAGTTTCAGCCGGATAAATATTCAGTTCATTACAGATAAATAAAAGCGGTTCGGGTGATGGCTTGTGTGCCATCCCTTCTCTTCTTCCCATAACAATTGAAAAGTATTTTCGCAGATTGAAATGATCGATTATCAGATCAGCCTGATCCTGTGCTTTTGTTGTAAGCAGGGTTACATCAATATTTTTTTCATTAAGAAATTTTAACAGGTCAGCAACGCCCGGATATAATTTTGAATCATCAATAAAATCAAAATAAATTTTCTTATAGACTTTTATAAAAGAGGGAAGATCATCCACTACAATTCCGAACTCATTAAAAATATCGGAGAAATGTTTGCCTATCAGATTATTGAATTTTCGCTCATCAATTTTATGAGGAATAGAAAAATGATTCAATGTTGTGACAGTCGATTTATAAATCGTGGAGTGCGAGTCAATTAGTGTTCCGTCAAGATCGAAACAGACATGTAAAATATTTTCCTTCATTAGTTCTTTCATCTATATCAGAATTTGGTTGTAACATTCTGCCGGAATTTGATCATTTCAATTTGCCTGTACCATTTTCATTCTTGTGTTACAACATCGATAAAGACTGTTTTTGTATTTGTGTAATTCTTAAACAGCCTTTGCTAACATAAAAATTTATTTTAAATATTCTTTTAACATTGATGCTTTTTTGAAAAAAAATTGCAAAATTATAAGTAAACAACTTTACAAGTATCATATCGCTGCTTACTTCCGATGTTCTGTCGCTATAATGCGACTGTTAACATGAAGCAAAAAATACCTGAGTTAAGACAAATTGATAAAAAAACTCTTTAATTAACTCTAAAACGCAAGGATTTTTGCCCAAGATTTCTGGTATGATTTTTCGGTAATTATTTTCAAACAAATTAACCAATAAAGGAGATAGAATATGAAGGTAACTAAACTGTTTTTTGCTCTTTCCCTGTTGTACGTGTTATTAGGATTCAATCAAAACCTGTTTGCACAGAATGAACCTGTGCTGTACTTCTGTGAAAAATACGGTAGCAATGGCGAAGTAGGTGTGAGTGATCGCTTTACCACAGGTTATTTGACCGTCATGGTTAAATGCGATGACGCACTTGATCTGGAAGATGTGTCAATTCAGTTTGATAAATATAATCCACGCACCAAAAAATTTGAATACTATAAAAAATTCAGCTACGTTGTTGAACCGGATATGAACTATATCTTTTTCGCAAAGAATGACGAGAGCGATATGAAATTTGAAGATCCGGGTTTTTACAGAGTATTCTTACTCGACGACAGAGACAAAACAGTTGCAAGTGCTTTGATTGAGATCATTGATTAAACAAAGTAAATATTATGAGATCTTAAAGCGGCATTAACTGCCGCTTTTTTTATTTTAAATCGATAATTTATATACATAAAATTTTTTAGTACAGAATTTTTATGAACAATGTTTTTGATGTAATAATAATCGGCGCCGGACCGATTGGTTTAACCTGTGGAATTGAAGCGATTAAACGTAAAATGAATTATCTGATTATTGAAAAAGGTTGTCTTGTAAATTCCATTTATAACTATCCGGTTAACATGACATTTTTCTCAACATCTGAAAAACTTGAAATTGGTGATGTACCATTTATATCTCATGGTGATAAACCCACAAGAAGAGAAGCACTCGAATACTACCGGCGTGTTAAAACAACCTGGAATTTGGACATAAGCTTTTATGAAAAAGTTGTTGCTGTAAAAAGTGAAAATGGATTATTAGGAATATCAACTGATAAAAATTCTTATAGATCAAAGAATCTAATTATTGCTGCCGGTTACTATGATAACCCTAACCTGCTGAATGTTGAAGGAGAAAACCGGACAAAAGTATTTCACTACTTTAAGGAAGCGCATCCATATTCTGAGCTTGACGTTGCAATAATTGGCGGAGGAAATTCCGCAGTTGATGTTGCTCTTGAAACTTTCAGAAGAGGGTCAAATGTTACAATGATCGTTCGTGAAAGCAGTCTTAAAAAAAGTATTAAATATTGGGTGCTGCCTGATATCGAAAACAGGATAAAAGAAGGAAGTATCAAAGCATATTTCAATTCAACAGTTAAAACAATTTATGATGACAGTATTGAAATTGGAACACCGGATGGACTTATCAAAATAAAAAATGATTTTGTATTTGCTATGACAGGTTATCATCCTGATTTCAGCTTTCTGAAAAATTCAGGCATTGAAATTTCACCCGACGATAACCTCAGTCCTGTATTCGATCCTGATACATTCGAAACAAGCCGGAAAGGTATTTATTTAGCGGGAGTTGTTTGCGGAGGAATGGATACAGGGAAATGGTTTATTGAAAATTCCCGTTTCCATGCTAAGAACATATTTGACCATATTAACAGAAAATAATTCAGTTAATTTAAGACCTTCAAATTGAATCCAATAAATTTTAAGAGTATTTTTGTCTGGCAAAATTTGTTATAGAAAAATCAAAATATTAGGGAGTAAGAATGAATAGTAAAATTAAAGAGCTTCTTGGAAATGAAGCGGATTCGCTGTTAAACTACAAAGCAAAGTTTCCTAAAGAACAACTTCACCTGCCAGGTCCTGATTTTGTTGACAGGATTTTTTCACACACTGACAGAAATATAAACACACTTAAAAATCTTCAATGGATTTTTATGGCGGGAAGATTAGCCGGTTCAGGTTATGTTTCAATTCTTCCTGTTGACCAGGGAATTGAACACAGCGCGGGTGCATCCTTTGCACCAAACCCGGCTTACTTTGATCCTGAAAACATAGTTAAGTTAGCAATAGAAGGAGGATGTAACGCAGTCGCATCAACACTTGGTGTGCTTGGAATGACATCAAGAAAATATGCTCATAAAATTCCGTTTGTAGTAAAACTAAATCACAATGAACTGTTAACTTATCCAAACAAATATGACCAGATAATGTTTGCCGGAGTAAGACAGTGTTATGACCTTGGTGCAGCAGCAGTTGGCGCGACAATTTATTTCGGTTCAGAAGAAAGCGGTAGACAAATTATTGAAGTAAGCGAAGCATTCCAATACGCGCACGAACTTGGAATGGCGACAATTCTATGGTGTTATACAAGGAACAATGCATTCAAAACAAAAGAAAAAGATTATCACGTTGCTGCTGATTTAACGGGACAGGCAAACCATCTCGGTGTTACAATTGAAGCAGACATAATCAAACAGAAACTACCTGAATGTAACGGCGGATTTGATGCATTAAAGTTTGGTAAAACTCACAAAAAAGTTTATTCAGATCTTTCAACCGACAACCCGATTGACTTAACACGCTACCAGGTAATTAATAATTATATGGGAAGAGCGGGATTGATAAACAGCGGCGGCGCTTCCGGTGAAAATGATTTTGCTGAAGCTGCAAAAACAGCTGTGATAAACAAACGTGCCGGTGGTATGGGATTGATCTCAGGCAGAAAAGCATTCCAGCGTCCAATGGCTGACGGGGTTAAGTTGCTTAATGTTATTCAGGATGTTTATCTTGATAAGGATATTACAGTAGCGTAAAACTTTTCAGAAACAGTTAGTAATAAAAACCCGCTCTTGTCAGCGGGTTTTGTTTTTTAATTAAGTCTATCCTTAATTACTTGAAATCTCAAATACATTACTATAGAAGAAGTATCTGGGGTCAGCGCTGTTTTCAATTTTGATCTGGTACGAAACAGATTGAGTAATATCAGCAGGTATTTTCCAGGTAAATACACCGCTGTTCACCGCATTGTTCTGTATCTTCAAAATGTTGTACTGTTTCTTTTTCATCAGAATGATATTCACCTCTTCCACGCTTCCGGGATAACTCCATTTGATCTGGTATTGATTACCCGGAACCCACTTCTCACCTACAACGGGATCAAAAACAAATGCATCGTCTGTTACCGGCGGAACTGTGGTTCCGGTCGGGCTGCTTTCCGGCTCTGAACAACTGAATGAGAAAATCAGAATCATAAGCAACAAGAACGAAATGCTTAGTAATTTCTTCATACTCACCTCCGATTTGGTTTTAAACCTGGTATAAAGTAACAATTAAAAAGATTATAGTCTAACCAAACTTTTATTTCAACAACATCATCTTGTTTGTTTGGATATAAGAGCCTGCATTAAGTCGATAAAAATAAATTCCGGAAGTCAGGTTCGAAGCATCAAAATCAATTTCATAATTTCCTGCATTCATATTATCATTTACTAATGTTGCCACTTCGTTACCAAGAATATCATACACTTTAAGCGTCGTTAGTAGAGACGCATCGCGATGCGTCTCTACATTTGGTAATGTAAATTTTATTGTAGTTGTTGGATTAAACGGGTTTGGATAATTCTGGTATAAAATAAAATCTGTTACAGAATTAACATCCACTTCAACTTCGTTGGAGTAAGCGAATGACCCATCTAAATCAATCTGCTTTAATCTGTAAGAATATTTCCCTGTGCCAACATTATTATCGGTAAAAGAATAATTATTTATTTCGGATGTATTTCCTTTTCCGGTGATAAATCCGATTGATTCCCAACTCATCTGACTTTTCACGTATGACATTTGACGTCTTTCTATCTCAAATCCACGGTTATTTATTTCACTTGCTGTCTGCCAGATTAATACAACTGAATTATTATTTACAGATGCTGAAAATGAAATCAGTTCAACAGGAAGGAATTGCGAGAAAGGAATAAATTTTACTGTGCCGTGCAGTGAATTATCTGCTTTGTGAAAAACATGCTGCTCTATTGAAAGTGAGTCATATACTCTCCAATCATTGTTCTGAGCCATTATATCATTTGTACAGTTGTTGTATAGATCATATACCGTAGTTCCCTGTAAATTATCATAAATAATATTTTGTCCGTCATCTGTTGAATCGGCATTTTCTAAATTACCAATATTCGGCTGAGGTCCTGCTTGAACTGTAGTACCGTTTTGAATAGTAATTCCCCACCAGTTATTAAATATTTCATTCCCTGTTATGACAGGTGTATTAAAGGGTGAACCATTAACATTAATTCCGCTTCCTGATATCTGGGCATTGGGATTAAGTTTGTTGTTATAAATTTTATTATTTCTTACCTGCGCATTAATAATTCCGTCTGCAGAACTTAAGAGAGTCATTCCAAAACTATTATTATAAATTTCGTTGCCTTCAATTACTGCATTTGAAAAAGCAGAAGCTCCGCTGACCCAAACACTTATTCCACCTGTAACGATACTTGTTCCGCCATAAATAATATTGTTCCGTATGATGGGGGAGTTATTTCCCTGAAGTCCAATGCTGATCTGATTTTTAGCAGAGGCATTCTCCGTATTGTTAAACGCGATAATATTGTTTTCAATCAATGGTGAACATCCTAAAGTCATTGTAATTCCATACTCATAACTTCTTTCAATCCTATTGTGAATAATTACCGGATGTGAATCACTTGAAAGATTTGCACCTCTTCTGTTTTTCCATAGATATGAATGACTCAAGGTTGGTGAAGAGCCAAGGCATCTTAATCCGTAATAAGCATATTCAATTCTAGCATAACTTATTATGCATGCAGTATCAACTGAAGCATCAAGAAAATAAAAGCCATTGTAGCCGCTGCCTGTCGAGTCATTAGATGTCGAAGTAAAAATGATTGAATCGGTCGATGTTCCTACTGCAAGAAATTTTCCTGATACATCAAACCCTGATGTTGAACCTGTGAATGTTACTATACTTCCGGGAAGTATATAAATTCTGTCATTAGCTGAAACATTAATCTTATTTATAATTAAGTAATTTGGAAAAGTTCCTGTAACAATGCCTCCGGAGTTTGCAACCAAATCATCAAGATTCCAGTTTACACCTGTATTGGGTGTTGTGTATTGAGCATAAATATTTAGTGTAAAAGTTAAACATAAGATGAGTAGCAATTTGATTTTCATAGTTACCTCAGTAATAAAAAAATTTTAAGTGAGAATAGGTTTATTTATATGATAAATATTTTAATTAAGCCGTACAGCGTCGCTTAATTCGTTTTTGTCATCTGGTTTGATGGGGAAGTGGGTGCTTAATATTTTTCCAACCTCATCAACTGCATGCTTTATTCCATTGCCGAATTCCCCATGAAGAAAAAATTCCTGCATCTTATTTTTAATTGAATCCCAGGTATCGGGATTTACTTTTTCATTTATTCCCTTATCGCCCAGAATATAAAATTGCCTCTCCTTTAATATCAGGTAGATTAGTATCCCGGTACCGAATTTTGTTTCGTTCACACCCTGTTTGAAAAATTCTTTTTCAGCAAGTTCTCTGATTGATTTGTTGCCGTCAAAGACGGATTTTTTTTCTTTTATACTTACACATATCTCGCCTTCGGTGGTGCTTTCAACTATACGGACTGCTTTTGTTATTCTCAGCAGGTCGTCGTCATCCATAAATTCATATAAAAGTTTTTTCTTCATAATCAGATATTATCTTTTAGCAAAACTATTGAACTGAAATTATTAATACAAGGATATTGAAGAATAGTTAAAGAAGAGAATAAAAAAAGCGCACTCTTCATTAACCTTTCGGAAATTCAGAATGCGCCTTGGAGATGAGATGCGATTCTCAAACTTTATTTTTTTGATACCACTATATCGCCGCCCGATGTTTTACATACCAATGGATTGCCGCCGCTGTTCAGGTCGGCTTCAAATTTTGTAGAACTTATTTTCTTAACATTATTTGAAGTCAATCCACATTCAATATCGCCGCCCGAAGTATATAATTTAGCCGATGCATTAAAATCAGATGGAACTTTCAAATGTATATCACCGCCTGATGTCGTCAATTCAATTCCCTGGTTTGAGCCGTTATATTCAAATGTAATATCACCGCCGGATGTTGATGCTGATACTTTAGCATTTGCCGAGAATAATTTTATATCGCCGCCGGATGTTGAAGCATCAAGACTGCCTGAAAAATCTTTGCACATAATATCGCCGCCGGATGTTGATATACTCATTTCACCATTGGTCTTATCAAGATTTATGTCACCGCCGGATGTAGAAAGATTCAGGTCACCGGCAGTGTTTTTTACCCAAACATCTCCGCCGGATGTTTTTAAATTGTTATTACCTTTAACATCTGCCAACCTTATATCACCACCCGCGGTTGATACTTTAGTATTAAAACTTGCAGGAACTTTTATTTCAAACTTTAGTTTTATACCGCTCGAGAACCAGTTAAACACAGATCCTTCTTTTTTTGCAAGTATTTCTACTTCATCACTGTTACCGCTGAATTTAAAATCGATTTTCTCTTCAGCTTTATCATTACCGAGTACTTTTACATATACTTCATTTTTATCCCAGGTAAGAATCATTACATCCCCTGAAGCAGCTTCAAGCTTAAGATTTTTACCGGATGATATTGTAAATGATTTTTCGTGAAGGGTTTTTAAATTATCGTCACCTGCATAACTGTTTTCAATTCTGCAAGCGCCGAAAACTGTTGACGTGAAAAGGAAAGTAAGAGCGAAAATTGTTCTGAATAAAATATTTGGATTTTTCATTTGTTCTCCTGTTTTCTCATTAGACCCTGAAATAAGAAAAAGGTTACTATCTTTTGATTGTTAAATTTTCAATTAAGCATTTTGACTTGTGCAAATAAAATGAGATTTAAATAAATAGTCGATGAAACTTTTATATACGGTATGATGATTATTTGAACGGTTCTATTATGGTGAAGAACAGGAAGTATAATTGAAGTTTTTGTAGAAAATAATACCGGGTTTTGAATTTATTAGTTTAAAATTCTTTTTAATTCCCTGATGTTAAACTTAGTTGGAATGCCTTCACTGTGCCAATGTTTTTTACAGCCGCTGTTGTCTAAAAGAACACATTGTGCCGGAACATCATATCTTTTTAATTCCCATCCACCTTCTACAAGCGTTGTTACACAGGCTGAAGCAATAACTCCGAGTTTAGGTCTTCCGGGCTGCGGAGACCATAAAGTAAGATCGGATGCGTGTGGAATTATATAAACATCAAATTTTTTATCGCCTTCATTTTTTAATCCCATTTCTCTTAGTTGATTTACATTGCACGAAACATCACATCCTTCACAGATCAATCCCTCTTTCACTCTTGTTGCTTTACATTCTTTAATATTGCTACGCATACAGCCCGGAACAAGCACAACTTTTATTTCTGTTTTTTTAAACTCACTTCTGAAAGCGCGGTTCATTAATTCGGCCCCGACCATATTTAAATGATATTCGGCACGCGATCTTGTGCATTGAATTCTGTCTTCACGCCATCGGTAATATTTTTGTCTGGAGGAAAGGAAATCATCGACATTAGAAGTATAATGCCCTAACTGTTTTTCTGTTTCATTAATAAACCACTGTGTGAATTCGTCAATTGCAGAAAATATTTGAGTCAACTCCTCCTTATTTTTTGTTCCCCAGAATGCACGCCATCTTACAAAACGTAATGCCTGTTCTCTGAATTCGCCGGTTGCTTCAAACCATTTACATACATCATCAATTTGTTTTAGAGTTGGTACTTGTTGTTGTTTTATCACTGGACTTTTACGCATCAGAAAAAGAGTTGTTAAAACTCCACGCGCTAAATCGATATATGGTTTAATTCGCTGATGTTTTTTCCGCCATTCAGCCATTTTTGAAAGGGTAATAAAAGGACCGGTCTGTGAAGCAAGCGCAGTTTCAGAATAAGTTTTCCATAATACACCAAAGCTTATCAGTTCAAGAAGATATTCTTCGTATTCGCGTACTTCTTCAAGATTATAATTTTTAAGAAATGAGATAAACTCATCAACCAGAGGTTTGATTGTAGTGTTGGATTGCGCTGATACAACTTCAGTAAAAATCCGAATTTCTTTGTAATAAGTTTCTGAGTTTGAATGTCCGCATCTAAGTGAGTAAGTCAGCATCTCTAAAGTTTAACTTTCCCTGTTATTTTTTAAACGATTATGAAACCTGTAAAGAATGTCTGCTTAAAATTAAATTATTTCATTTCACGGGACAAGTTTAATTACTGACAGGTTTTAAAAGAATGATCATTGGGATGATGTAAGGATTGCCGGCACAGTTTAATTCAACCCGCCATTTAAAAAATCAATGGCTTTATCAACTGCCTGGTGCGTACCTGTGATTACAAGCGTATCTGCAGCACTTATAACTTCTTTACCAGGCGGATTTGAAATTGTTGTTGATCTCCTCACAATTGCAATTATTGTTGCATCGGTAATAGCACGCAAATTTATTTCTGCCAATGATTTACTTATATGAGGATTATTATTATCAACATAAAATGTTTCAGTTAATCCTGCGGCTAGTATTTCATTCAAATGTACAAACGTACCAGCGCCCGGCTCTTCCTTTCTCATAAGAGCATAACATTCACCTCTTAGTATGGCTACCTGTTTCATTATAACATTTAACGGTATATGATATCGTTCCAATACTTTGCTGAATATATGGAGTGAAGTTTCAAACTCTTCTGGTATTACTTCATCGGCTTTCATTTTCATAAGACCATCTGTTTCATATGTGTAACGGGTTCTTACAATGGAATAGATGTTCGGATTTAATCTCTTTGCATGCTGCAATCCGCGTCTTGATGATTCAGGATCGGAAATAGCGAACACAATTGTTTTTGCATCAGTAATAAAAGCATGGTGCAGAATTTCTTCTTTATTAATATCACCGTAAATAATTCTTTCACCTGCAGAGCGTTCAGTTTTTACAGTATCGGGATTAAGTTCAATCACAATATATTTTATTCCTGTTTCTCTTAACACGCGTGCGAGGTTTCTTCCGTTTAAACCGAAGCCTACAATTATAACATGATCTTTAAGTATCTCATTATTAGTTCCGAACTTATCCGGCTTAACGGTTTCGAATGTGCTTGATTTGATTGCCAGCTTTGGTGCAATTGTAATAAAGAGCGGGGTTAACATCATCGTAAATATGGATGAAGCTATAAAAGCATTATAAAGATCCGGGGTTAATAATTCATACTTCATTCCCGATTGAACAAGTACAAAGGAGAATTCACCAATTTGCGCCAGTGCAACAGCTGTCAATACAGCAACTCTTAGCGGATATTTAATTGCCTTTATAATTATAACTATGATCAACGCTTTCAGCAGTATTACACAGACTACAGTTACAATAAATGTTACCGGATAAACTAATACATAGTTGATATTCAGAAGCAGGCCAACTGAAACGAAAAATATACTGTTAAATACATCTTTGAATGGAATTATATCGGCAACAACCTGGGGACTGAACTCTGATTCCGATAAAATTATTCCGGCAATAAACGCCCCAAGAGCAAAGGAAAGTCCGGCACTATGCGTTAGATAAGCTGTTCCTAAAAGCATCAGGATAGTCCCCACTGTAAAAGCTTCTCTGATTCTTAACCGGGCAAGCTGGTAAAGTAGTTTCGGCATTAAAAATTTTGCAAGGACTAGAATTATACCTACGGCAGCAAAAGCAAAAACAATTTGAAGAAAAATATCTGAATATGACGTACCTGTTTTACCACCAAGTATGGGAAGAAAAATAAATAGCGGAACAACAGCCAGATCCTGAAAGATCAGAATACTTAATGCAAGTCTTCCATGAGGTGCTTCAAGTTCGCCCCGATCTGTTAATATCTTTAATACAATTGCAGTGCTTGAAAGGCTGACTAACATTCCCCCGAATATACTTGTTACTGCAGTCAACCCAATCACATAGAGAAGGAATGCAGCTATACTAATAGTTATTGAAAGTTGGAGTCCGCCAGCTATAATCAATAATTTTTTCATCTTCATCAGTTTACCGAATGATACTTCGAGCCCGATTGTAAACAGCAGAAGAATAACCCCTATCTCAGCCATGATGTTTATACGTTCAACTTCTGAAATTAATCTGAAGCCGAAGGGACCTATTATCACACCGGCAATAAGAAAACCAACTATACCGGGGATGTTAAGTTTTTTAAATAAAAAAATTATGGGAATTGAAACGAGAAGAATGATGACGATATCTTTTATTATTCCGTATTCAGGCATTGAATAGTATTTATAATTATATGAGAAGAAGAAATTTTGAATTCAATATATAAAAAAATTGGTTGACCCGATTTTTACCAAAGTTTAACCGATTATGTTGTAATTGTTCATACTTGACAAACAGCAACCGAAACTTATATCCCGAGGTTGTATTCAGCTCAATATTCTTCTAACTTAACAAACAGTTAATAACGGTATGATTCAGGTGAGATGATGAGATACAAAAATCTTTTCGCTGCGTACTTAACTGAAATAATTTTCGGGCTGATAATTATACTTTTGATATTCCTTGTTGATCCTGATTTTGTTTTCCTTCTTGCTCTGTTTACACTTCGTCCATTTATCCTTGAAAGGATGGAAATTGATATAGAAGATAAATTCTGGTGTGCATCGTATGAAGTAGGCAAGCGTTCAATTATTGCTACATCCATCACAATAATAATCACATTTATTATTGATGAATTATTTTATACCGGAGAAAAAATATTTATAGGAAGTTTAGTAATACTTGCATTAGTTATTCCGGTCTATCTTTTAATCCACGGAATTACCGGGATTATCTGGTGCAAAAGAAAAGGATTTAATAATCAGAAGATTTGACAGCAGATTCAGGCAAAAAAAACGCTGCAAATCTGCAGCGCTTTTTTTAAAGTCAATTAACCTGTTAGTTAATTGATACTATATGTGGAGTAAGTTTTTCAACTAAATGTTTTTTGGGTACTGCACCGATAACAGCATCAACAACTTTTCCATTCTTAAATATTCCTAATGTTGGAATACTTCTAATTCCATATTGTATTGCAGTAGCCTGGTTTTCATCAGTGTTCATTTTTACAACTTTAAGTTTACCCTGGTATTCATTTGAAATTTCCTCTACAATCGGGGCAATCATTCTGCATGGCCCGCACCACGGAGCCCAAAAATCCACCAGAACAGGTATATCAGACTTTAATACTTCCTGTTCAAAATTTGAATCAGTTCCTTCGATATAAGATTTCATTGTTTTCCCTTTAAATTTTTCATACAGTTTGATGAATAATTTTCAAACAGGATTCAAATAGTATGAATCCCTTAATATTCAAATTCATTGAACACCAGAAGATATTTGGAGTTTATCAATAAACTGATGAAAGTTTTTTTTTCAATTATCATATTCTAAATTTGCAGCAGGATTCAGTCTTAGTTTATAGGGATAATTCAGTTCTCAATATATTTCGTTTTTTAATGACGAAATTCCGTTAATTCAATTAAAGTATTGAATCCAGACCAGCTACTAATTTTGTCATCAATCAGAAAGGAATAAAATGAAAAAGTTATTACTAATTGTATTTATGTTTATCTCGGTTAATGTTTTTTCTCAGCCGCATGATTCTACTCTAGTCGAAGGCTGGAATCCATACGGAGTTGTTGGGCTGAACCTGAGCCAGGTTGCTTTTGAAAACTGGACACAAGGCGGAAGTAATGCACTGGCTTTTGTTGGTTACACTAATCTCGGGCTTGCATATCTTGATCAGCCATGGAAATGGAAAAGTTTATTAAAAGCTTCGTACGGAAGAACTAATATTGAAGACGTTGGATACAGAACAACCGACAACGAAATTTATTTTGAGAGTGTTTTATCCCGCCATATCGGGTGGGCAGTTGATCCGTATTTTGCATTAACTGTCAGAACTGCGATTACAAAAGGATATGATTATAAAGTTGAACCGGCTGTTCAGATAGTTAATCTTTTTGATCCGGGGTATGTTACTGAAGCACTTGGATTTTTATATGAACCAAATGAAAGTTTTTCATCACGTCTTGGAATTGCAATTCAACAAACTTTTGCAAATGATTTTGCTGCATTGTATTCAGATGATCCTGAGACACTGAATGAAATAGAAAAATTAAAATTTGAAACCGGTCTTGAATCAGTTACCGGAACCAAAGTTGATTTTATGGAAAATATGCAGTACGCATCTTTCCTGAGATTATTTACGCGTTTTGATAAACTAGATGTTTGGGATGTAAGATGGGATAATATTATTACTGCAAAAGTTAATGAATATATAAATGTAAACTTTGCAGTTGTAGTCGTTCACGAAATAAGTCAGTCAAGAAAAACCCAGCTTAAAGAAGCTTTACAGATCGGAATAGTTTACACTTTATTCTGATTTTAAATTCTTAATCTTTTTCCTAATCTTACTCTGCTTAGAGTAGGATTAGGATTAAGATTTCACAGTCGCCCGTTAATATCACTCAGACTCCATCATCTTTTCATAATAACTTTTAAAACCTTTGATTGCGTTAAAGATAGAATTAGCGATCTGGTTTTGACCGTTTGAACTTTTGAGGTACTCAGCATCTTTTTTATTTGAAAGGAAACCTGATTCGATAAGAACACTTGGCATTGAAGCGCCAACAAGTACATAAAAGCCCGCCTGCTTAACACCACGCGATGCAAGTGAAAGATTTCCGCTGAACTGATGATTTAATAGATCGGCAAATTTTTCAGAGTATTTCATATATGCCGAATGCGCCATACTAACAAGTATAAAATTTTCATCAGTCAGTTTTTGATAACGTTTAGGATCTTCCTCATATTGAATAACACTGTTTTCACGTTCAGCAATACCGATAGCTTCCTGCGTACGTCCGGGTCTTAAAAGATAAACCTCAAACCCATTTGCATCGCTGGGTTTTTTAGGGGTTGAATTACAATGAATTGAAATAAATAATTTGCCGCCGTTATCATTAGCAATTTTTCCGCGTTTATACAATTCAACAAAAGTATCAGTATTGCGTGTATAAACAACCTTTACATCCTTTAAATTTTTTTCGATAAGTTTTCCGAGTTTAAGAGCAATTCCAAGGTTTACATCTTTTTCTTTAACTCCGTTTACACCAATTGCACCGGCATCCTTTCCTCCGTGCCCGGCATCAATTACAATAACATCAAAATTCCATTTTAATTTATTTTTATCTTTTGAATCATTCCCGGTAAATATTTTATTGTGTATTGTTATTAAGATATCGTTGCTGCCTTCAGCATTCATTACTTCACTTGTAGTATAATCCTGGCTTAACACAAATTTTAGTTCGGTATCGTTTTTTATATTCGATGCTTTTATCCGGCCAACTAATCCTTCCCCTTTTATTTTGCTTAATACTTCTTCATCACAATTCACATTCCTGAAAACGATTGAAAGTATGCCGTCTTTAAAACTGCTGTTGTATGAAGGAATTCTTTTTTTTGATTTGATCCTTACAAGCGTACCGTTTGCTTTTTCATCAATCGAAATTCCGTAAATATCATAACGGGTTTTTACCTCATCTGAATACTGCAGATTATTAATGAAAGTCTCGTCTGAGATTATCATTTCGCCCGGCTCACTGAACCTGATTTGTTTTCCGGTAATGATTTCAAGTACATTTATGGAATAATCAACAGGCAAATAAATATTATCATTCTGAATATATGTAGATGTGGGGACCTGAATTATCCTGTCGTCTTTTTTCTGTTTTGCTATAATATGAATGAAAGGATTTCTTGCAGTGATTTTGATTCTGTAAGAACCGGGTTTTAATTCTATCTTTTCCGTCTTACTGTTATAGAAATAATTAACTGAAGTTATATCAGCAAAGTGATTAATAGAAAAATATAAAATTCCCTGCCGTTCAAATGCTGGGATATAAGATGTGCCTTCTGCGGTTTTTACTTTGAGCTGAGTAATTTTTTGCGGAAGAATTATTCCCGAAAAGATCGAAATAAATAAAAACGCCAGAAAAATTTTTTTGGATGATACTTTCATTGCAAAACGTAAACTAAATGAATGGTATCATAAAACCGGATTTCTTTTTGTAGTCCTTAAAATCATCCTTAAAATATTTTTCAAGAAGTTTCTCTTCTCTATAAGCCCTCATTATTATAAATGGAATCTGTATCAATGCAACAGGAAGGACAATAAAACTAAGTGTCGCAAGTCCACCGCCGATATCCAGAAGTATTTGTGATATATACTGCGGATGACGTATAAACCTGAAAGCACCCTTGGTGACTAATGAATGATTTTTTAAGATCACTATTTCCTGTGAATAATTTTCTCCAAGAGATTTATAAGCTGAAATCTGTATCCAGGAAAAAACGAGATAAATAATTAATCCAGATATACGAAGGCTGAAATATTCATCGGTATATTCCAAAGTTCCGACCTTGAACACAGCCAGGATAAGGGCAATGAGAGTAATTGTTGATAAAATCAAAGGAAGTTTTTGAAGATATGTTACCGGCCGTTCTTTAACGGCTGTTACAGATGTTTTTAATCCCTTTTTAGCGCCGGCAACATTTGCACCGAACGATGCAATGATATTAAGTCCGACTATAATATTAATTGGATCCATATTCAGTTAAAATTTAATGATTACTTTGTTTTCAATTAGTTGTAACTACTTAACATTAATACCATGCTTTTTCATAATACTTAACCACTCTTCTTCATCAAGCTGTTCTGATTCATCAATAAGCATAACGGGAATGTTATCTTCAATCCTGTAACGCCTTCTTGTTTTGCTGTCAGTTGAAACCAGCGTTTCTCCATCGAGAATTAAATCAGCTTTGGATTCAGGGCAGCAAAGTATATTAAGTAAATCGGGATCTATCATTTGACTTCCTCAAAGATTATTCATAAACCTTTTACTAAACAACTGTAATTGTTAGTTCAAAGATAAAAAACTTAGCAGAACTATTGCAGGGTAAATTTGTAATTAATAGTTTTATATAAGATTAAGTATATTTGTAAAGAAATTCATGTGAAGAATAAATCTTCATATCTCCAATTAAACTTCAAAAAAATCCCGGTGAAAAAAATATTCGGTTATAGAATATTCTTATTGATATTATTTAGTTTTTCTGTAAGCCTGGCGCAGAATCCAACTATTAACTTCGAACAGATTTCGATCAAGCAGGGTTTGTCTTATGATATTGTAACTGCAATTTTACAGGACCGGGAAGGTTTTATGTGGATTGGAACTGAAGACGGGCTTAACAGGTATGACGGTTATAATTTTGAAATCTTTAAATACAATCCATCTAATGCCGGTTCAATTTCAGATGACTGGATAACAAGGATATTCCAGGATTCAAAAGGAAACATCTGGATAGGAACATCAAACGGACTGAACCGCTATTTACCACTAACATCATCCTTTAAAGTTTATACTTTTCCATCAGGTGAAAGGCTGAATTTGCAGACCGGATTAGGAGTAGGTTCTATTTTTGAAGATAAATCAGGAACATTATTAGTAGGCAATTCAGAAAAAGGTTTTTATGAATATAATATTGAACAGGATAAATTTCTATCATCCGGCAAATACAGTGAACTGATTAAACTCACCTCAAACTATTTTATAAGATGTTTGCTTGAAGATAAAGATGGAAATATTTGGGTAGGCATTGACCAGGGTGTTTTCCGCTACAATTCAAAAAATAAATCGTTTAAACAATACAGAAGTAAAAAAGATGATTTAACTTCTCTATCTAATGACGTAGTAATAGAAATTGTGGAAGACAAAGACGGTGATCTGTGGTTTGCTACTATGAACGGTCTGAATCTATTTGACAAAAAGAAAGAACAGTTCTTTAAAGCCTCATCATTTTCGGACAAGCCTCAGCATATATCAAATAAGCTTATACTCACCTTAATGATAGATTCACAAAACAATTTATGGATTGGCGGATTTGACGGGCTTGTGAAGTTAGATAAAAAAACACGTAAGACCGATCTGCATATTAATAACCCCGGCAGAACATCTTCACTTTCAGCAGACAGGGTTTATGATATTATGGAAGATAAATCAGGGTCAATATGGATTGGTACTTACAAAGGCGGAATTAACAGGTATGATCCCAAGCTGAATAAATTCAGATCGTTTGTAAACGAAGGTTATAACCCGGGTTCACTCTCGGCAAAAGGAGTAAAAGCTTTTTATAAGGATAAGAATGGGTATTTATGGATCGGCACTGATGACGGCGGTTTGAAGAAATATGATCATCTGACACATACTTTTAAACATTTTGTTCATAATCCCAATGATAACACCACTATCAGTCATTCATCTGTTTATTCACTGGCAGAAGACAGATATGGAAGGTTGTGGATAGCAACATTTGGAGGCGGTTTAAATATTCTTGATCTGAATACAGAAAAACTAACCAGGCTTAACAGCAAAGAAATTTTTCCGTTCTCAAAAGATAGTCCGTTTATAAAAACTGTTTTTTCAGATAGAGAGGGTGAACTTTGGGTAGGAACTGAAACCAAAGGATTATTCAAATATGATTTTTCAACAAATAAATTTATTGAATTTAAACTTGCACATGAAAATACGGATATACATTCCCTTTACCAGGATTCAAGAGGTGATGTATGGATATCAACATTTGGCAACGGCTTATTCAGGTACAATAAAAAAACAAAGGAACTAAAACATTACCGGAAAGAATTTAATTGTTCTGACTGTATAAGCAGCCCAGTTGTATATTCTGTTAATGAAGACAATAACAATGATATATGGGTTTCGACTTTCAGAGGCGGACTGAACCGTTACTTCAGAGAAAATGATAACTTTGTTGCCTTTACCGAAAGAAACGGATTCCCGAGTAATTACATTAAAGGAATGATGCCGGACAGATCAGGAAATCTTTGGGTATCGACAAACAAGGGCCTGGCAAAATTTAATTCCTCAACACTTGAAATAAAAGTATATGATGAACGTGACGGACTGCCTTCAATTGATTTTCTTTCGGGGGCACAATACAAAGATGAAGGAGGAACTTTTTATTTTGGTACTGTGAATGGATTTGTAATGTTTAATCCTGAAGAAATTTATGACGATCAATATGAAGCCCCTCTTTATATAACAAGTTTTACTGTGCTTGGTGAAGCGTACAAAACTGATAAACCTCTCAATGAAATTGAACATATTGAACTCGGGTATAACGAGAACATGTTTGCGCTGGAATTTGCTTCACTTGATTATTCCGATCCTCTAAAAAATCAATATGCATATATGCTTGAAGGAGTTGATAAGGACTGGGTGTTTGCCGGAAATATGAGGTATGCAAATTATACTCATCTTTCACCGGGTAATTACACATTTAAAGTAAGAGCTACTAACAGCGATGGTGTATGGGGAAAAAAAATTAAGACAATGAGTATAACAATTGTTCCGCCCGTTTGGGAAAGATGGTGGTTCATTTTAATAACCGGGTCTGTTATCATAATAATCACTCTGGTAATTTATAAATACAGGGTGAACAGTTTGCTGGAAATTGAAAGATTGAGGACAAGAATAGCCGCTGATCTTCATGATGAAATCGCATCGAACCTCAGCAGTATAGCAATGTTCGGTAAAATTATTCAGGATGAAACAAGCACTCCTTCCAAAGCATCTGTTATGATGCCGCAAATGCTGGAACGAATAATTTCGCTTTCGCAGGAATCAGTAGTATCAATACGCGATATAATATGGGCAATAGATCCCAAGACCGAGACAATACATGACCTGCTGATTCGTGTAAGAGATATGATAATCAGTTCATGCAGGGCAAAAAATATTTTTCTTAATTATGATCTGCCGAATAAAGATCTGCTCCCTTCAAAAAATTTATCACCGGAAGAAAGACGCGATCTGTGGATGCTGCTAAAAGAAGCGTTATCGAACTCGGTGAAACATTCAAATTGTACTGAGTTGATGGTTATAAGTCTGTATGATGGTGAACGAATAAAAATTGTAATTAAGGATAACGGAAAAGGATTTAACACTGCAGTCACTTATAATGGAAAAGGATTAGGTACTATGAAAAAAAGAGCGTCAAATCTTGATGCAATACTCGAATTTTATTCTGAGCCAGGTATGGGAACAACCATAATTTTGAACATGAAATTTTAAATATAGTCCAAATGGACTATTGCCGCAGCAGGCTCTAATTCCAATATTATTAACACTTTTTAACATAATTTAAAAAGAAAACATTATGGCAATAGCAGTAGCATTAGTAGAAGATAATCATGACTTAAGAATGGGTACAGCATTTGTACTTCGTTCATCTCCGTCATTTGAAGTTGTAGGCGCATTTGAATCAGCTGAAGAGTTAGTTGATTCATTTGATGATTTAAGACCGGACGTTGTTCTGATGGATATTGAACTTCCCGGTATGTCGGGAATTGAAGCCACATCAATATTAAAGAAAGAACATCCCCATGTTCAGATTGTAATGCTGTCTGTTTATGAAGATGATGAAAATGTATTCCAGGCAATTTGTGCCGGCGCTTGCGGCTATGTCTCTAAGCCGGTCATGCCGGCGCAGGTTATAGATCTTGTTGAACAGGCATTCGGCGGTTCATCTCCAATGTCGCCGCATATTGCTAGAAAAGTTCTTGAAATGTTTAAGCAGCATTTACCTCCGCCCAAAGCCGATTATAATCTTACTCCGCGTGAATTAGAAGTGCTTGACCTGCTTATCCAGGGATTCGATAATAAAATGATAGCTGAAAAATTATTCCTGAGCACTTTTACAATTCGCGCGCATATCAGAAATATTTATGAAAAACTTCACGTACACACAAAATCACAGGCAGTTGCAAAAGCACTAAAGGAAAGAGTTATTCCTAAAAAATAATCTTCATAGATACTCTTTTCAAAAACGAAAATAATAAATGTGAACTTGAACTGTTGTTAACATTTCTTAACAAAAATCCTCATACAAAACACGAATAATTTATTTTATTTCTTTTGATTTTTAAGCGTATTAAAAACCAATCGTTCATATTGACTATATAAAACAGTCATATAAACAGTATTGCACTGCCAAATTAGTGCTTCCTATCTATACCGCGACTTGATTTCATACCTTAGTTTTACATCGTAGTTATTCTCTTACTTCTCCTGTTTCAAAATATAAATCAAGTAAAAAATATGAAGAAGATTAAAATGTATTTATCGATAGCTCTGTTGACAATAGCCGGATGCAGCACTGCAAATCTTATTGAAGAAGCTGGTGATCAATCATTCCTGGATCACAATATAATTATCGGAACCGGAGGCGGATTTACAGGTGTGTATGAAGGTTACCTTATTGATACCACAGGTAATGTATTTCACTGGGAAGGTATATCATTTGAAAACTCTGTTAAAAGGTATATCGGAACTTTGCATACAAGCCAGATAGAAAAAATAAAATCACTCATTGAAGACTATGGAGTCTTAACAACCGAATACAGTGGTAAAGGAAATATCACAACATTTATAACTCTGCGAACAGAAGAATTTGCACACAGAGTATCGTGGGTGGGAATTTCACCGGACAAAAAAGTACCTGAAAGTTTAAGAGCATTCAATTCTGAACTGAATGAAATAATAACATTTGCCGCTAATTATTAAGACCAATATGAAAAAGATAATTATAACAGTAGTCATTTTAGCAGCGGTACTGCTATTACCTGTAACACTCTCCGCAAAAAACATTTTTCAATTAACAAAATAAATATGTGAGGATAAAATGAAAAAATTCATGAAGATCGTTTCAATAGTAGTAGGGGTTTTTGTTTTTCTGCTTATAGGAGGATCCGTTTATTTTAATTCTACTTTCCCGAAAGAAATTCCTGTATCGAATATTAAAGTGGAAATAACTCCTGAAAGAATTGCACGCGGCGAATACCTTGCTACTAATGTTGCAATGTGTATTGATTGTCATTCACAAAGAGACTTCTCAAAATTCGGAGGACCTGTTAAACCGGGAACTGAAGGAATGGGCGGTGAAGTATTTGGAAAAGAAATGGGACTGCCTGGAACTATCCCTGTACGAAACATTACCCCAGCCGGGATTGGCGACTGGACAGACGGAGAAATCATTCGTGCATTAACTTCAGGAATTAATAAACACGGCGAGGCACTATTCCCCATTATGCCTTATGATGGTTTTGCTGAAATGGATGAAGAAGATCTCTATTCAATTGTAGCTTACCTGAGAACATTAAAACCTATTGATAATGAAGTCGGTGAAAGGAACCTGGATTTTCCTGTTAACTATATCGTTAAAACACTTCCGTTAAACACATACAGTCCTAAACAGGCACCTGATAAATCTAATCCAAAAGAATATGGTAAGTACTTAGTTAAAATGGCTTCGTGTCATCACTGCCATACACAAACTAATGAAGGTGAACCCGTAGCAGGAATGGAATTCGCCGGCGGTTCAGAAATTCATATGCCGTTTGGAACAATTCGTTCTGCAAACCTTACTCCCGATGTGGAAACCGGTTTAGGTTCATGGACAAAAGAACAATTTATACAGAGATTTAAATCAATGGCTACTGATGAAATGAAAAATATACCTGCTGACCCGGGAGGTTTTAATACAATTATGCCATGGAGTATGTATGGCGGTATGTCAGAGG